>JAQAZZ010000124.1:0-15849 GCA_032127075.1 Micrococcales bacterium | reverse complement strand
CCCCGTCCAGCAGTTCGTCTCGGAGCCGTTCGTGGCCAAGAAGGGGCTCGCCAACTACTGGGGCTACAACACGATCGGCTTCTTCGCCCCGCACGCCGCGTACTCGTCGTCGGGCTCCCTCGGCCAACAGATCACCGAGTTCAAGTCGATGGTCAAGGCCCTGCACGACGCCGGACTCGAGGTCATCCTCGATGTCGTCTACAACCACACCGGCGAGAGCGGCTCCAACGGCCCGACGCTGGCCTTCCGCGGCATCGACAACGACTCGTACTACCGGCGCGAGGGCCGCCGCTACGTCGACCTCACCGGCTGCGGCAACACCCTCGACACCCGCCGCTCGCATGTCGTGCAGCTCGTCGCCGACTCGCTGCGCTACTGGGTGCAGGAGATGCATGTGGACGGCTTCCGTTTCGACCTGGCCAGTGCGCTGGCCCGCTCGTTCCACGACGTCGACATGCTCGGCAACTTCCTGGCAACCGTTCAGCAGGATCCGGTGCTGCGCGAGGTGAAGCTGATCGCGGAGCCCTGGGACGTCGGCACCGGCGGCTACCAGGTCGGTGAATTCCCCCCGTTGTGGACCGAATGGAACGACAAGTACCGCGACTGCATCCGGGACTACTGGCGCGGCGTCGGCGGGGTGGAAGAGATGGGATGGCGTCTCACCGGTTCCGCCGACCTCTACGCCTCAGAAGGCCGCCGCCCGTTCGCGTCGATCAACTACGTGACCGCGCATGACGGTTTCACGATGCGGGATCTGGTGAGCTACGAGCACAAGCACAACGAGGCGAACGGCGAGGACAACCGCGACGGAAGCGACAACAACCGCAGCCGCAACTACGGCGTCGAGGGCGACACCAACGATCCCGACATCGAACGGGTTCGCCACCGGCAGTTGCGCAATCTGCTGGCCACGTTGGCCTTGTCCACCGGCGTTCCCATGATCACCATGGGAGACGAGATCGGTCGAACGCAGCGCGGCAACAACAACGCGTACTGCCAGGACGACGAAACGGCCTGGATGGATTGGGACCTGCAGGAGTGGCAGGCGGACCTCCTGGAGTTCGCCCGGCGGGTGATCGGGATCAGGCGCGAGCACCGGGTGTTCCGCCAGCGCTACTACTTCGAGGGCCACCCGGTCACCGAGGGCGGGCAGAAGGATCTGGCGTGGATCCGCCCGGACGGGGCCGAGTTTGCCCATGACGACTGGCACAACCCGGACCTCAGCACCGTCGGGATGTTCCTCTCGGGGGCGCTGCGAGCCCGTGACCCATGGGGCCGGCAGATCGAGGACTCCTCGTTCCTGCTGTACCTCCACGCCGGCGACGACCACACCAACATCGTGCTTCCCCCGCTGTCGGCGGGTTCGCACTACGTCCGGGTCCTCGACACCAGCGAGGATCGGCACAGCCTGCTGCCGCCGAGCGAGCCCCCCGGTGCTGACATCAAGGTGCCGCCGCGAAGCACGCTGCTGTTCGAGGTCGTCGAGTAGGAGCGCCGGCAGGCGCGAAGGTCACAGCTGCCGGACAACGGGGGCGCCGCCGGCGATGTCGCCGACGAGCACTGAATCGGCCAGGCCCACGAACAGACCGTTGTCCACGACGCCGGGGACGTTGTTGATCGACGACTCCATGGCTGCCGGGTCGTCGATGCGGTGGAAGCGGGCATCGACGATGAAGTTGCCCTGGTCGGTCACCACCGGACCGGCCTTGCGCACGGCCATCCGCAGCTGCGGCTCGCCTCCCATGCCGCGCAGCGCGGCCATCACCTGGCGGTAGGCCGCGGGCAGCACCTCCACGGGAAGGGGCATCTTCTCCCCGAGATGATCAACCAGTTTGGTGGCATCGACGACGATCACCAGGCGCTCGGCGCGGGCGTCCACGAGTTTCTCGGCGGTGTGGCACCCGCCGCCGCCCTTGATGAGGTTGCGGCTCGGATCCACTTCGTCGGCCCCGTCGATCGCCAGATCGATGCGGTCGGTCTCGTTGAGGGTGGTCAGCGGGATGCCGTTCTCCTCGGCGAGTACCGACGCCTGGAAAGACGTGGGCACCCCCTTGATGCCCGTCAACTCCCCCGACCGCAGCCGACGGCCGATATCGGCGATGAGAAGGGCCGCGGTCGAACCCGATCCGAGGCCGACGACCATACCCGGCTGCACCAGCGCGGCAGCGCGTTCTGCCACGTTGCTCTTCATCTGGTCCTGCAGATCCACGCTGGAGAATCTACGCGGCGGCGGTCCCGCCCCGCAGCACCCCTGTCAACTGGTCGCGCGCAGATCGACGTCCGGCGTACGCCCGGTCTCCTCCGGCAGCGCGACCAGGCCCATCTCCGCCGCCGACGCGAGTCCGGCGTGGCGCGGCAGTATCCGCACGGTGTAGCCGAGCGGCCCCGAATGTTCCAGGGACACTTCGCCATCGAACCGGTAGTGCCCGTCGCCGTAGTCGGCTGTCGGGAGCAGCTCCTGCAACGCCACCCCGGTGAGCCGATCGTCGGCGTCGGCGCGGCCGTACACAACCTGGGCCACGACATCGGCAGGGGACAGCGGACCCAGCGCGGCGTACAACCGCACCCCCAGGGTGTCGCCGATCTCCGGCTGATCCCCCAGCCCGACGGTCTCCACGTGATCGACGGCCACCGACGCCCAGCCGCGCCTCACCTGGTCCTTCCAGCGCGCCAACTCCCGCGCCAGGGAGTAGTCGCGGGCATCGGTGGCGCTCGCCGACTCCCCCGCAGGCCGGTACAGCCGCTGGACGTAGTCACGCACCATCCGGGAGGCGAGCACCTTCGGGCCGGTGAACTCCAGTGTCCGGCGCACCATCTCGATCCATCGGGCGGGAAGCCCGTCCGGCCCACGGTCGTAGAAGCTGGCGGCGACCGAACCCTCGATCAGGTCGTACAGGGCCGTGGCCTCGATCTCGTCGCGGCGTTCCTGGTCGGCGATGCCGTCGGCGGTGGGGATGGCCCAGCCGTTCTCGCCGTCGAACCACTCGTCCCACCACCCGTCCAGCACCGACAGGTTCAAGGCGCCGTTCAGCGCGGCCTTCATCCCCGATGTGCCGCATGCCTCCAGCGGGCGCAGGGGGTTGTTCAGCCACACATCGCACCCCGGGTACAGCACCTCCGCCATGGCCATGCCGTAGTCCGGCAGGAAGACGATCCGGTGGCGCACCTGCGGATCGTCGCAGAAGCGCACCATCTCCTGGATCAGCCGCTTGCCGCCGTCGTCGGCAGGGTGCGCCTTGCCGGCGATGACCAGCTGCACCGGGTGCTCCGGATCCAGCAGCAGCGCCTTGAGCCGGTCCGGGTCCTGCAGCATGAGCGTGAGCCGCTTGTACGACGGCACGCGGCGGGCGAAGCCGATTGTGAGCACGTCGGGGTCCAGCACATCTTCGATCCAGCCGAGCTCAGCCGGGGTGGCGCCGCGCTGCAGCCACGACTCGCGCAAACGCCGCCGTGCCTCGCCCACAAGAGCGGCTCGCAACACCCGCTTGACGCTCCAGGTCTGCGCACCGTCCAGTTCGGCCAGCGACTCCCACGCGGCAGCCTCCTGGATGATCCGGTTGCCCGACGAACGGACGGCGAGGTCCCACATCTCCCGGGATACCCAAGTGGGCGCGTGGACGCCGTTGGTGATGGACGTGATCGGCACCTCGTCGGCGTCGAAGCCCGACCAGAGACCCGCGAACATCTCCCGGGACACTTCGCCGTGCAGTTGGGACACGCCGTTGGCGCGCTGCGCCAGCCGCAGCCCCATCACCGCCATGTTGAACACGCCGGGATCCCCGCCCGGATAGGTCTCCGCCCCGAGGCCGACGATGCGGTCCAGCGGCACTCCCGGCAGCGCCCGGTCGCCGCCGAAGTTGGCGCGGATGAGGTCGGCCTCGAACCGGTCGATGCCAGCAGGCACCGGTGTGTGCGTCGTGAACACGGTGCCCGCCCGCACGGCCTGCAGCGCCTCGTCGAAACTCAAGCCGTGTCCCGACATGAGCACCCTGATACGTTCCAGGCCCAGGAAGCCGGCATGCCCCTCGTTGGTGTGGAACACCTGCGGCTGCGGGTGGCCCGTGAGCTCGCAGAAGGCGCTGATGGCCCGCACCCCGCCGACTCCCAGCACCATCTCCTGCAGGAGTCGGTGTTCAGACGAACCGCCGTACAGGCGGTCGGTGACGCCGCGCTCCGCGGGACCGTTGTCCTCGATGTCGCAGTCCAGCAGCAGCAACGGCACCCGGCCCACATCGGCTCGGCGGATGCAGGCGACGATCCGCCGTTCGCCGGGAAGGTCCACGGAAACCGTGACGGGGGAACCATCCGGGTGGCGCAGCAGTGTGAGGGGGAGGTTGTCGGGGTCCAGCAGCGGGTACGTCTCCTGCTGCCAGCCCTCCACTGACAGCGACTGCCGGAAATAGCCCGAGCCGTAGAACAGCCCGACACCCACGATCGGGACACCCAGATCCGATGCGGCCTTCAAGTGATCCCCGGCCAAGATCCCCAAACCGCCGGAATACTGCGGCAGTCCCGGCGCCACCCCGTACTCCGGCGAGAAGTAGCCGATGGCGGCCGGCTTGGGGCCGGTGAGCGACTGGTACCAGCGCTCGCCGGTGAGGTACTGATCCAGGTCGGCATGAACCCGCCCAGCCCACTCGACATATCCGGGGTCGCGTGCCAGCTGCTCCAGCCGACTCGAGGGGACTTCCCCCAGCAGCCTGATCGGATCCCCGGCGACGCGCTGCCACACCTGCGGATCGATCACCTCGAAGAGGTCCTTGGTGGATTGGTCCCACGCCCACCGCAGGTTGCGGGCGAGCTCGTCGAGGACGCGCAGTTGCTGCGGCAGGACGACACGGACGGTGAATCTGCGCAGGGCTCTCACCGTCCACACGCTAGTGCCGCACGGGCAGCCGCGCGACCGACCTCGGCTGGTCGGGAAGCAGTCCGATCGGGCTTCGCAGCAGGCACGGGACTCGGCCCTGCCACTAGGCTGCCCACAAATGGACCTTCCACCTACAGCCCCCGATCCCGGCTTGGGAAGACCCGGCGGCCTCACCCCGCCGCCGACTCTGGCCGGTCGTTTCGGGATCTGCGACGTCTGGCCCAGCGTGGAGGCGGGTCGGCGGCCGGTCAAGGCGGTGGTGGGCGAGGAGTTGGCGCTCGCGGCGACGGTGTTCCGGGAGGGGCATGACACGCTCGCGGCCGAGGTGATACTGCACTCCCCCGGCGGGAGCCGCCACCGCCGGCGGCTGCATCCGGTGGGTCAGGGCATGGACCGCTGGGAGGCCGCCTTCCGCTTCGACGAGGAGGGGGACTGGGCCTTCACCGTGCGCGCCTGGCACGACCCGGTGGGTACGTGGCGACACCGGGCGGAGGTGAAGATCCCCGCGGGCGTCGATGTGGACCTGGAACTGGCGGAGGGCGCGAGCGTGATAGACCGCGTGGCCGCCCCGCTGCCCGAAGGCGACGAGCGGGCGGTGCTGGAGCAGGCCGCGGCCGCGCTGCGCGATGACGACCGCCCCGCGCCGGCCCGCTTGGCGGTAGCGCTGGCGCCGGACGTGACCCGCGTGCTGCGGGACAACCCGCTGCAGGACTACCCCGCCGAGAGCGGCGGATGGCCGATCCGGGTGGAGCGCCGGCGGGCACTGGTCGGGTCCTGGTACGAGATGTTCCCCCGCAGCGAGGGGGCGACCTCGAACCCCGTCGCATCCGGCACGTTCGCCACGGCCGCCCGACGGCTGCCGGCGATCGCCGACATGGGCTTCGATGTGGTCTATCTGCCGCCGATCCATCCCATCGGCGAGGTGAACCGGAAAGGCCGCAACAACTCGCTCGACCCGGCGGCCGACGATCCCGGCAGCCCCTGGGCGATTGGCTCGGCCGCCGGCGGTCACGACACCGTCCACCCCGACCTGGGGACCGTGGCCGACTTCGACGGGTTCGTGGCCGCGGCAGCAGCGGCCGGCCTGGAGGTGGCGCTGGACCTGGCCCTCCAAGCGGCGCCCGACCATCCCTGGGCCCGGGAACATCCGGAATGGTTCACCACCCGAGCCGACGGGACAATCGCCTACGCGGAGAACCCGCCCAAGAAGTACCAGGACATCTACCCGATCAACTTCGACAACGACCCGGACGGCCTGTACGCAGAGGTCGTCCGGGTGGTGAGGTTCTGGATGGACCACGGGGTGCGGATCTTCCGGGTGGACAATCCGCACACGAAACCGCTGTGGGTCTGGGACCGGTTGATCGGCGAGATCAACGCCACGGATCCGGATGTGCTGTTCCTGGCCGAGGCCTTCACCAGACCGCCGATGATGCGTGCGTTGGCGTCCGTCGGATTCCAGCAGTCCTACACGTACTTCACCTGGCGCACCGGCAAGGAGGAGTTGACCGAGTACCTCCAGGAACTCAGCGGCCCGGCGTCGGCCTACATGCGGCCCAACTTCTTCGTCAACACACCCGACATCCTGCACGAGTACCTGCAGCACGGCGGCCCGGCGGCCTTCGCCATCCGCGCCACCCTCGCGGCCACGATGTCCCCGACGTGGGGCATGTACGCCGGATTCGAGTTGTTCGAACACATCGCGGTGCGGCCGGGCAGCGAGGAATACCTCGATTCGGAGAAATACCAGTACCGCCCGCGGGATTGGGTCGCGGCGGCCCGGCACGGGCACACGCTCATCCCCTATGTGACGATGCTGAACCGCATCCGACGGGAACACCCGGCGCTGCAGGCGCTGCGCAACATCCGGTTCCACCGGACCGACGACCCCGAGGTCATCGCCTTCTCCAAGACCGACGGCTCCGACACCGTCATCGTGGTGTGCACGCTGGACCCCTCGGTGGTCCGGGAGACCACGGTGTGGCTGGACATGCCCGCCCTCGGCCACGGCTGGGACGACTACCTGCTGGTGACCGACGAGGTCACGGGAGCGGACTGGGCGTGGCACCAGAGTGTGTACGCACGGCTGGACCCGCAGCAGCAGGTCGCGCACATCGTGAGGGTCAGAGCATGACCTGCTTCCCCCGACCGATTCGGACAGGATGAACACATGGCACCTCCCTCTCCCGCCCCGGTCTCCGAAGATGAACTTGACCTGCTGGTCGACGGCGCCAGCCGCGACCCGCACGTCCACCTCGGCCCGCACCGCCACGACGGCGGTGTGACGATCCGGGTGCTGCGCCCCCTGGCGAAATCGGTGGGTGTGGTCGTCGGCGATCAGACCTACCCCATGGAACATGAGTACCGGGGCGTGTGGCGGACAGTCCTGCCCGACCCGGAGGTGCCCGACTACCATCTGTCGGTCTCCTACGGCGACGGCGAGCTGCCGGCGGACGACGCCTACCGCTACCTGCCGACGCTTGGGGATATCGACCTGCACCTGATCGGCGAAGGCCGCCACGAGCAGCTCTGGCAGGTTCTCGGCGCCCACACCCACATATACGACAGCCCGCACGGACCCGTTGCCGGGACATCGTTCGCCGTGTGGGCTCCTTCGGCCCACGGCGTCAGGGTGGTCGGCGACTTCAACTTCTGGGACGGTGTGGGCCACCCCATGCGTTCGCTGGGGGCTTCCGGCGTGTGGGAGTTGTTCGTACCCGGCGCGGGCGACGGCACCAAGTACAAGTTCTCGGTCCTGGGCGATGACTACATCTGGCGGGACAAGGCGGATCCAGTGGCATTCGCCACGGAGTTGCCGCCCCAGTCGGCAAGCGTGGTGTTCACGTCCGACTACGAGTGGGGCGACGCCGACTGGCTGCAGCAGCGGGCCGACCGGAGTCCGCACACCTCCCCGATGAGCACCTACGAGGTCCATCTGGGGTCGTGGCGCCGCGGTCTCTCCTACGAAGAGCTGGCAGAGGAGCTCACCGACTACGTCGTGGAACAGGGCTTCACCCATGTGGAGCTGCTGCCGGTGACCGAGCACCCCTACGAGCCGTCCTGGGGATACCAGGTGACGTCGTACTTCGCGCCCACCAGCCGCTTCGGCAACCCCGACCAGTTCCGGCACCTGGTGGACCGGCTGCACCGCGCCGGCATCGGCGTGATCATGGATTGGGTGCCAGCGCACTTCCCCAAGGACGATTGGGCGCTGAGCCGGTTCGACGGCACACCGCTGTACGAACATCCGGACCCGCGGCGCGGCGAGCAGCCGGACTGGGGCACCTTCGTGTTCAACTTCGGCCGCCGCGAGGTCCGCAACTTCCTGGTCGCCAACGCTGTGTACTGGCTGGAGGAATACCACATAGACGGACTGCGCGTGGACGCCGTGGCGTCGATGCTGTACCTGGACTACTCGCGCAACGAGGGCGAATGGCTGCCCAACGAATTCGGCGGCCGGGAGAACCTCGAAGCCGTGGATTTCCTCAAGGAGATGAACGCCACCGTCTACAAGCGCACCCCGGGGGTCGTCACCATCGCGGAGGAATCGACCGCCTGGCCGGGAGTGACTCGTCCCACCCATCTCGGCGGGCTCGGGTTCGGGTTGAAGTGGAACATGGGTTGGATGCACGACTCGCTGGACTATCTGTCCCGCGAGCCGATCTACCGGCAGTACCACCACTCCGAGATGACCTTCTCCATGATGTACGCCTATACCGAGCAGTTCGTCCTGCCGCTGAGCCACGACGAGGTCGTCCACGGCAAGGGCTCGTTGGTGGACAAGATGCCTGGCGACCGCTGGCAGCAACTGGCCAACTTGCGCGCCTACCTGGGCTTCATGTGGGCCCACCCGGGCAAGCAGCTGCTCTTCATGGGGTCGGAGTTCGCCCAGTCGTCGGAGTGGAACGAGCAGCGCTCACTGGACTGGTGGCTGCTCGACTATCCGGAGCATCGGGGGATTCTGACTTGCGTGCGGGACATGAACAGCGCCTACCGGGCCACGCCGGCCATGTGGCAGCTGGACGACGATCCCGAGGGTTTCGAGTGGATCGACGCCAACGACGCGGCGAACAACGTGTTCTCCTGGTTGCGCTTCGGCTCTGACGGCTCGGTGATGGCGTGTGTGTCGAACATGGCCCCGGTCGTGCGCAACTCCTACCGGATCGGGCTGCCGCGCGCCGGCCGCTGGTCGGAGGTGTTGAACACCGACGCGCAGATCTACGGCGGGTCCGGGGTGGGCAATCTGGGCGGTGTGGCAGCAGCGCCCGATGCCTGGCACGGCCGCGAAGCGTCGGCGCATATCGTGCTGCCCCCGCTGGCCACGGTCTGGCTCCGCTGGGACGGGTGAGGGTTGGCCCGAAGGCCCCGGGTCGATGGGCTGCGCCGCGGGGCCGGCGGAATGGAAGCGGCCGCCTCAGCTTCGCTGCGTCCAGGAGATCATGCCCTCGATGTTCTGCCGGATCACTTCGCCGGCCATGGCATCGGACCCCTTGGTCATCGCCATGAACTTCAACGTGCCGACGTCGCTCTTCAGCGGTGCCGACGACAGTGCATAGGCGACGGCGTCGTCCTGCAGCAGCCACGCACCCAGGTTGTAGGCGGTGCGGGCGCCCTGCTTCTTGTTGAGCGCCTGCGTGCCTTCGTCGTCTTGGTCCCAGGCCACGACCCGGTAGCCGTCGCGTTCGCCGTAGTCGGCCAGGCGGATCTGAACCTGGATGCGGCCGATGACCGGCAGACTCATCCGCTGGACGTAGGTGACGTCGCTGTCCGAGCGCCGTTCGACGATCTCGGTGGACTCGACGTATTTGACATTGCCGGAGTATTTCTCGGCGTCGAGGATGTGGCTCACCATGGCCTCGATGTCCACCGCCGGCACGGGGAGTATTCCCACCCCCTCCGTTGTAGGGCGGTTCTCGAAGCGCCACGACGTGTGGTTGAACTTGTCTCTGCCGAGTTCGGCGAGGTGGGGCATGACGCGGTCGAGGAACGGCTCGGCACTCACTGTCGGTCTCCTGGTCTCGGCAACTGGGCGTGTGCAGTCTATGACGGCGGCGGCGCGGTAGTGGGTCCGCCCCGCCTGGTCGCCCCGTATCGCCGGTCACACCGATCGCCTGTGGCACCGTATCGCCCGTGACGGCGCTGCGCCGCCGATCTGCGGATCGACGCGGGGTTCCCTACTGTATGGGCACAAGGACAACTGTGTGGGCACGACAACAACTGTGCGGGCACGGCAACAACGCGGCAGGAGAGCAATGGCAGCGCTGAGACTCGCGATCATCCTCGGCAGCACCAGGACGAAGCGACAGGGCGAGAAGGTGGCCCTCTGGTTCGTCGCCCAAGCAGAGTCCACCGGAACGTTCGCCATCGACTTCATCGATTTGGCGCAGGTGGATCTGGACCCGGTGCAGTCCTCGCACCACCCCAAGCGCGGCGAGTACTCCCCGGGGGTCACCGCCTTCGCGAATCGGATCGCTGCCGCCGACGCCTTCGTTCTGGTCACTCCGGAGTACAACCACGGCTACCCCGCTTCGCTGAAGCGTGCCCTCGACGCTGTCTACGCGGAGTGGAACGGCAAACCAGCCGCCATCGTGTCGTACGGCGGGGTGTCCGGTGGCATCCGTGCCGCGGAGCAGTTGCGCACGGTCTTGGCGGAACTGCGCGTGGCCGATGTCCGCGAATCCGTGGCCATCCCCCGGGTGGGCCACACGTTCCACGGCGACACGCCCCCTGACGACCCCGCGCTGGACGCCGCGGCACAGCATCTCCTGGCCGAACTGCGCTGGTGGGCCGAGGCGCTGGCCGCGCAGCGCGCCAAGGCGCCCTACCCCGGCTGAGGAAACCTCAGAAGAGGGCGTTGGCTAGTTCTACGCGCGCCTTGGCCACTCGCGGATCATCGGCTCCGGCGACCTGGAAGAGGTCCAGCAGTCGCTTTCGGATGGCTGCGCGATCATCTCCCGCCGTGACCCGCACGCAGCCGATGAGCCGCCGGAAGGCGTCAGCGAAGTCTCCGTTCACCGCCTGGATATCCGCGGCGAGCATCTGCTTGGCGACATCGGCGGGATCGGCGTCAGCGGCCTCCATCACCGCCATGGGGTCCTGACCGTCCACCCGGCGGTACAACGCCGCATTGGCCAGCCCCGCCTGGGCCTGGGAATCACCCGGGTTCTTGACCAGGATGCGCCGGAACGCCGCTTCGGCTGCATCCCAGTCGGCGGATTCCATGGCGTCGTAGGCCGCCTCAAGATCCGGATCCATCGGCACCCCAGCAGGCTCCGCCGGCGCCTGCTGCTCTTCAGCGGCAGGCGCGGCGTCGGCGATTGTGCCGTTGACGCCGACCTTCGCGGCCTCGGCCAGGACTGCGTCGATGTACTGCTTCGCCTGCGGCTCGGGCACGGCGCCCTGGAACAGCGGCAGCGGCTGGCCCTGGATCACCGCGAAGACCGACGGGATCGACTGCACCTGGAAGGCGGCGGCGATCCGCTGCTCCGCATCGACATCGATCTTGGCGAGCACCCAGCGCCCGGCGTACTCGGCGGCGAGCTTCTCCAAGATCGGCGACAACGTCTTGCACGGGCCGCACCACGATGCCCACAGGTCGATGACTACCGGCACTGTCATGGATCGGTCGATGACGTCGGTCTGGAACGTCGCCTCGGTGACATCGATGACAACCCCGGCAGGGGCCGAAGCCGCCTTCTCCTGGGCCTGTCGCTGTGAGGACAGCGCACCCAGATCGACGGCACCGCGAAGGGTCAAGGGATCGCTCATTGCACCATTGTGACAAACCCCGGCGCACCGCCGTACATCCCGTCCCGGGCCCTGATCAGCGCCACCACGCTGCGGTTGTGCCGGATCCCGCGGTCACCCGCTGCGCGAGCGCATGCATGGCCCGCGTTCTGGCACGCTCCCCGGACTGCGGGAAATCCATGGTCAACTGGCCGCCGCCGCCCATGAGCAGCATGTGGCGCCAGTCAGGGGTCACCGCCATGTACGTCACGTCGGTGTAGCGGATCGCCCAGCGAGGAACCCGTCCCGCGCGGTCCTCGCTGACAACCAGTCCCTGCGGCACGCAGGTGGCGCGGTACTGCCGTCCGCCGACGTCCACCCGCCCCAGGCGAACGGGGGGAAGCGCCCCGGCGCCGAGTTCAGCCTCCTCGTAGGGGGTGAGGGTGTCGGGGCCGGGCCAATTGCGCCGGATGAACAGCACGATGAAAGGCGCCGCAACAGCCATGACGACCAGCCCCACGACGATCTGCCCCAGCGCCTCCCCGGCCGTGGCGGGCGGTGAGGAATCCTGTGCTGCTTCGCCGCCGAACAGCACCGCAACCAGGACGATTCCGTTGTTGGCCGCATGCATGACGATCGGTACCCACAGCGTCCGGGTGCGCAGGTACATCAGCGCCAATGCAACGCCGAACACTCCGGCGCCGATGGGATCGACATGGAGGATGCCGAAGAAGACGGCCTGCACGACAACCGCGGTCCCCAAACGCCACTTGACGGCCCAGCGCTCCAGGAGCAGTCCCCGGAATATCAACTCCTCGACCACCGGCGGGACGACCGCGATCGTCAGAGCCAGCGCCACGGCGTTCGACCCGATGTCGATCTCGGCTCCGGCGACATAGTCCGGGAACAGAGCCGCGGTCACCATGCTGGCGCCCAACGAGAACACCAGCAGCGCCAGGACCATCCCGAGCACAACCCACCAGTAGGTGCCGATCCTGGGTCTGGCGAACAGCAGTTTCAGCCGCACCTTGTTGCGCCATTGCACGAACAGCGCCCACGCGACCATCGGAACGTAGAAGAGTGCGGCGAACAGTTCGCTGCCGACCGCGTCGACGTTGTCGAACAGCGCGACGACGGCACCGGCGACGAAGAGCAGCAATGTGCCGACAACGCCGAACAGGATCAGCCAGCGGGCCCGGACCGACCCGAACGCCGAGGGCGGTGTCAGGCGGGCGGCCGGGGTCGAGGCAGCCGCCGAGGCCGGCGCCGGAGTTGGCGGCGTCTCCAGCGGCCGGGCGGCATCGCCCGCGGGCGGAAAGGCCCGCGTCCGGTCGAGTGCGGGGTGCTCTGGCGTCGAATCGGGCGCCGTCCCCGGCGGAACCATCACCTGGGTGGTGTGCTCGGCCTCACCGGCCGGGCCACCTCCTGCCACCTCGTCGCCGGTTTCGGCAGCGTCGCCGGCGCCAGGTTGTCCGGGACGGGCGACCTGCTGCGGCTCCTGTCCGGCCGGGTCCACCAGCCCATCTGCTTCAGCCGGCCGCTCAGCCTCGGTCGGCCCAGCCGGTTCCGCGGGGTCGCCGGATGGGGGGAAACTCATATGGCCTCCGAGGTCGGCCCCAACGCTGCCAGCAACCGGTCGGCCGCTGTGTATGGATCAAGCGTGCCGTCGCTTACCTGCTCTGCCAAATCCGCGAGCGAGTCGGCATGTTCCGCGACTCGAGCGGCGAAAGCCTCCTCGGCGAGCGACGAGACTTCCGCAGCCGCACGTTCGGCCCGCCGCCGGCGCAATTCCCCGGACTCCGCCGCTGCAGCATGGTGTCCGGCGATCATGTCGACCAGTTCCTCGATTCCGGAACCGTCGGCGGCGGTGACGCCCATGACTGGCGGGCGCCACGAACCGGGCGGCAGCGGCTTGGCGCTGACCATGGCGCGCAGTTCGCGGCGCGTGGCGGCAGCACCCGGACGGTCGGACTTGTTCACCGCGATGATGTCCGCAACCTCCAGCAGCCCGGCCTTGTTCGCCTGGATCCGGTCGCCCATGCCCGGCGCCATGAGGATCAGCACGGTGTCGGCGTAGCGGACCACGTCCACCTCGCTCTGGCCCACGCCCACGGTCTCCAAGACCACGATGTCGAAGCCGCACCCGTCGCAGATCCGCACCGCGGCGGGTGCCGCAGCGGCGAGCCCCCCCAACTGGCCGCGCGCGGCCATGGAACGGATGAACACTCCTTCGTCGGTGCTGTGCTCGGTCATCCGGATCCGATCACCGAGCAGGGCACCGCCGGTGAAAGGGGAAGAGGGGTCGATCGCCACCACCGCCACCCGCAGGCCCCGTGCCCGCCAGGCGCCGACCAGGGCGGAGGTGGTGGTGGACTTGCCCACCCCGGGGGCCCCGGTGATGCCGACGACCTGGGCCGACCCGGCCAGCGGCACGAACCGTCGGCCGATCTCCACGGCAGCCTCGGCTCTCTCCTCGACAGCCGTGATCAGCCGCGCAAGCGCCCGCCGATCACCTTGGCGAGCCCGCTGGACGGCGACCCCCGGATCAAGCGCACGCAAGGCCACACCGCCGTCCGGCGCGCCCGATCAGGCGGATGGCACGCGCAGGATCAGGGCGTCGCCCTGACCGCCGCCGCCGCACAGCGCCGCCGCGCCCACGCCACCGCCGCGGCGTTGCAGCTCCAGCGCCAGGTGCAGCGCGAGTCGCGCCCCGGACATGCCCACCGGGTGGCCCATGGCGATGGCGCCACCGTTGACGTTGACCTTGTCCATGTCGGCACCCAGCTTCTTGGCCGACACCAGGCCGACTGCGGCAAAGGCCTCGTTCAGCTCCAGCAGCTCCAGATCGGCGGGCGAGATGCCCTCTTTCTCGCACGCCTTGCTGATCGCGTTGGCGGGCTGTTCCTGCAGCGAGGCGTCCGGACCGGCGACGACCCCGTGGGCGCCGATCTCCGCGAGCCATTCCAGCCCGAGCTCTTCAGCCTTGGCCTTGCTCATGACAACAACCGCGGCAGCACCATCGGAGATCTGCGAGGACGACCCCGCCGTGATCGTGCCGTCCTTTGCGAAGGCGGGACGCAGCCGGCCGAGGGAGTCGGCAGTAGTGTCCGCACGCACCCCTTCATCGACGCTGAAGACGATGGGATCGCCCTTGCGCTGGGGGATCTGGACCGGGACGATCTCGTCGTCGAAGACCCCGTTCTTCTGCGCCTCGGCGGCCAGTTGATGCGAGCGGGCGGAGAACGCGTCCTGCTCCGCCCGGGTGAGGCCGTACTTGGCGTTGTGGTTCTCGGTGGACACGCCCATCGCCACCTGGTCGAAGGCACAGGTCAGCGCGTCGAAGGAGGTTGAGTCAACCATCGTCACATCGCCGTATTTGAACCCGCTGCGGCTCTTGGGCAGCACGTGCGGCCCCTGCGTCATGGATTCCATGCCGCCGGCGACGACGACCTCGTATTCCCCGGCGCGGATCAATTGGGCGGCCAGCGCAATCGCATTGAGTCCGGACAGGCAGACCTTGTTGATGGTCAACGCGGGCACGTCCATCCCGATCCCGGCATTGACCGAAGCCTGCCGGGCGGGGTTCTGGCCGGCACCGGCCTGGATGACGTGGCCCATGATCACGTAGTCCACCTGGTCGGGGGCGACCCCGGCCTTGGCCAGGGCCCCCTTGATGGCGATTCCGCCCAGATCCGCGGCGGAGAATCCCTTCAACGAGCCCAGCAGGCGGCCCATCGGGGTGCGCGCACCGGCGACGATCACGGATTCGGTCATTGTGAACCTCCAAGAGATGCCTGGCCGAGCCCTTCGGCCGCCACGGCGCAACACCGCGCGGTCGAACGCTCGACGTAAGTTACTCCAGAGTAACGCGCAGGCGGCGACAGCTCGAAACCCCCAGCGACCGCCGGCTGTCGTGCGATGCAGAATGAGGGCATGAACGAAGCGCTGCAGGCCATCGCCACCCGGATCGACCATGTCGGCATAGCCGTGCCCGACCTCGACGAGGCCATCGCCTTGTACGGCCGAGCCTTCGGGCTGAGTTCCGTGCATGAGGAGGTCAACGAGGAACAGGGAGTCCGCGAGGCCATGCTGGCCATCGGCGACTCCTACATCCAACTTCTCGCGCCGCTCAGCCCGGACTCCCCCATCGGCAAGTTCCTCGCCCGCAACGGTGAGGGGATGCAGCAGCTGGCCTTCCGGGTGGCTGACATCGACGAGGCCGGTGCCCGGCTGCGCGCTGCAGGGGTCCGCCTGCT
>JAQAZZ010000123.1:0-2757 GCA_032127075.1 Micrococcales bacterium | reverse complement strand
TCCTGAAGGATCTGGTCGCCGCGCACCCGCACCCGCTGCGTGGGGGCAAGCAGCCGAAGATCCTGTTCGGCACCCAGGCCTCGACCCGGCCGCCGACCTTCGTGCTCTTCACGTCCGGGTTCCTCGAGGCCGGCTATCGGCGGTTCGTGGAGCGGCGGCTGCGCGAGGACTTCGGGTTTGTCGGAACCCCGATCCGGATCAACCTGCGCATCCGCGAGAAGCGCGGCGCGAACCGGTAGTCGGCCTTACTGGTGTGTTCCCGGCCAGCCGCGGTGGGTTCACCGCCGGCCGTGTCGCGGGCTGCGCCGGGGTTGGCTCAGACGGACCTGGGGACCTTCCCGGTCACCTTCAGCATCCGGCACATGAAGCGGTGGCCGCCATCAGACGTGGGTCCGAACATCAGGGGACAGCCGCCGTCGATGACGGTCACTGAGTTGGCTCGACCCAGTTGTGTCGCGGCCTCGGCAACGCTGCCCGCCCCGAAGGCCCGGTGCATCCAGACCTGCCGGATGCCCAGATCGATCGCCTCGCGCATCGTCGCCTCTGCATGCTCCGGGCGGGTACCGATCACCACCGCCTCTACGCCCCCAGGGATCGAGGCGAGGTTCGGGTAGGTCGCGTCGCCCTCCGCCGTCGGTGAGTTCGGGTTGACCGCGAACACCTCATAGCCGCGTTCCCGCATCCGGGTGTAGACGGCGTTGCTGCCGTGCCCCTGCGGGTTTGCCGAGACCCCCGTGACGGCGATCCGCTTCTTGGAGAGGAAATCTGTGGCTGCGTCCTTGATCAGGGTCATTCGATGACCTCGTGCTCGTTCGGCGTCGACTCTCGACGCCGTCTTCGACCCTACGCCCGGGATCGGGACGCCCGGTACGGTCGATGGTCCCGTCCAGATGGTTGGCGATTTCGGGTCCGCGTCGGCGCTGGGCTATCCTTGGCGGGCCCCGTCAGGGGTGGACGGGCTGTAGCGCAGTTTGGTAGCGCACTTGACTGGGGGTCAAGGGGTCGTGGGTTCAAATCCCGCCAGCCCGACCAGGTTCGAGCAGGTCAGAGGCCGGTTTCCCTTCGGGGAGGCCGGCCTCGCTGCCGTTCTGGTGCAACAGATGGTGCAGGTAACGAGATCGGCGTCTGGGCGGTGTGCCAGGCGTTTGGCTGAGTCCCGGTGTGAGCGTGGAACGATGGCTGAGTGGACGCCGAGGCAGGCAGCGGGGATGAACCGGTGGTGCGGTCACCGAAGTCGGCATCGACGCCGGCCCGAAAGAGCGCTGATCGGCACGCGCAGCTGCTTGTCGACAAGCAGACCCTCAGCGCCAGGGCCCGAGTGGTCTTCCTCGGCGACTCGATCACGGAGTGCTGGCTGACAGACGGGGCGAGGAGCTGGGCCCGCTTCGCGGACCTGCTCCCGGTGAACCTCGGCCTGGGCAGGGATTGGACCGAGCACCTGCTCTGGCGGGTGCAGCACGGTGCAGTCGATGGCCTCGCGCCGTCCCTGGTCGTGCTGATGATCGGGAACAACAACTTCGGCCACGCCTGCGACGAGCGCCCCGAGTGGGTTGCCGCGGGCGTGTCCGCGATCGTGGGTGAGTTGCGCCACCGGCTTCCCGAAGCGCGGCTCCTTCTTCTGGCTGTGCTGCCTCGAGCGGTCCCAGGGGACCCGGCCACTGTCCTCACGAGGGTGCGTGCCACCAATACGCAGTTGGCCGCACTGGCCGATGAGGTGCGCGCGGGCTTCGCCGATCTGGGGTTCCTGTTCCTCAACGAACGGGGCGAGGTACGCCCAGACCTGATGCCAGACGGCCAGCACCTGTCCCCGGACGGCTACGCGGAGTTCTACGCCGCCCTGCGCCCGCTCATCGACGACATGCTGGCCACGACCCCTGGCTGACCCGGATGGGTCAGCCACCCGTGGAATCGCGAGCCTCTTGGGAGGAGCGGTTCGCCTGGTGGCCGCAGGCAGGTTCTCCTGCTGCGTCCCGCACGTGCCTGTCACCGTGGACCCATGGGTGTACTTGGCGTTGACGGCTGCCGCGCTGGTTGGTTTGGGGATTGTCCTGGCCGACCACGACCAGATTCTGGGCATCTTAGGCCCCTCGCTTCATGAGTTGGTATCCGCAGCTTCGCGTGTGACCGCCGTAGAGGTGGTAGCCGTGGATATGCCGATCGGACTGCCGGATTCCGGTTCGCGTCGTGCGGATGTGTTGGCTCGCAAGTTCGTGGGGCGGCGCGCCCCTTCGGTGGTTCCGACGCCGGGGCGAGGTGCGTTGGCGGGTGAGACGCACGCCGAAGCACGCCGCCCACAACTGTCAATAGCGACGGACCGTGGGAAGGTACGCCCCGTAGTTGTCAGCTGACCGGGCGGAATATTGGTTGGTGGGTGCTGAATCAACGCGGCCAGCAGGTAGGGGGCCAGGGACGTTGACTGCCAGCGTGAGGGGGGTGCCGTCCGGGGTGAGGAACCGCTGTGCGTCGCCGAACACGCCGGCGTTGTCGACGATGGCGTCCATCCTGCCGAGCTGTTTCACCTGATCAGCCAGGGCCCGGGTCTGATGATGGCTGGCCAGGTCACCTACGACCATGCTGGCTCCCAGTTCCGCGACGTCGCTGAGCGTGCCTGCTCGGGTCTGGTCGGGGGCGTGCACCAGGACCTGGTGGCCCTTGCCGAGCAGCGGCACGGCGGTCGCCGGCGCCGATCTTGCTGCGGCCTACCCTGCAGTGCATGGGCGCAAAGGGTGGGGTCGTTCTCATGGCGGTGGGGTGGAT
>JAQAZZ010000122.1:0-3114 GCA_032127075.1 Micrococcales bacterium | reverse complement strand
GGGCAACGCGAGGAGGCGGCCATCACGGTTCTGGACCGCATGGACACGTTGGCGAGTGGTTTGGCCAGCCGGATCACCGATAGCCCCAACGGCTATTCGGGCATCGTCGGCGACGAAGAGTGGGCCGCCGAGATACGTCGCCTGGCCACCCTGCGCGGTGCGACCCTGCTGGCACACAACTATCAGCTGCCCGCCATTCAGGACGTCGCTGATCACGTCGGAGACTCCCTGGCGCTGTCGCGCATCGCCGCCGAGGCGCCCGAGGACACCATCGTGTTCTGCGGGGTGCACTTCATGGCCGAGACCGCCAAGATCCTCAGCCCCACCAAGACGGTGTTGATCCCGGACCAGCGGGCCGGGTGTTCGCTGGCCGACTCCATCACGGCCGAGGACCTTGCGCAGTGGCGCGACGAGTACCCGGGTGCCGTGGTGGTGTCCTACATAAACACCACCGCCGCGGTGAAGGCGCTCACCGACATCTGCTGCACCTCGTCGAATGCCGTGGAGGTGGTGAACTCGATCCCGGCGGATCGCGACGTGCTGTTCTGCCCGGACCAGTTCCTGGGCGCCCACGTCCGTCGCATGACCGGCCGGACGAACCTGCACATCTGGGCCGGGGAGTGCCACGTGCACGCCGGTATCAACGGTGACGAACTGGCAGCACAGGCCCGCTCGCATCCGGATGCCGAGCTCTATGTCCATCCCGAGTGCGGATGCGCTACCTCGGCGCTTTACCTGGCCGGAGAGGGAGCGTTCCCTGCGGACCGGGTGAAGATTTTGTCCACCGGCGGCATGCTGGACGCGGCCCGCACCTCGGAGGCCAGGCAGGTGCTGGTGGCCACCGAGGTCGGCATGCTGCACCAGTTACGCAGAGCCGCGCCACAGATCGACTTCCAGGCGGTCAATGATCGTGCCTCGTGCAAGTACATGAAGATGATCACCCCGGCCGCGCTGCTGCGCTGCTTGATCGAGGGCGCCGATGAGGTCGACGTCGATCCCGAAATCGCGCGCCTGGCCCGCGCCAGTGTGACGCGGATGATCGAGATCGGCGCGCCGGGTGATGGCGAATGACCCGCCACGGCGCCTGCGGGGGCGGATCCGGCCCTGACTGGCAGCAGCGCGCTGACGTGGTGGTGATCGGCACCGGAGTGGCCGGCCTGGCCGCCGGCCTGGCTGCCTACCGCCGGGGTGCCCGCACCGTCATTCTGAGCAAGGCTGACGACACCGCGACTTTCTATGCCCAGGGCGGGATCGCAGTGGTACTGCCCTTTACCGACGACACCGTCGAGTCGCACGTCGCCGACACCCTCGCCGCCGGGGCCGGTTTGTGTGACCCTGCCGCGGTGCGGTCGATCGTGGCCGACGGCTATCAGGCGGTGGCGGACCTGATCGCCGACGGGGCCCGTTTCGATGAGAGCACCCCGGGCCAGTGGGCGCTTACTCGCGAGGGCGGACATTCCCGGCGGCGCATCATGCACGCCGGCGGGGACGCCACCGGTGCCGAAGTCCAGCGCGCCCTCGATCATGCCGCGGCCACCCTGGATATCCGGCGCAATCACGTTGCATTGCAGGTGCTGCGTGATGAGTCGGCCGTTACCGGCGTCCTGGTCCGCAACGCCGACGGACTCGGTGTCATCCATGCCCCGTCGGTGATCATCGCCACCGGCGGATTAGGCCATCTCTACAGCGCCACGACCAACCCCGAGGGTTCCACCGGCGACGGCATCGCACTGGCGCTGTGGGCCGGGGTGTGCGTCAGTGATATCGAGTTCGTGCAGTTTCATCCGACGATGCTTTTCGACCCGCACGGCACCGGTCGTCGGCCGCTGATTACCGAGGCGTTGCGCGGGGAGGGCGCGGTACTGCGCGATGCGCGCGGTGACTCGGTGACTGCCGGCGTGCACCCGATGGGCGACCTGGCCCCCCGCGACGTGGTGGCCGCGGCCATCGAGGCCCGGCTGCGTGAGACCGGAGACGAGTGTGTCTATCTCGACGCGCGGTCCATCGAGCGGTTCGCCCAGCGGTTCCCGACCGTCACCGCCGCGTGCCGCGGGGCTGGTATCGACCCGACGACGACCCCGATCCCGGTCGTGCCCGGCGCGCACTACAGTTGCGGCGGAGTGAGCACCGACGTGCACGGCCGGACCTCGTTGCCGGGCCTGTTCGCCGCCGGCGAGGTGGCCCGCACCGGTATGCACGGTGCCAATCGGCTGGCCTCCAATAGCCTGCTGGAGGGCCTGGTGGTCGGTGGCCGCGCGGGCCGTGAGGCCGCCCGGCATACCCGAAGCGCCGGTGCGCCGATGGCGAAAGTCCAGCCGGCTCAGCGGGTTGCGCTGGATCGGGGGCGTTTGCAGCGAGCAATGATGCGGTGGTCCTCGGTGGTCCGCGACGGGGACGGTCTGAGGCACCTGATCGATGAACTCGACGGTGCCGCGCCCCACGCGATGATGACCCGGACCGATGTCGAGGATGTCGCTCTCACCATGTCGGCGCGGGCCGTTGCTGTGGCGGCACTGGCCCGGACTGAGACCCGTGGATGTCACCACCGCGGCGATTTCCCCGACACTGATGCCGCGCAGGCGGTTTCGGAGAGCGTGCACGGAACCGCCGACGGTCGCGTCACACTCGTCGAGGCGGCCGTTCCCGTCGCATGATGGCGCTGACCCCCCAGGAGCGCTCCGAAGCGCTGGTGACGATCCGCCGCGGCCTCGATGAGGACCTGCGCTACGGCCCCGATGTCACGACGATCGCGACCGTACCCGCCGACGCACGCACCGAGGCGGCCCTGGTCGCCCGGGAGGCCGGCGTGGCCGCCGGCGTCGACGTCGCGCTCATGGTGCTCGATGAGGTGCTCGGCACCGGCTGCTATCAGGTGCTGGATCGGGTGCCGGACGGCGCCTGCCTGGAACCCGGTCAGGCACTGCTGAGAGTCCGGGCCGACACCCGCGGTCTGCTGACCGCCGAGCGCACCCTGCTCAACCTCCTCTGCCACCTCTGCGGAATCGCCACGGCCACCGCGGCCTGGGTGGAGGCCGTGGCGGGAACCACGACCAGGATCCGCGACACCCGCAAAACCCTGCCCGGACTGCGGGCGCTGCAGAAGTACGCGGTGCG
>JAQAZZ010000121.1:0-2773 GCA_032127075.1 Micrococcales bacterium | reverse complement strand
TGCCGGTGTCGGCGGTGCGGGCGTCGGGTCTGCCGGTGTCGGCGGTGCGGGCGTCGGGTGTGCCGGCGTCGGCGATACCGGCGTCGGGGGTGCTGATGTCGGCGGTGCCGGTTTCGGCGGTGCCGGTGTCGGGTGTGCCGGTGTCAGGGGCGCTGGTGTCACCGAATCCCGATGCACTCGCCATCCTCGTCGGCAATCGGGGGCAGGGGGGGCAGGACCGCATGCAGCACCAGCCAGTCCACGAACTCCCGATGCGACAATGCGATCGGGGCCCGGGCCGCCCGGACCCACCGGATGGCGGCCTCGGCGGAAGTCCCCCGCATCATGTCCACCAGCGCGGCGATGAGCGCCGACTTGTTCAAACCGTCCTGGCACCGGATCAGCACCCGCTGTCCAGCGGCCCACCGCCGGTGGGCCCACCCCGCGATATCCAGGATGTCCAGCACATCGGGGGTGTGCAGCTGGGCGCCGGTGAACTCGCAGCGCAGCTCCTCGGCGTCGGTGTGCCAGGGGCGTGCGCGGGGGAACAACGTGACCACGGCATCGAAATGCGCCGCCGGATCCGCACCGGCACCGCCCCCGGACGCCCCTTCGGTGTCCAGCCAGTCCTCGTCGGGCGTGCCGCCCAGGAACAGGCGTGGCAAGACTTCGCTGTACGGCTCCAGGGGGTCCCGTTCCGCACCGCCGTAGACCGGGGCGTAGCAACGGGGGTCGACTGCCAGTCGTCCGTCCGGATGGATGATGACCATGGGATTCCTCTCCTGCTGACTCGTGGTGGTAGTTCGTGGGTCGCCGCTGTTCTGCCCACAGCTCCGACGCAACCCCGAACAACGGGCAGACGGTGGAGCGGGCTTGGGCCGCGAACTCCCGACCGCCCCTCAACCGGCCCCCGCACCCGGTGCGATTAGTGAGGGTCCCCGACGCCCGTTGTGGGCGTGGACGACGCGATGGACCGACGCAGGCACGCCCCGGGGCAAACGGTGCGCAGGGAGAGCGCAGCGGATCGGATGGTGGTGCCGGAACCGTCGGTGACTCGGGGTGCTACGGCACCACGATGCCGCCGAGGCCACCTCGGCCGTGGCGTGACCAATCCGGGCCGTGAGCCCAGGCGAACGCCTGGAGCAGTGGGCGTCCGGTCTGACCGACACGGGCGATCAGGCGCCGGTCGGCAAGGCTGGCCCGCGTCACCGGCCCGGCAGGACGAGATCGCCGCGCTGAGCCCGGAGGGCACGGCCGCTGCTCGACGGCACGCGACGGTTCGGGGTGTGTCCCACGAGGCGCGGAGTCCGATCAGCAACGGGGTCCACGGGGTGCGCCGGGCGGCTCGGCGAGCCCGCGGCGGCGCTGGCCCTGGGCACCGACTTTGACCCTGGACGGGCGCCGCTGCGTGCGGCTGTCGTCCGCATCGTCGGCGGAGGTGATCGCCGGGGCGGGGACCGGATCGTCGCCCGGCAGCATTCCGCGGCCCGGTGGCCGCACGGCGGCAGTCGCCGCCGGGGATGGGCCGGTCAGCAGGCGACGAACGTGGAGTCGGCGGTGTTGTTGGCCTCGTCGGACTCCGCGACCTGGTCAGTGTCGTCGACGACCGCAGTGTAGGTCTGATCGCAGGACAGGCCGCGCAGCGTGCGGGCCTGCGATTCCCCCGGCGCCAGACCGGTGAACTCCACCACCGCCGAACCGGCCCGCAGCCGGAACGGCCCGGCCGGGGCGGAGCCGGTGTTCGCCACGGTGACCGAGGAGTAGGCGAACGCGGTGATGACCAGGTCCGGCAGCTCCGGTGCCGTGATCGGTGTGGGAGCCAACGGCCCCGGCGCAGGGCTGGTCGGCGGCGCGCTGCAACTCCCGCGAGGAGGGCACCGGCCCGATCTGGCCGCCCGGGTCCGCCGCCGCCATCTGCTGGATCACGGTCTCGAACTTTCTGCGGAACACTGTCTTGACCCGCGGCCCGATCCCGCCGCGCTGGAAGTAGCGCTTGATCGCCAGCACCAGGTCGGGCAGGCTGCCGCCGGGCCCGCGCACTCCCCCGAGCACCTCCCCCTGCCCCTGCCAGTGGCCCAGGTAGAGGCTGATCAGGAACGCGCCCTGCACGTCCCGGCGCAACTGGCGGCGATTGTCGGCATGCCGCTGGGCGCGGCGCTAGAACGCCTCGTCGTCCACCAACGACCGCACGGCCTGCACCCACTGCCGAGAGGCGAAGTAGGCGGTGATCGCCGCGTCGGCGTACAGCGGACGGCCCGGCCAGTCCTTGTTCATCCTGTCCACCAGGGAGCGGTTGCGCTCGCTGTTCCAGTCCCCGTGGTCCCGGTCGCGGCCCGGCGCGCCGCCCGCGTACACCTCGGCGGTGTTGCGGATCAGCGGTGGGATGTCGAACCAGGTGGGGTGCGACCCGAAGCCGCGGTCCGCCCACCCCGGGCCGTCCCCGCCCAGCACTCCCCCGGGCTCCACCCAGTTGGTGTGGGTGTAGAAGTCCCGGACCTGGTGCAGGCTCGCGCCCAGGACCGTCAGCAGCAGCAGCGGGTCGTCGGTGTCCCGCGCGCGGCGGGCGATGGTCCACACCGCGCGCTGCAGCCGCTCCCACTCCGCCGCCACCCCGCGGTACTCGACAGGGTCTTGGTGGTGGAGTCGAAGTGGCTGGCATTTGCGGCATCGACCGCGGCGTCCGGCCACCGGGCCGCCGGAGGGATCAGCCCGTAGTAGACGGCCAGCACCTCTGCCCACACGTCCAAGTGGCCCGACCCCGGGATCCTCTTCGCCTGCTCGTACGGGTCGGGGA
>JAQAZZ010000120.1:0-4816 GCA_032127075.1 Micrococcales bacterium | reverse complement strand
CGCTCACGGTTCACAGTTGCCACATCCCCAGCCTGACACCGAAAGGCTCGCAGCCGCGCCCGTTCCACCGGTTCCCGTCGGGTTGTCGGGGCGGATAGTCAGCTCAGTTCGTCGAGATCCCGGGGCCTGCAGCGGTGGCCGCGTCCCGGTCCGTCTCGTCAGAATCACCCAGATCCAATTGACGCATCACCGTCTCGATGTCATCGGCGCGGAAGCGGAAGGAGTGTTACATCCGTCTGGGATTGCTCTCCCCCCGGCGGCCGGACCAGTGCGGAAGAGTCGGCCTGGACATGCCAGGATGGAACACATGACCGGCACGCGGATGGTCCCGCTCGGCTTCGGCGCCTACGTGCGTGCCGACCGGGTGGTCGCTCTGCAGCCCGTGCGCGGCGAGGACCGCAACGAGCGTCGGCGCACGCTGGTCTGGGTGGAGGGGATCGCCCAGCCGCTGGTGGCATCGCGAACGGAGCGGACCATCCTGCACGACATGGGCGAGGAATCTGGGCCGCCGCTGCTCGACGAGGCGCTCGACCTGGCCCAGCGGCTGGCGAGCGCCGCCGACGCGGGGCGGGTGGACCTGAGCGATCTGGGCCGCAGAGCGCGGCGGCTGCTGGCATCCACAACTGCGGCGGGGGAGGCCTGACGCTCGGGTAGCGTGGGGCCATGCGCATAGTGATCGCCGGGGGGCACGGCAAGATCGGATGGCTGCTGGGCAAGTTGCTCGTGGAACGCGGAGATCAACCCGTCGGTATCGTGCGCAACCCCGACCACCTGCAGGATCTGTCGGCGGACGGGATCGGGGGCGTGCTCCTCGATCTGGAGACATGCACCGCACAAGAGTTGGCCGACGCCGTCGCCGGTGCCGATGCGGCCGTGTTCGCCGCCGGGGCGGGTGCCGGCAGCGGCGCGCCGCGCAAGGACACTGTCGACCGCGCCGCGGCGGTGCTGGTCGCCGATGCCGCCGAGGGCGCTGCAGTGCCGCGGATCGTGCAGATCTCTGCCATGGGGGTCGAGCGGGTCCGCAGCGGTGCCGCGGCCAGCGGGATCGACCCGGTCTTCATCTCCTACCTGCGTGCCAAACTGGCCGCCGAGGATGATCTGCGGCGCCGCTCTGGCCTGGAGTGGACCATCCTGCGTCCGGGCAGGCTGACCGACCGGCCCGGAACGGGCAAGATCAGCCTCGCGCCCTCGGTGCCGCGAGGTTCGGTGCCGCGCGCAGATGTGGCCGCCACGATCCTGGCGCTGCTGGATCAAGCAGCCGCCGTCGGACAGGTGCTGGAGATGGCGTCCGGCACTGTTGCGATCGAGCAGGCAGTCGCACAGTTCGCCCCCGGCGGCTGAGGCAGGGCACCCAAGGGTCGCCCGACCCTGTGATTCACAACACAGTCGCGATGTCGGCTCGACGGGACATCAACCAGCGCACCGGATTCCGCAAGACTTGCCCTGAGCCGCAGCAGCGGCCCAAGGCAATACACCGCAGCTCAGGGAGGAAAGCGCTATGACTACCGCTTCGACCACCGAAGATTCCGGTATCTCGATCGTGGAATCGGGCACACCCTCGTTGAGGAGCGTCTCCATCATCGGAATCGTCACCGTCATCGCCGGATTGATCCTTGCGATCGCCGGAGCGACTACCTGGTTCGTCGTGCAGGGCCAGTTGGCGGCGGAGAACATCACCGTGGCCGAAGACGCGGAGTACTTCGCGGGGGATCCGGTGGACGGCCCGCTGACCGCGCTGTCCCAGGCAGACATCATCAACGGCCACGCTCTGGAGGCATCCGGCGGCCAGACCTATGCGGAGCTCGACCGCGAGGATCCGGTGCGCGACGTCATGATGAACGCCTCCTTCCTGCGCGCGTCGCTGTTCACCTCCGTGGTGGCATTCGGAGTCGCAGCGATGGCGATGGGACTGGGCGTGCTGTTCATGTTGCTCGGCATCTCGCTCACCCGAATCGCCAAGGCGCGCGACTGAAGCCCGACCGGGCGCTGAAGCCTGAATGGGCAATGTGGACCACCACCTGCCCGAGTGCCCGGTAGGCTCCCCTCTCATCGACGAGGGTGGGAGAAGCACTTCAGGATGCGGTTCCTTGGGCGGCACCGAGCGCAATCGTGTGTCATCGCTGCCACCGCGGGGCTCATGGCGCTGAGTCCGGCTCATGCCGCGCCGCCGGGGCCGTCCGCAGCCTCCGCCGCCGAGGTCACCGGCAACTCGGTGGTCTTCGCGACGTACAACGTGTGCAAGGTGACCTGCGCGAAGGGTCGCTTCGCGTGGCAGCGCCGACGCGGCGCGGTCGTGCGCAACATCGCCGCAGCCGCACCGGATGTCCTGGCGACGCAGGAGTTGTCGTTCGAACGGACCGGTGACATCTTCCAGTGGCAGGATCTGCAGGCGCGGCTGCAGCGGAAGGGCTACACCCTGGTGCTGCCCGAGCAGCAGAACTGTTCCAAGGGCTGCACCCGTGGCGCCCATATCTTCCACCGAGCCGGTGCGATCCGGCCGATGCCGCCACCGGCCGGCGGCGCGGCGTCGGGGCTGGTCTCGCTGAGCTCATTGACCCCTGGGGTCAACTGGGCGGCGGTGGGGGATAGGGGCTTCAGCTGGGCGCTGCTGCAGCACGGCGCCACCGGAGCAGGGTTCCTGGTCGTTTCGGTGCATCTGCCCAACGACAAGACCCGCACAGGTGAACGTGCTCGACGTGCCTCGGCTGCGGCGCTCGCGGGGTGGGCGGAACGCCGGACTGCCGACTGGGGGCTGCCCGGGTTGCCGGTGGTGGCGATGGGGGACCTCAACTCATTCGCGCGGCGCCAGCCCAGGGGCGCCCAACGTGTTCTGGCGCGCGCGGGCTTCACCGATGCCTACTCCGCGAGCACCAAGGTGAACAGTCGCTTCCCGACTGCGAACTATGCCTTCGGCGCCGACGGGTGGCCCGCGCGCCCTCCCAGGTTCCCCGCCGCGGCTCCCCGAATCGACTACGTGTTCGCCCGGGGTCTCGGCCCGCCACAGCACCACGAGGTGTTCCTGCGGTTGAAGAAGCGGGGACGGTTCCACCCCCGCTACCGGGGCTCGGACCACAACCTGGTCCGTGCCGTCTGGCCGATGCCGCTCTCGCAGCCCGCCGCCACCGACTGAATCGCTCCGGGGCGCCCTTCTCGTGGATCGCGGCACCGCGCGCGGGATAGCCACGCCCACCGACTACGATCCGGCCATGGACCTGGCGCTGGTTGCGGTTCCCGCCGCAGGGGGCGCAGATGCCGGTCTGCCCGAACTCGTGCTCGACATCGGTCTGGCTCTGGTCGCGGCAGGTGTTCTCGCAATCGGCTTCACACGGTTGCGGATACCGACCGTGGCTGCGTTCCTGCTCGCCGGCGTGCTGCTCGGCCCGACCGGCATCGGGCTCATCGACGATCCCGTCAACATCGACACGATCGCCCAGCTGGGCCTGATTCTGTTGCTGTTCCTCATCGGGTTGGAGATCGATGTCAGGGGCCTGGCGGCCAGCGGGCGCACCGTCATCGTGTCAGGGGTGCTGCAGTACCCGCTCACCGCCGTGTTCGGGTCCTTGGTGGCGCAGGGCTTCATCCTCGCCGGGATCACCATGGGAGTGCTCGAGGGGGGCTACGCGGGGCTGTACGTCGGCCTGGCCATCTCGGCCTCGTCGACCCTGATTGTGGTGGCGCTGTTCCAGCAGACGTTCACCCTGGACACCCAGACCGGACGTATGGCGCTGGCCCTGCTGGTCTTCCAAGACATCTGGGCGATCATCGTGCTCGCCTTGCAGCCCAACCTCGACAACCCGCAGATCCTGCCGATCGCGTCGGCGTTCATCGGCATCGCGATCGTGGCCGGGCTGTCGCTGGCGGTGGCCCAGACGGTGCTCCCGATCGGTTTCCGCTGGATCGCGAAGCAGCCTTCGACGATCCTCATCGCCTCGCTCGCCTGGTGCTTCGCCGTGGTGCTGGCCGGCATCAACCTCGACAACGTTGTCGGGCTGGTCAGCGACGTCGACACCCAGTTCGACGTGAGTGCCGGTATGGGCGCGCTGATCGCTGGCGCCACCATCGCGAGCCTGCCTTTCAGCACGGAGATCGTGCGCCAGGTGTCGGTTGTACGCGACTTCTTCGTGACCCTGTTCTTCGTGGGACTGGGGATGACCATTCCGGCTCCCGACGGTGCCGTGATCCTCATCGCGGTGGGGCTGGCCGTACTCGCCCTCGTGAGTCGCTTCGTCGTGATGCTGCCATTGCTGTACGTGACCGGGCTGGATCGCCGGATCGCGGTGCAGACGTCGACGAAACTCGCCCAGATCTCGGAGTTCAGCCTCGTCATCGCGTTCCTCGGGCTGCAACTGGGTCACATCGACGCCGCGCTGAACTCCTCGATCATCTTCGCGTTCGTCATCACCGCGGTCGTAACCCCGATGCTGTTCACCCGCGCCGACGTGCTGCACGACAGTGTCGCGCCGCTGCTGGGACGGTTCGGCATGAAGCCCCCGCCGGACGACAGCGCCGAGCACACCGAGGACTACGACCTCGCCCTGCTCGGGGTGCACCGCACGGCATCATCGCTGCTGCACGAACTGGCCCAATCCGCCCCCGAAGTGCTCGAGCGCACCCTCGTGGTCGATTTCAACGTGGCGATCCATCCACACATCGAGAAGATGGGTCCGCGCGTGTCCTACGGCGACCTGACCAGCCCGGAGACCCTGCACCACGCCGGCGTGGACCGGGCCCGTGTTGTGCTGTGCACGATTCCTGACGACGTCTTGTCGTCGGCGAGCACGGTCGACGTCGTCCATGTTGTCCGGGAGGTCAACCG
>JAQAZZ010000119.1:0-5204 GCA_032127075.1 Micrococcales bacterium | reverse complement strand
TGTCCTGCGGGGCGGAACTTGTGATCTCGACAACATAGCGACACGCGGTGTACCGAGCGGGAGTGCGCCGCATGTCCGAAAGGGGTCACGGATACGCATTCAGTGCGGGAACCGTGAGCGTCATCTCATGGGTGCCCTTCTGACATACAATCTTCCGCCAAAGCTTGAAAACCGGTCCTTCGAAGACCATCAGCGCGGCGATGTGCATAGGGAGCTCGCCGCGCTCCAAGCTCAAGAAGCTGGCGTCGAGGGCGGACAACCTATCCGGCACTGGACCTCCCGACTACGGTCGCGCGGCGCGCTGCTGTGACGCCACTGTGCCGCAACTCTGACTCCACTGTGCCGCTTCTCTGCCACCAATGCGCCGCTTGACTCCACTGTGCCGCTTCTCTACCACCAATGCGCCGCTTGACTCCACTGCGCCGCTTCTGTGCCACCGATGCGCCGCGATAGCCGCCTCGTTGGCAGTCCGTCGGCCCAGTCGGCAACCGTGGCGGGATACGCACCGGAAACACCATCTGCCCCAAAGTGGCCCCAGAAACCCGCGACACGCCGGGGTTTTGGGGCCACTTTGGGGCAGATGGGTGAGGGCTGAAGTGCCGAAGGGGTCAGAAGGCCGATTCGGGCAGCTCCATGATGTCCATGTTGGTGTTCAGCGTGACAGCCTTTTCAGCCGTCAGCAGCGGCAGCCGGTTCTGCGCGAACCACTTCGCCGCGGCGACTTTGCCGGTGTAGAAGTCGACATCCTTGGCCGCAGCCCCGTCATCCAGCGCTGCCTGAGCCACCTCTGCTTGGCGCAGGAGGAGCCAGCCGATGATCAGGTCACCGGTCATCATGAGCAGCCGAGTGGTGTTCAGGCCGACCTTGTACAGCTCGCTGACGTCGGTCTGGCTGGCCATGGCCCATTCACCCAGCTTGCCGATCGTGGCCTGGACGTCCTCCAGCGCAGTGCCCAGCATTTCCCGCTCGGCGGCCAACTGGTCGCCCTCGCCGCCGCCCTTGATGGTCTCGGTGATCTGCGAGGCGAGATGGAAGACCGCCTTGAACTGGTCGCGGACCATCTTGCGGAAGAAGAAGTCCAAACCCTGGATCGCCGTCGTGCCCTCGTACAGGGTGTCGATCTTCGCGTCGCGGATGTACTGCTCGATGGGGTAGTCCTGCAGGTAGCCGGACCCGCCCAAGGTCTGCAACGACTGCGAGCCCAGCAGCTCGTAGGAACGCTCCGAGCCGACGCCCTTAACGATCGGCAGCAGCAGGTCGTTCATCCGCTCGGCCATGTCGAGGTCGATGTCCTTGTCGCCACCGAGCGTCGCCGCCGCGATGCGGTCCTGCCAGGAAGCGGTATACATCACCAGCGCTCGCATGCCCTCGGCGTAGGCCTTCTGCAGCATGAGCGACCGGCGAACATCCGGGTGGTGGGTGACCGGCACACGAGGTGCCGTCTTGTCGGTCATCCGCGTCAGATCCGCGCCCTGGATGCGGTTCTTCGCGTAGTCCAGTGCGTTGAGGTAGCCGGTACTCAGCGTGGCGATGGCCTTGGTGCCGACCATCATGCGGGCGTACTCGATGACCTTGAACATCTGTGCGATGCCCTCGTGGACGTCGCCGACGAGGTAGCCGATCGCCGGCTCCTTGTCGCCGAACGTCACCTCGCACGTCGTGGAGACCTTCAGCCCCATCTTCTTCTCGACGTTGGTGACGTAGGCGCCGTTGCGCTCGCCGAGCTCGCCGGTCTCGATGTCGAAGTGGAACTTCGGCACGACGAACAGCGACAGCCCCTTGGTGCCGGGGCCGCCTACGCCCTCGACGCCGACCGGGCGGGCGAGCACCAGGTGGACGATGTTGTCGGACAGGTCATGCTCGCCGGAGGTGATGAAGCGCTTCACGCCCTCGATGCGCCAGGTGCCGTCCTCATTCTGGAAGGCCTTGGTGGTGCCGGCGCCGACGTCGGACCCAGCGTCCGGCTCGGTGAGGACCATGGTGGCACCCCAGCCGTTGTCGACCATGCGCTCGGCCATCTTCTTCTGGTCCTCGTTGCCCAGGTCCCACAGGATTCCCGCAAAACCGGGGCCGGCCATGTACATGAAGGCGGCGGGGTTGGCGCCCAGCACGAGTTCGGCGACCGCCCAGCGAACGCTGGCGGGGGTGGAAATGCCGCCGATCTCTTCGGGGATCTCCATGCGCCAGCCCTCGGAATCCATGAGGGTCTGGAAGGCCCTCTTGAAATCCTCGGGCATCTTCACCGAGTAGGTCTTCGGGTCGTACACGGGCGGGTTTCGATCCGACGAGGCGAAAGTGTCGGAGAGTTCGCCGGTGGCCAGCGCCTCAGTCTGCTTCAGGAAATCCCGCGCAGTGTCGGGGTCCATATCCTCGAAGATGCCCTCGCCCATGAAATCGGACGCGCCGAACACCTCGAAGAGGTTGAACTCCAGATCGCGGAGATTGCTCTTGTAGTGACTCATCTGCCTGCTCCCTCTCGCTGGGAACGCCACCCCACCCCCGGGGCGCCGCCGCGGGAGTTACCCGCCAGTAACACATATAATGCTACCGGCCAGTAACAAAGGCAACACGGTGGGTCCGGCCCGGCGTCGCAACTGCGTCGCAAGTGGCCGCTCGACGGGGCCGACGCAGCGGATCTGGCCGAAGGATGGCGTTTCCTGGGGGACTGGCAGCCCTCGGATCCGGCGACAGCCATCCGATCGCAGGCCGAGCTCCGCCCGCGGCACGGGGTGTCGCAGGTACCGTGACGCTGTGGACAAGTCTCGGCAGCCCGACTCGAGCACGGCCGGCGGCTGGCCCCTGATCATCGGCTGCGGTCTGGCGTCGTTCCTCGTCTACACCGACTTCTTCGCCGTGCAGGTGGCACTGCCGGACATGGCGCAGGACCTCGGCACGACGGTCGCCGACCTGCAGTGGGTGATCAGCGGGTACATGCTGTCACTGGCCTCGTTCCTCATAGTGGCGGGCAGGCTTGCGGACCTCCTGGGCCGCAAGACCTGGCTCCTGCTCGGGGTGGCGCTGTTCGCCGGGGCCTCGCTGTTGGGCGGGGCGTCGGTCAGCAGCGAGATGGTCATCGGCATGAGACTGCTGCAGGGCATCGGGGCCGCGATCATCATGCCGGTCAGCATGGCCATCGTCACCAACGCCTTCCCCGCCGCGCGGGTCCAGCGCGCCGTCGGCTACGTCCTGGCCATCGCCGCCATCGGCCAGGCGTCCGGGCCCCTGCTTGGCGGTGCGTTCACCGAGTTCCTGTCGTGGCGCTGGGTGCTGTGGGTGAATGTGCCGGTGTCCGCGGTGGCGGCACTGCTGATCGCAGCGTCGGTGAAGCAGAGCTACGACGAATCCGCCGGCCGCCGCATCGACTGGACGGGTCTGGTCGCGATCGTGGTGTCCGTCGGGGTGTTCACCTACGGCATCGACAAGGCGGCGGACTGGGGCTGGCTGGATCCGCGGACCCTCGGCTGTGTGGGTGCCGGCGTGGTCGCCATGGGGGTCTTCGTCTACCGCGAGAACCGGACCCCCGCACCACTGCTGGATCTTTCGCTGTTCCGCAACCGCGAGTTCTCGGCCATGACCCTGGCCGGTGCGGCGGGGAACATGGCCCTGGTCGTGGCGATCTTCCTGTCGGTCCTGCTGCTGCAGACCGTCTACGGCTACTCCCCCGTGGAGGCCGCCTATCTGCTCCTGGCGCTGTCGTTCGGCCTGACGGTGGCGGCGCAGCTGGCGGGTCGCATGGAGCGGTTCGAGGCCCGACTGGTGATGGCGGCATCGCTGCTGCTCGGCGGTGCCGGGGTGGTGGCGATGGGACTGTTGGAGCATTCGGTCCCCACGTTCCTGGCTGCATCGGTCGCGGCCGGACTCGGAACCGGGATGGCCTGGAACTTCGCCAGCGTGGTCACGCAGTCGATCGTGGCCCCCGGCCAGGCCGGTTCGGCCTCGGGGGCGGTCCTGACCATCATGATCGGACTCGGCGGCGTCGCAACCGCGGCGGCCGCGGCCATCACCGCCTCCACCTCAGCCGCCGGCGGGGTGAGCACCGCAGCCGGCCGGGTGCTGATCGGTTTCGGCGTCTTCGCGCTGCTGACCGCTGTTCCGGTTCTGATCTGGGGCCGCACGGCGCAGCCTCAACCGCAGCACTGAGGCGCACGGGCAGCGGTACTGCGGCACGCCCTGCGAAGTGCTGCATTCCGGTCATCTGCCCCGATTGGTGGACAGAGCGGTCGCCGCCTCCTGCCCTACTGGCTGCTTATCGTCACGGCACGTGGGGAAGTGATCGGCATGAGAAGCGGCAGAAGTGCGGCACTGGCGACTGCTGTGGGAGGCCTCGCGCTGCTGCTGGCCCTGCTGGCTCCCACGGGTGCGGGTGCCGCACCGGGCGGCAACGAGACCGCCGACGAGGCCCGGCGGCGCCACGAGAGGGCGGTGAAGTACTGGACCGCCGAACGCATCGCCAACGCCAAACCGATGGACCAGACGACGATGACCGCGACAGCGAGGCCCTGATCCTGACCGCCGGCCACTGCGTCCACGACGGGGACGGGGCCACCTGGGCCACCAACTGGACGTTCTTCCCCGACTACGGCAACTCCGTGCAGCCGACGGTGCTCGATTGCAGCACGAACAGCCTGGGCTGCTGGACCGCCGCGAAACTCGTGACGACCAGTCGCTGGGCGACGAATGGGGACTTCTCCTACGACCTGGCCTTCGCGGTGGTCGGACCCGGCGGACTGGACGGAGCCACGGGGCTGGAGATCGCCATCGATAGCACCGCGGGTGGCGATGCGACGCCCGCGCAGGTGGGGTTCAACCGCTCCCGGGGCGAGTTCCTGGCCAGTTTCGGATACCCGCAGGCTCCGCCGTACGACGGCCAGGACCTGTTCTACTGCGCGGGTGACGCCCAAGCCTGGGACCGGTTGAATCGACGGTTCCTCAACTCCTACGACCAGGGCCTCAAGTGCGACTTGACCGGCGGTTCCTCCGGCGGCCCCTGGTACGCGGAGTTCGACACCGTCATCGGTGCCGGGATCGCCACATCGGTGAACAGCTTCAAGTACCTCGGCGACGACTCGACGATGCACGGGCCGTACTTCGGCAACTACGCGCAGAAGGTGTACCTGGAGGCGGTGGATGCGTCGGGCTCCGGCGACAACGCCACTGTGGGGCCGCCGAACTCCCTGCCCTGACGGGCGCCGCGTCCGCCGCGG
>JAQAZZ010000118.1:0-3364 GCA_032127075.1 Micrococcales bacterium | reverse complement strand
GCTTCAGCAGCAGCGCGACCGCGAGTAAACCCGGTGCGAGCATCGGCAGGAACCAGCGGATGCCGTAGCACAGCCCGCTGCAGGTGAAGGGCGGGAAGGCTGCCGAGTCTGCGTCGATCCCGCGTGTCGCCGAGTGGATGCGCGAATGCGATGTGGAGCGCATCAACTCCGGGGCTGCCTACTGCTTCCTGATCCGCAAGCGGAAGGGGATGGGTGCCCGCAACGTCGGCCTCTGGCACGCCCATGCCAGGCTCAAGGACTTGAACCCGGCGTTCCCCGGACACATCGGGCAGACAGTGGTGCAGATGGAGTTCCGCAATCTGCTCTGGATTCTGCGGCAGGTTGGCTTCGGCCTCCCGCTGCTTGACAACTGAATAACAATCACATATCATGTAACCAGTGGCATAAGCCACATAACAGATAATGAGGAGAAGATTATGAACAAACCCAATGGAGACAAGGTAGCAATCCTGGCGTCCCGTCTGGCCCGTGCCAGCGCCCGCCGTGCCGAGGCCGAGGAAGAGATCAAGGCGATCAAAGCCGAGATCGCCGAGGAGGTTGCGCTCGAACCCGGACTCAAACTGACGACCGCCGACGGCGTGCCCGTCGCCTGCGTCCGCCGCACCGGGCGTCGCTTCGACCCCATCAAGGCCGGAGGACTGCTCCCCGATGCCGTGATCCAGCAGATCAGCACCATGCAGATCGACGCCAAGGTCGCCAAGGTCAAACTCCCCAAGGCCACCTACAACGAATGCCTCACCGAAGGCAATCTCTCGATTGTGGTGAAGTGACATGGAACTGCGGAAGATCATCACCCTGTTCTTGGTAGTTTTCGCCGCAGTCGTGGCGGGAATCTTCATCGGCATCCCGCTCATGTGGAACTACAGCGACTACCTGCCGTTCTTCTGAGCGGCACCCAGTGGGCGGCCTGGGTCACCAAAGCCGCCACCCACTCACAATGAGAGAGGCTGCGATGGACTACACGATCTACCCCAACAGCGACGGCGACCATCAGGTGCGCCGGGACATAGCCAGAATGATCCGCAGGCACGAGTTGACCCGCGACAGATCGCTGCAAGTGGCATTGGGGCCGTCGCAGATAGGCATAGGCTGCGACAGGAGCCTCGCCTACATGGTTTCCGTCGCCAACGGCGACGAGGACCGCACCGGGAACACCCGGAACGACCCGCTTCCCGCCATCATCGGCACCGCCATGCACGCCTGGATGGAAGAAGCCGCCGCCAAGGACAACATGATCTCGTCGGGCGTGAACGGCGGCTCCGACAGGTGGAAGACCGAGGTGGAAGTCTCCATGAGGACTCCGGCTGGCCGGATCATCCCCGGAAGCGTCGATCTGTGGGACGAACACACGTTCACCGTGATAGACCACAAAGTCCTGGGCGTATCCACCCTGCGGCGCATGAAGGCCGACGGCCCCGGCGAGCAGTACCACACGCAAATCCAGTTGTACGGCTACGGCATGGAGATGACCCACGGATACGTCCCGAACGCCGTGGCGCTGTGCCTCATACCCCGCAACGGGACCATCGGCACCATCCAGTACATCGAGTTCCCCTACGACCGGGACTACGCGCAGCGGGCGCTGGCCCGCTACGACAGCATCGTGTCCGCACAGGAAACCCGAGGCTGGGAACGCATAGAGGCAATCCCCGAAGACACCCGCTGCCGCTACTGCCCGGTCGCCACCGACTCATGCTCCGAAGGACTGATCTACCGATGAGCCTCGACGAAACCCGCGTCCTCAAAGCCCACAGGGAAGCCGTCAGAGAAGCCCTGGAACAGAAGCACGAAGACGCCGACACTCTCTTTGCGAGCGTCGCGCAGGCCGTGCTGACGGCTGTCGATCACAAGATTCGCTACATCGTGGTGACCGACGACTACCTGGCCTTCGGCCCGTATGCCAGCCGCAAGGCTGCCGAGACTGCGATCTCCAAGGGCAACATGGCCCATCGCCACGGCACACAGGCGATGGTGCTGCCCATGAAACCCTCGCCGACCAAGCAGGACGGAAGAACTGTGGTCGTCCCGCCCGACAACGAGCAGTTGGCGATGTTCTAAGACTTCTTGGGCTTCTTCCGGGGACCGCCGCCGCGCTGGGCCACGATATCGTCGGCGTCTCCCTCCGAGTAGGTCGCCAGGAACTCCTCGTAGCCCATCCCGCGCAGCACAGCAGCCCGGCGCACATTCTCCGGCGGGTCGGAAGCCCCCGACTTCTTCCCGCTTGCGGCCTTGGCCTTCTTGAGTTCCGATGCCGCCCTCTTCATCGTCGTTTCCTCACCCATCGCCGCTCTCCTTGCCGTAGGCCATGTCCTCCCATGCAGCGTAGCCCCCGCCGCATCCCCCTGCCATGCTTCACGGCCACCGCTCCTCGTCGTCCTCGTCGCGCAGATCACGGTCGAGAATCCACACCGCGATCATGGCCACCGCCAGCAGCCCGATAAACAGCAACATATTAAGCATCGACATCCTCCTTTTTGTGTTTCGACTCCAGCAGCGTCGGCCCGCCCATCAGCCCCGCACCCAGCAGGATGTCGGTCGAGTCGCCCCGGATGATCCCGTCCAGCACCACAGCCAGCCCCGCCACGACGGTGCCGTAGGCGGCGATGGTCAGCACACGGTCGTTCACTCGCCCTCCAGCAGTTGGTCGTAGCCGGGGCACTTGTCGCGGAAGTCTCTGGCGAACCGTTCACGCTGCTCCGTGGCCCTCTGCGGCTCCAGTCTCTCGGTTGCCCACAGGTTGAGCATTTGATAGGTGCCGAGCCACGCGCCGCACACCCTCGTCGCAGTGTCGGTAACGTCGCGGTCCACCGTCTCGATCAGGTCGGACACCTGCGCCGACTGGTACATGCTCACGCCGATCAGCAGCACCCAGGCCACCGCCAGGGTTATCCGGTCCAGCCACCATCGCACCCACCCAGCATAGAGTGGATCACTGGACGAAACCGTCCCGCAGACATATCGCCACCATGTGGGCGCGGTTGCGGGCGCCGAGGATCTTCCCGATATGCGTCAGATGCGACTTGACGGTGGTCGGGGCCAGCGCCATGCGGTCCCCGATCTCAGCGTTGGTCAACCCGTACGAGGCCAGCCACACGACCTGCAGCTGTCGCTCGGTCAGCGGGCAGCCCTCCACCGGCAGCCGCCCCGTCCCCTTGGGGTTGGGCATCATAGCGGGGACCACCGACACAATCGGTTTGCGCGTGTAGCCGCCCGGCGGCGGCGGTCCCAGCGGCATGACGGGTCAGCGCCCCAGGACCCCGAAGAGCACCAGCAGCGCCAGGATGAGCAGCCCGCACCACAGCAGATCCACATCCGCGCTGGAGTAGTCGCGGTCGTCGGGCTT
>JAQAZZ010000117.1:0-5429 GCA_032127075.1 Micrococcales bacterium | reverse complement strand
CCCTTCGGTCGAGCATCGTAGCTTCCCCTTCGAGAACCAGGATGTGATGGTGGGCGGCGTGATGGGTGTGTTCCGGATTGATCGCACCGGCCTCCACCCTCATCAGCCCCAACGTGGTGTCCCCCGACTGCCACAGCACCTTGTGGTGCACGCCGGGCAGTTGGGTGCTCCAGGGGATGTCGTCGACGTCCGCAGCAGTCGCCACGATCACTCGGCCCAGGTCATCACGTGTCATGTCAGATCCCGAAAAGTTGTCCTTGGGATCTTGTCTATCAGGCGCAGGACCGCCATAGCGTGTGGGGGGTTCAGGCGGGCAGTTGACCGCGCAACACACTCACGCTCGAGTGGGTGGGATCACCGTCCACCGGCTCGTCGGAGATGTCCACCACAGAGTATCTCGCCAAATCGACCTTGTCCGGGATCGGCAACAGTGCTACGTCCTCGCTAGTGCCTACCGAGCCGACGGAGACCATCTCCATCGTGTTCGGATCGATCAGCCATACCTCGTAGTAGCCGGTCGTGGGCTCCAAACCCTGGGTGGCGACCGCGAGGACACGGCCGGAGCCGGTGGACTCGACATCCGCGCTGCCGCTGCCGCCCGTGGTGCGATCGCCCTCGGGGAGCGGCGACAGGGCAGCGGAGTACAACACCTCGGGTGCCGGGGAGTCGGCGACCGGTGCAGGGGATGATTGCTGGTCGGCGACGACCGTGAGCATCCCCGCTGCGCCGACGACGACCCCGAACATGGCGGCGGCAGCCATTGGGAGCCACGTTCGTGTCCGTTTGGCAGGCCGGGCTGCCGACGGCGTCGAGCGGGCAGCGCCGCCGGCCGGGGGTGGGGGAACGGAGCGCAGCCCCCGCTGCGGCTCGGCGATCTGCTGTGCGATGCGCTGCCAGGTGCCGTCAGGCGGTGCCACCAGGCGTTCAGCTGGTGCGGAACGCCCCAGGAGGACAACCCGGCGCAATGATTGGAGGTCGTGCCTGCAGTCGCTGCAGCCGCTCAGGTGTTCTTCGTCGTCGGAGGTGAGAGGCTCGCAGCCCAGGGCGGCTAGCGAAAGGGTCTCCGGGTCACAGTGCCGCATGGGTCACCTCCAACCTGTCTCGTAGCCTGATCAAAGATCGGCGTATGTGGCTCTTCACCGTCCCCAGCGGGAGGTCCAGCTGTTCGGCTACCTGCTGATGCGTCAGGTCGCCGTAGAACGCCAGCCGCATTATCGAATGCGCGGGTTCCCCGAGGTCGCCCATCTCATCGGCCAGGACCACACGGTCGACTACCGATGTGGGGTCTTCGCGGTGGTGAGAGGTCGGGTGGGCGGAGGCCACGTCGTACACCTCCGCCACCGACATCTCCCGCTTCCTGGACCCCCCTCGGTAGGAGTCCACGATGCGGCGCTTGGCTATGCCCACCAACCACGCGGGTACGTTCCCAGCCGACGGGTCAAAGCCCTCGCGACTCCGCCAAGCGGATATGAACGTGTTCTGCGTGATGTCTGCCGCATCTTCGGGGTTCCCCACAGATCGCATCGCGATCGAGTGGATAAGCGCCCCCCAGCGCTGGTAACACTCGGCCAGGGCGTCTTGGTCGCCAGAGGCCAGGCGTCGGCCCAGCTCTTCGATCTCCAAGTCGGACACCGGCTGATTGTCCCATACGCTGAGGGGCGCACCCTCAGACAGCGGCTGTGCTGTCATCTGAGCAGAGGCCTCAGAGGTCGACCGGGAACAGCACGCCGTCGATGCCGTGCGCGATCTGCTTGTTGCCCTTGTTGATGTCGGTCTGGCTCAGGATCACCCGCGGGTTCTTGAAGTCGGGATCCTTGTCCTTCAGGATGATCTTCGGGCTGTGCTTCTTGCCCTTGACCTTGACCTTGATGGTGCCACCCTGGGCGGTGGTGAGCTTGGCGCCATCAGCCTTCAGAGCCTGCTTGGCCTTGATGGGCTTGCCGGGCACCACGTGGTAGAGAAGGACGGTCTCGACGGTGTCGAGGCCCAGTCCGGCGACCGCGTTGAAGGCCTTCTCCTCGGAGCGGATCTTGGATCCGGCCAGGGCAGAGGCCACCGCCTTGAACGCCTTGTCGTTCGGGAGGAAGGCGGTGAGCTTCACCTTGCCGTCTGTCAGCACCGAAACCTGGGAGTCCGGGTTGTCTTCTAGGACCGCCAGCACGGCGGCGGTCAGGATGTCGTAGTCCTTGCCGTTCTTGTCGAAGCCCGAGTCGTCGGCCGTCAAGACATCGGACAGTGGCTTGTTGCCCGCCTGGGCCGGAACAACGCCCGCACCCATAGTCGCGGCTAGGGCCACAGCGGACCCGCCGGCCAGCACCTTGGTCTTCATGTTCATGGCTTCTCCCTTGGTTGGCCCTCCCTGTGAGAGCTTTCAACAGTTACTTCGTCAGGACACCCGCCTTTGGATGCACAAGATGTGCAGAAGTTTCTTCGGGTCGGGGATCGGGCTACGGGAGCCATCAGCCCCCGGTGAGCGTCTACGGTGATTCCATGGACCGGCTCACCCCGTTGGATGACACGTTCGTCGTCCTCGAGCGCGACGAGTTGCCCATGCACATCGGGTCGCTGTTGATGTTCGATGGCCCACCCCCGGCCTACGACGATGTCCTCACTTCGATGGCCGGTCGGTTGGATTCGCTGCCCCGGTACCGGCAGCGGCTCCGGCAGGTGCCGCTGCAGTTGGGGCGCCCCGGCTGGGAGGACGACCCCCACTTCCACCTGCCCTACCACGTACGCCACACCGCCGTGCCGCATCCGGGCAGCATGGAGCAGCTGCGGATACTGGCGGGGCGGCTGCTGTCGCAGCGGCTCGACCTGTCCCGGCCGTTGTGGGAGATGTGGCTCATCGAGGGTCTGGCTGACGGCTCCTTCGCCGTGCTGAACAAGGTCCACCACTCGATGGTCGACGGGCTCTCCGGCACCGACATCATGCGCCTCATCCTGGACGACACTGCCGAGCCACCGCCATCGCTGCCGTCGCCATGGCGGCCGGGCGAACCGATGGGGACTGCGCGTTTCACGGCGGGTGCGATCGCCACCGGCGTCGGGGATCAGTTCCGCAGGCTGGGCCACTTGGCCACCGATGCCGGGGCGCCCCGCCGGGCGGCTCGGGACCTCGCGGCGGCGGTGTTGGGCACGTGGCACCTCGGCCGGGATCTGCTCCACGTGGAGGACCATCTGCTGGGCGCGCCCGGCCCGCACCGCCGCTGGGCCTGGGCCCGCGGCGATCTGCAGCAGGTCAAGGAGATCAAGGACGAGTTCGGGGCCACTGTCAACGATGTCATCCTGACCGCGATCGCCGGGGGATTCCGGGAGTTCCTCCTTGCCCGGGGCAGCGATCTGGCGCCAGGATCGTTCGTCCGCAGCCTCGTGCCGGTATCCACGCGGTCCCCGGACCGGGACTATGGCGGCAATGAGGTCGCTGCCTATCTCGCTGACCTCTTGGTGGGCATCGCCGACCCGGTGGATCGGTTGGCCGCCATGCGCGACCAGATGGCCGGTCTCAAGCGCAGCGGGATGCTGCAGGGCACCGACGCGTTGGTGGCGAACGCGGTCTTCCTGCCGCCGCCGCTGTTCGCCGCCGCGGGTCGGCTGGCTGCGCGCGCCCCACAGCCCATGGTGGCTACGATCACCACCAACGTCCCCGGCCCGCAGCACCAGCTGTACATGCTGGGGCGCCCGATGAGGCAGATGTTCCCCTACGTGCCGCTGGGCATGAACCAGTTGGTGACGGTGGCGATCATCTCCTACAACGGCCAGATCAACTGCGGGGTCACCGCGGACTACGACCGCGTTCCCGACGTCGATGAGCTCGCCGGAGGAATCGAAAGCGCCCTCACGGATCTGTGGGCGAGGGTGTGAGCGGCTGGCCCCTGCCCGGGGGCCGCCCGAAGTCACGCGGCGCAGCACGGGCGCCGGGATCAGCCGGGGCATCCGGGGCTAGCCGTGGTTGACCGCCGGAGTCGGCGCAGCGCCGGTGCCGGCCTTCGCAGCCCGACCCACGCCCTGCCACAGCAGCAGGAGCGCGAGCAGATTCAGCAGCGCCGACGACGGCAGCCCGAGCGCGCCGGCCCCGTACCAGGTGGCGAAACCCGTCACCGACACGTTGAGGACGACCAGTCCGCCCAGCAGACCTACGACGATGGCGGGGAGCGGCAGCAGGCGAGGGATGCGGTCCAGGCGCCGCTCCGCGGGGGCGGCCACACCTGCGATGAGCCACGCCAGCGGTATCACCGCCGCCACCACGGTCAGATGCAGCAGCCACCAGGCCGGTGATAGCGGCTGCGGCGAAACCTTCCCCAGGATCGCCAGGCCCGCGGCCGCCCCCACCAGCGGGATGTGCCACAAGTAGATGCCCATCGACCGGCCGCCGATTAGGGCGACCACCGCCCACGCCCGGTCGTGGGCGAGGCCCCGCCGCAGCGCCGGCCACAACGCTGCCAGCAGCAGAGTCTGTGCGGCACCGACACCCAGCAGCACCAGGCTGGGCGGGGCGAGGTTGGAGATTTCCGGGTCACCGGCGTAGGAGACCAGCGACGAGGAGTACGGTCCCGCCACGGCCAGGGCAACAGCGGCAGTCAGCGCGGTCGCGGCGCCGGCCAACAGCAGCGGGGCGGGCTTGTCCCGAAGAGCCGGCAGCGAGTATCCGAGTTGGTGCAGCCAACCCCATATCAGGATCAGGTTGGGCCATGCGATCCCCTCTGGTGCTCCTGCGAGGTGGGCGGCGTCGATCAGTGCGACGACCGCCCCCCAGAGCAGCAGAGCCGGCCAGGGTCGCACGGCCCAGCGGCTCGTGAGCGGCACGGCGGTGACCACGATCAGATACACGCCGGCGAACCACAGCAGTTGGGCCAGGAACTGGCCGACGCCGACCAGCTCGTCGCTCAGCGCAGCAAGTGGAAGCAGCACCGCCGTGAAGAACAAGACGTACACCACCACCGGGGTCAGCAGTCGGCGCGTTCTTGCTCGCAGGAAGCCGCGGGTGCCGTGCCGCTGCAGGCTGGCACGGTTGGACATCGCGCCCACGGCGAAGAACAGCGGCAGCACCTGGAACAGCCACGTGAGTGGGACCACACCTTGATCGACCTCGAGCACGTTGACGGGCTCGCCGGCCGCGGTGACATGCCACGCCAGGCTGTGCCCCACCACGACCAGCAGCAGCGACACTGCCTTCGCCGCGTCGATGACCCGATCACGGCCGGCGGTCCGGGCGACAATCCGATGGGTCAGGCTGGGCATGACTCACCGGCAGGTCTCGGTCACGTCGGTGCGAGGGTGCCCGCGAAGACCTGCCAGGCCAGCGCCGACTTCGCCAGCAGGCTCAGCAGTATGTACATCCGCTCGCCGCTCAGGTAGTTGCGCCAGCGGCCGATCTGGCGGTACTGCAGGAACTGCGTCAGCGCGAAGATGTTGAAGAACACGAACAGCGA
>JAQAZZ010000116.1:0-4886 GCA_032127075.1 Micrococcales bacterium | reverse complement strand
TCACCGTGGGTGCCGGGTACGGGCGTTTGTTGGCCCGAGGCCTCGGCAACGACACATCAGCGGCGGCTGCCCCCGAGGCAGAGCCGCGCACTCCCACCAAGACGGTGAAGGTCTCGGATCCGGACGCTTCCGACCAGGAGTCCGAGCCCACCCAGAAGGCCGGGCGCCAGAAGAAGACCAAGCCGGCGCTACTACGGCTCTTCGCCCCAGAGGTCGACGTTGTGCGCGTCAACACGCCGATGACGATGGTCGGCGGGGTGCGGCGCCCGCCCGACGGCGCGCGCGTGGTCCTGCAGCGACGCAAGGCCGGGGGCGAGTTCGCCACGGTTGTCACCGCCGATGTGACCGGGCGCAAGTACTCCCTGGCCTCCCCAGCGGTGGCGCGGCCGGGGACCTACGAGTTCCGCACGGTCTTGGCGACCGAGAAGGAACTCGTCGCATTGTCGACCACTTCGCGGCAAGTGGTGGTCAAGCCCGCCAAGGTCACCCTGGCCAAGGTGAGCAAGGCCCGCGCCAAGTCGCGGATCTCGCTGTCGGGCCAAGTACTCGGTGCCCCGGCGGATGCGGAGCTCAAGATCCGTCACCGGGCTCCAGGCAAGCGCTGGAAGATCCGCAAGGCGAAATCGGTCGGGAACGGCGAATTCACCTCCGTGCTCCGGGTGGCCACCCCCGGCCTCGGCAGAGTCCAGGTCCGGCTGGTCGGCGGGGGCCGGATCTGGGACGCCTCCGTCAAGCGCAAGGCCCGCGTCATCCGGTAGCCCGGAAGCGTCGGGGACCGGGCGTAGACTCGCCCGGTGGGCACCCTCTTCGACGACGCCGCTTCCGATCTATTCGGTTCCCCCAGCCCCGATTCTCCCAGCCCCGATTCTCCCAGTCCCGGCTCGCCGAGCGCTGGAAGCGCTCCCGGCGCGGATAGCCAGGCGGGTCCGGATGGCTCGGCCAGCACCGGTTCGCAACGGCGAGGCTCCCGGATCCAGCAGATCGACCCGGCCCTCCTGCTGACCGATCTCAACGATGCCCAGGCTGCTGCGGTGGTCCACCGCGACGCGCCGCTGCTGGTCGTGGCAGGGGCCGGATCGGGCAAGACCCGGGTCCTCACCAGGCGCATCGCCCACCTGCTGGCCGCCGGCGACGCCGGGGTGGGTCAGATTCTGGCCATCACCTTCACCAACAAGGCGGCTGCGGAGATGCGCGAGCGGGTGATCGACCTGATCGGGCCGGCCGCGGAGCGGATGTGGGTGTCGACCTTCCACTCCGCCTGTGTGCGGATCCTGCGCCGCGAGGCCAAACGGCTGGGCATGTCGACCAGTTTCTCGATCTACGACTCCGCCGACAGCCAGCGGCTGATCACCCTGGCGACCAAGGAGTTGAACCTCGACCCGAAGCGGTTCACTGCGCGGGGAGTTGCGGCGCGGATCAGCAATGCGAAGAACGAACTGATCGACCACGAGGAGTTCGCCCGTCGGATCGCCCAGGAATCTCAGGATCGGCCGGACCCGCATGCCGAGGGTGTCGCCACGATCTACGCCGAGTACCAGCGCAGGCTGGCGGTCGCCAACGCGATGGACTTCGACGATTTGATCGGCAACACCGTGGCGCTGCTGCAGCTGTACCCGGATGTGGCGCAGTACTACCGCGGCAGGTTTCGCCATGTCCTGGTCGACGAGTACCAGGACACGAACCACGCCCAGTACGTCCTCGTGCGGGAACTCGTCGGCGCTGGGGCGGTCGCCGAAGCCGCCCAGTCGCCGCAGTTGTGTGTCGTGGGCGACGCCGATCAGTCGATCTACGCCTTCCGCGGAGCGACGATCCGCAACATCGAGCAGTTCGAAGCGGATTTCCCCAGTGCCCACACGATCAAGCTCGAACAGAACTACCGCTCCACCCAGACCATCCTCGATGCCGCGAACGCGGTGATCGCCAACAATCCCGGCCGCGCTGAGAAACGGCTGTGGTCCGACCGCGCCGGCGGGACTCAGATTGTGGGCTATGTCGCCGACGACGAGTACGAAGAGGCCCGGTTCATCGCCGAGGAGATCGATCGGCTCACCGACGCCGCGCGAGCGCGGCCGCAGGACGTCGCGGTCTTCTACCGCACCAACGCCCAGTCCCGGGCGCTGGAAGAGATCATGATCCGGGTGGGCCTGCCCTACCGGGTCGTCGGAGCCGTGCGGTTCTACGAGCGGCGAGAGGTCCGCGACGCGCTGGCCTACTTGCGAGCCATCGCGAACCCCGATGACGATGTCAGTCTGCGGCGCATCCTCAACGTGCCCCGGCGGGGGATCGGCGACAAGGCCGAATCGGAGTTGGCCGCCTTCGCGGCACGCAACGGAGTCTCCTTCGACAAGGCCTGCGCCCGTGCCGACGAGATCGCGACGCTGGCGGCGCGATCCCGCAAGGCCGTGAGCGGTTTCCACGCGTTGATGACTGACTTGCGGGAGCTTGCCGACGGCGGCGCCAGCCCCGCCGCACTCCTCGCCGAAGCGCTGGACCGCAGCGGCTACTTGCGGGAACTGCAGGAGTCCGACGACCCGCAGGACGAGAGCCGGGTGGAGAACCTGGGTGAACTGGAGTCCGTGGCCAGCGACTACGAGGCCATGGCCGAGGATCCGGACCTCGCAGGTTTCCTGGAACGGGTCTCGCTGGTCGCCGACTCCGACCAGATCCCCGACACCGACGCGGGCCAGGTCACTCTGATGACCCTGCACACTGCCAAGGGCCTTGAGTTTCCCGTGGTCTTCCTCACCGGCATGGAGGAGGGGATCTTCCCCCACGCCCGGACCTTCGACACCGACGAAATGCCGGAGGAGCGCCGACTGGCGTATGTCGGGATCACCCGGGCCATGGATCAGCTGTACCTCACGCGGGCGATGTCGCGGTCCGCCTGGGGAGCCCCGGAGGCGCACCCGCCGTCGCGGTTCCTCGCCGAGATCCCCGAGTCGCTGGTCGGATGGCGCCGCTTGCCGGAGACGGCCCGGGCCAGCACCACGACCTGGAACCGCCGACGGGCGGGTGCCGCGGGTGGCGGGAAGCCTGCTATCGCACTCGACCCCGGCGACCGCGTGCTGCATGACAAGTTCGGGATGGGCTCGGTGGTGTCGGTGGCCGGGATCGGCGACAGGGCCGAGGCATCGGTGGACTTCGGATCCGCCGGTGTCAAGCGGTTGCTGCTGCGCTACGCGCCGGTGGAGAAGATCTAGTTCCCCGAGCGGGGGTCGCCGAGCGGGAGGCCCGAGTCAGCCGGTCGGCTGGCGCTCGCGCAGTTCGATCCGCGGGGCCGGCACCGCTGCTGACACGCGGGGCCGCGAACTCGCGATAGACGTGGCCCCCTCGGCGAGGATGGAGCCGTCGTGGCCCAGGTGTGCCAGCGTCGTGCAGATCTCATGCACTACGCGGCCGTCCACGGGCAGCGACATATGCCCCACGCCGCGCACGAATACGTTGCGCGCGTTGAGATCAGGGTGGATGATGCGGGCGTTCCGCTTCGGAATGATCACTTGGTCGAGATCCGACCAGACAGCCAGGAACCGGGTGCTGCATCCCGGAGCAGGCTTGTCGAACTCCCGGATGATCTGCGAGCCGGGCTTCATCTGCCGGAAGACTCCGGCAGGCACGTAGCGCGCCGGCGTGCTGCCGGAATGTGGGCTGCCCAAGGTGACCAGGGTGTGGACCCGCTTGTCGCCGCCCATGCACTGGACGTAGTAGCGGCCGATGAAGCCGCCCATGGAATGCCCGACAACATGCACCCGCTCGTAGCCGGTCTCCCGAACCACATCCTCAACCAGGTCGGCCAGCCGTTGCGCGACCGTGCGGATGTCGGCGGTGAAGCGGGAGTAGTTCAACGTGACCACCCGGCCGAAGCCCCGCTTGCGCAATCCGCGGCGCAGGAGGGTGAACACGCTGCGGTTGTCCACGACACCGTGCACCAGGATGATCGGGGTGCCCGCGGCCTCCACATCGCCCATCAGCAGTCCGCGCTGGACGGGGGGCAAACCATCGAGGTTGTGACGCTCCACTTCTTCGCGCGCCTTCTCCTCCGCGAGGCCGAGGGGATACATGGCCACATGGGTGGACAGCCAGGCGACCTCGACCGCGGCGCCGCGCAGGCCCTTTGCGCTCAGCAGCGCCGATGCGCCCCGCCGGGTTGTTCGGCGTGCCCGCCTGACCCGGTCTTGCGCCGCCGCCAGCCGCCGCCGTTCCCTGTTGCCCTCTCGCCGCCGGTCGTCCACGAGTGCCGAACCTAGCCGACAAGCGGCAGGCGATCGGGCAGGTCGGGCGGGTCGAAATGTCGCAATCAGTTCGCAGCGCATCGTCCGCGGCGGACCTGCCATTGCGGTCCGGGCGGTGGAGGGGTGTCAGGGGAGCCGGTCGTGGGGGAACTCGCGGGCCCGGTCCTGGAACGAGAGGATCTTGGGGTTCTGCACCACTCCGTCGCGGATCTCGATAGCCCGGCGGATGGCCTCGTTGCCGTCCCAGCCGGCCGGTCCCGCCATGACCGGGCCCAGCAACGGGATCAGCGCCTCACTGTTCTCCCACGTGGCCGACTCCCACAAGTACGACGGGCTGTGGTCCACGGCGTAGTAGTGCACGGCGTTGCCGACGGTGAACATAGGTGCCTCGAAGGATGTCGGCCGGGCGAAGTCGAACCCCATTGCCTCATCGCAGGAGACATCGACGATCAGACTGCCCGGGGCGAACCCGTCGATCTGATCGCCGGTGACGAACGTCATCGGCGAGTCGGTGTCCTGCAACACGCAGTTGACGACGATGTCGAACTCTGCCAGGTCTTCGTTCACCGGCACCGGACCGTTCGCCTTCAAGACCCGCAGCATGGTCGGGTCGTCGTCGTCGCGTTCGAGGCCGCCCATGATCGTCGTGGCGACCGG
>JAQAZZ010000115.1:0-8752 GCA_032127075.1 Micrococcales bacterium | reverse complement strand
TGAACCGCGCCAACGAGGAGTTGAACCGCGCCAACGAGGAGTTGAACCGCGCCAACGGGGAGCTGCACCGAGTCAACGGCGAGATGAACCGCGTCAACCACGAGTTGAGCGCCACCTGTGACCAGTTGGCCCGGCAACTCCAGGACTCCGAGTTGGCGCGCCGCAAACCCTGGCGTCGGCTAAGGCCCGGGACCGACGGTGCCGCCGACGTTGGGCCGAGCGGCGAGCGGCCGGATCAATGACGCAGCGGCGGCGAGGACCCCGTGTCCGACCAGCCTGTTCCCCGGCGCTCCCCGCTGCGATCCAGCGGCGGGCCAGCAGTAGCCGTCGGCTGGCGCCAGCCGCCGGGGAGTCCCACCAGGCCCGCCCCGCCACGGGGCGTGCCGCGCACCTTCATGGCGAATCCCCGATCCAGATGGTCGTACATGTAGTCGCCGCGCACCGCCGCGGTGGATAGCCAGTAGGCTCCCGGCTCGAGCAGAACGTCGTCCATGACGAAGTCGACGAACCCCGTTCCCCTGGTGACGTCGAACGGCCCGACGGGGCGAGAGTTCGGCCCGGCAACATATGCGCCGGATTCGTGGATGAACCCCAGGCCGAAGTCCACTGCCGCCAGATCCTCCTTCGCCTCGTAGACCATGCGGACAACGGCAGGCTCACCGGCGACCGCGAAACCGCGCTCGTTGCCACTTCCGTCCAGGATCTGCAGGTCCACCACGCGGATCTCGCCGCTGCCGATCCGGACCCCCGACAGCGACAGGTCATCTGGCTCCGGTTCGCCCGAGCTGTCATGCTCCTTCCGGTTCACATGGTCCACGTAGCTCTGGACAACCTCGTGCGAACGTCCCCGGGCTGCGACTCGGCCGTGATCCAGCCACAGCGCGTGGTCGCAGATGCTCTCCACGCTGGCCATCGAGTGGCTGACGAGGATTATCGTTGCGCCGCGGTTGCGCAGCCGGAACAGATGGTCGGAGCACTTGCGCTGGAACTCCTCGTCACCCACCGAGATCACCTCGTCCACGATCAGGATCTCCGGATCGGCCTGTACCGCGATGGCGAAGCCCAGGCGGATTGACATTCCGCTGGAGTACACCTTCACCGGCGCATCGATGAAATCATCGATACCGGCGAACTCCACGATCTCGTCGGTGGACCGGTCGATCTGGGCTCTCGTGAGGCCGAGGAGGGTCCCGTTCAGCCGGATGTTCTCCCGGCCGGTCAGTTCCGGGTGGAATCCCGCGCCCAGTTCCAGGAGCGCCGACACCCGGCCGTTGACCTCCACATGCCCAGCCGTCGGCCGGTAGATCCCCGCGAGCACCTTCAGAACCGTCGACTTGCCTGATCCGTTGTGGCCCACGATGCCGAAGAAGCTGCCTTGCGGGATGTCGAATGTGACGTCCCGCAGAGCCCAGAAGTCTTCCGACCCGGGGGCGCGGCCGCGTACGAGGCGCTCCTTGATCGAAGTCCGCCGCTCTCGGCGCACCCGGAACCTTTTCGACAGGTTCTGGGCCGACACGGCCGGTTCTGCCGTCACATCGCCTCCCCGATGTCCTCGCCCCAGCGGCGGAACACCCAGCGCGCACACACCAGTATCACTGCGGTGCACATCGCCAGATAGCCGATCTGTCCCGCTGAGGGAAGCGTCAGGCCGTACAGCAGATCCCGTCCGACGATCACGAACTGTGCGATCGGGCTGGCCTCCAGCAGCGACCGGATCGGCAGCCAGCCGAAGATGGTCTCCGGAACGAGGGTGAGCGGGTAGATGATCGGGCTGAGGAAGAACAGAAGTTGCAGCAGGATCTGGGTGATCTGCGACAGATCCCGCCAATAGACGTTGGCCACCGCCAGCATGTAGCTGCAGCCGCCTGCCGCGAGCAGCAACAGCGCCAGCCACAGTGGGGTCAGCAGCCAGGTCCAGCCGACGTTGCCCAGCACTGCCAACAGCGCCATCACGATGCCGAGTTCGATCAACGACTGGATGCCCACGGTGATGGTGGCGGCCAACACCGGCGCGAAGGACGGGACATACACCTTCTGCATCAACGGGCCGTTGCCCAGCAGCGACGGCATCCCCAAGCTGATGCTGTTGTTGAGGAACTGCCAGGTCACCATGCCCACCAGCAGCCACACCGCGTAGATCCCCTCGCGGCCGTTGCCGAATGCCGGCGGCTCCACCCGGATGAACAGCGAGAACACCAGGCTGTAGATGGCCACCGTGGCCAACGGCGCCAACAGCGCCCAAGCCCAACCGAGCATCGTGCCCCGGTAGCGCGACTTCAGGTCCCGCTGCGTGAAGTTCCAGATCAGGGACCGGTATGCGATCGGGCTGAGCTTGCGGGTGCCCTTGGCGCTGCCCCGGGTCACTTGTCGGCCGCCGGAATCCCTGATCGCCGCGGGTGCGGCGGGATCTGGAGCGTCGGGGGTGGGCATGATGGGAATGCTCTCACAACGCCCACGGCCGCTCGGGAAACCTTGGCTGCAACTACCCTGGCAGCATGTGGCCGATCGATTCACTGCGGACCGTCTGGCATCCGGAGGCGGGGCATGATCGAGGCCGGGCCCCGTACTTCGAGGGTTGGTACGTCAAACTCGTCAGCGCCGACCGTGCTGCGCGCCTGGCGGTGATCCCGGGGCTGTTCCGTTCCGACTCGGGCGAGGCGGAAGCCTTCGTGCAGGTCCTCGACGGGGCCACCGGCCGCAGTTGGTATGTCCCCTACGAGGCGTCGCTGTTCCGTTCCGCGCCGGACCGGTTCGGCGTGGTCGTCGGCCCGAACAGGTTCACCGCCGAGGGCATCGCACTGGACATCGACGACGGGCACGATCTGCGGCTGCAGGGACGGGTCGGTATCGAGGGGTCGCTGGATCGATGGCCGGTGACACCGCGCTCCCCCGGCGCCATGGGCTGGTACGCCTATGTCCCCGCCATGGAGTGCTACCACGGTGTGGTCTCCTTCGGCCATGGGCTGTCAGGTTCGCTGGCGTTCAACGGCGCAAACCTCGACTTCGGCCACGGCCGCGGCTACATCGAACAGGACTGGGGCCAGGCGTTCCCCGCCGGCTACATCTGGATGCACTCCAACCACTTCGGCGACCCCACCGTCTCACTGATGGGTTCGGTGGCGCTCATCCCCTGGTTGCGGGGGCAGTTCCGCGGACTGCTCATCGGGTTGCGTGCCGAAGGCCGGTTCTACCGCTTCGCGACGTACACCGGCGCGAAGACCGAGACGCTACAGGTGGACGACGAGCATGTCGTGTGCGTCGTCCACGATCGCGCCGGGCGGCGGCTCGAATTGCGGGCGGAGCGGACCGGGGGCGCCCTGCTACACGCCCCGATCCGCACCGAGATGCACAAGCGGGTGGAGGAGACCCTCGACGCGACGATCCACCTGCGGCTCAGCGAGAACGGCCGGACCCTGCTGGAGGATGTGGGCCGGGTGGGTGCTCTGGAGGTGCACGGCGACATCGCCGCGCTGCTGGGCACGGCCGACCGGTAGACGGCAGAATCCGAGCATGCTTCCAGCCCGCCCCACAGCCGCCGGAGCGGCCGCGGGCATCGCAGTGGTCGGCGCCGAATCGCTGCGTCCCAGCCTGACGCCCCGGTCCACGCTGCACCAAGGACTCGTCACCGCGCTGATGGCATCGACCGGAGCGGCTGTGGGGGCGGCGGCTGGCGCCGCTGTCGGGCGGCTCTTCCGTCCCGTGGCCCCTGACTCCGTGGTCGCCGCGGGCACTCTCGTCGGCGCGTCGCTGGTCGCGGTCGCGCTCGGCCGCCGACACGTCGTGGCGCAGGGCGCCTCCCACGCCGAGTGGGCCCCCCGCGGCGGCCGCCCCGCTGTCGGTGCGGGGGCTGGCATCGTTGCAGCCGCCGGGTTGGCGGTCACCGGCTCGGCCGCCGGCCGCCAGGTCCGGCGGGGTTCGGTCGGGGCCTCGCAGCGGTTCGGGGGTCACCCTGCCCTGTGGGCCGTCGGCGGTGTCGCCCTCATCGCAACCGCTGCCGTTGCCGGGGCACGGTCGGGATTCCGAAGTGCACTCGGTTCGCTGGCCGCCGACAGCCGTGCTGCGGACGAGGCGCTGGCGGAGCCGATCGACGACCCCCATGTCTCGGGCGGCCCCGGCTCGGCGGTGGACTACGAGACCCTCAGCCGTGAGGGCCGCCGCTACGTGCACTGGCGGGTGTCCGCCGCCGACATGCGCGAGGCTGGGATCACGGACCCGCGGGAACCGGTGCGAGTCTTCGTCGGCCTGGATTCCGCCGAGTCGATCAGCGGCCGGGTCGATCTGGCCATGGCCGAGTTGGAACGCCTCGGCGCCTTCGACCGGGCGCACATCGTCGCCGCCTGCCCCGCCGGTTCCGGGTACGCCAACTCAGTCCCCACCGAGGCGTTGGAGCTGTATTCGCATGGGGACTGCGCCAGCGTTGTCGTGCAGTACGGTCTGCTGCCGTCGATGTTGTCCATCCCGGAGATCCCGGCGGCGGCTGAGGGTTTCCGGTTGCTCATCGACCGGATCTCGGGGCGGATCGCGTCGGCATCACCGCAAGATCGGCCCAAGCTGCACCTGTACGGCGAGAGCCTGGGTGCCGCCGTCGCGCAAACGGCTCTGACCGCGGAACCGAGCCTCGTCGACCGCAAGACTGCCCGCATCGCCGGTATCGACACCGTCCTCTTCGTCGGGACCCCCGGCGGGACCGGACTGCGCGACGAACTCCGGCAGCATCCCGGTGTGGTCCATGTGGACCGGTGGCAGGACCTGCCGGAGGAGCCGCCCGCGGACTGCCAGTTCTGGTTGCTCGACCATGATGCCGATCCCGTCACCCGCTTCGAGATACCGCTCGTCGCCCGCAGACCCGGCTGGTTGGGCGGCGAGACGCGCGGCCGCAACATCCCCGATCAGATGCGCTGGATCCCGCTGACCACGTGGCAGCAAGTCATGTTGGATGTCGCCTACGCGACCCAGGCTCAGTCCGGGGTCTTCCGGTCGCTGGGTCACGACTACCGAGCCGACCTCGCCCCGATGGTCGCCGCCGCGTGGGAGCCGCGCTCCCAGGGGGAGATCCAGCAAGTCCAAACCCTCCTGGCCGACCGGGAGGTCACCCGCGACCGGATGCTCGACCTCGCGGAGGCCGGGAAGTAGACCCTGCTTCGGCCGGCTGGACTTCCGATCCGCGGTTCCGCCTGGGGAGGTCGCGGTTTCCCACCCCCGAGTCGGTACGGGTACACTCTGTCGGCAGGCGCCCGTAGCTCAACGGATAGAGCATCTGACTACGGATCAGAAGGTTAGGGGTTCGAATCCCTTCGGGCGCGCTCCTCTTACTGGCACAAGAACCAACCAGCGGACACGAGATCTCACCGTACTCACCGTGGACGGCCCTCACTCACCCGCGAACGCCCGGCGCATCCTGCCTGGCTCACCGCCGCCATCCGGCACATCGACCTGCAGGCCTGGCGAAGGCGACCCGGTCCGACCCTCCTTTCGTCGGCACGGCGGGATCGCCCTGGTCGCACGCAGTTGATGGCGTTGGATTGAGGCCTTCGGCGGTGCGCTGGAAGGGCCTCCTCGGTGCACTTCGGGCGTGGTCGAACCAGCCGGGCGGGTCTGGCGACCCGCCGGTTGCGTGGCAAGTCGGAGGGTTACTCCTCCTCGGCGGGTGGGATGGGGATCTGGTCGGCGTGGGCGGCGAGCCAGTCCCGGAACGTCATGAGTTCGGGGTTCAGCTGGCGAACCAGGGTCAGGTCGCGTTCGCCGACGAAGTAGTCGTTGAAATCGCGGTAGAACTGGAACATGTTCCCCAGGTCCTCGGCGCCGGGGAATCCCATGGCCCGGTAGACGTCCGGTTCGACCGCGACGTAGGTCACCGGCTCGCCGAGGGCGTCGCTGAGCTGGGAAGCCATCTCGGCGACAGTGAGGTGCTCCCCCGCGATGGACACGGTCTGGCCGATGTAGGTGTCTCCGGCGGCGAAGATCCCGGCGGCGACCTTGCCGATGTCCTCGGCGGCGATCCCGGACAGCTGTGCGTCGCCCATGGGGAACACAAGCACCAGGGAGCCGTCCTCGCCGCGCTGCGGGCCGCTGCCGAAGCTGATCATGTTGTCCCAGTAGAACGCTGTCTGCAGGAATGTTGTGGGGACGTCGTTGTCGGTGAAGAAGTGGTTGGCCGACCCCTTCGCGTCGAAGTGCGGCACCTTGTACTCGCCCATCAGGGTGGGCATCCGGTCGTCGTCGAGCGGGATGAAGCGGCGGGTGTCCTCCAGGGTGGACCAGATCGCGTGCTGGATCCCGGCGGTCTTGGCCGCTCGGGCCATCCGCTGGGCCTGCGCCTGCTCGACGTCCGGGGAGAAGTGCGCCCAGAAGAACGTCACGAAGAACGCCCCGTACGCCCCCTCCAGCGCCGCCAGAAGGCTCGCCTCGTCGTCGATATCGGCCCGCACCACCTCAGCGCCAGCCTCGGCCAGAGCCCGGGCGGCATCAGAGTCCGGATCCCGGGTCACCGCCCGCACCGCGAACGCCTCATCACGCAGCAGCGCCCGGGCCGTCGCCCCGCCCTGCGCCCCGGTCGCACCCACCACGGTGATCAACTTCTTGTCCGTCATGCCAGCCCCGCATCCTTGGATCCTCGCCGCGCCGGTCGGCCCAACAGGACTGGTGTAGCAGAGCCCGCTCCGGTTCGCGAACCGACTGCTGCGCCCGGGCGGGTGAGCAGCCAGACCGGTCGGGGCGGTGCCGATGACCCATCCGGGTATGACGGCGAAGGGCTGGTCTTCGACGCGCAGGCTCCCCGGTGGAGAAGGACTCGGCGACGGAGAGGTGGTGGTCGACGGAGTCACGGTGAGCCGACACGAACCCTGCTCCGTTCAGCGCCCGGCTGCGACCATCCTCGACCGCTAGCCTGAGGACCGGCAGGAGATTTCGTGGCAGGCGATTTCACAGCAGGGGACGGCTCTGGTGGATGAGGCAGATCTGGTTGTCGAGACCGCTGCCCTCTCGAAGTCGTACGGCGAAGCCAACGCCGTCGACTCGATCGACCTTCGGGTGCCCCGGAATTCGGTCTTCGGCTTTCTCGGCCCGAACGGCGCCGGGAAGACAACGACGATGAAGATGCTCCTCGGCCTGATCCGACCGACGTCCGGGTCGGGGAGTGTCTTCGGGTTGGACATCGTGGGCGACAGCCCGCAGCTGCGGCGGCGGATCGGCTACCTGCCGCAGGAGCCGCGTTTCTATCCGCACATGACCGCGCGCGAGACGCTGCGATTCGCGGCTGGCTTCTTCTTCTCCGGCCCGGGCGAACGGCTGGAGGCGCGGGTCAGCGAGATGCTGGCGTTCGTCGGTCTGTCGGACAAGGCTGACCGTCCGGTCAAGACCTTGTCGGGCGGCGAGACCCAGCGGCTGGGGATCGCCCAGGCTCAGATCCACCAGCCTGATCTGCTGATCCTGGACGAACCGGCCGCGGCGCTGGACCCGTTGGGGCGTCGCGATGTGTTGGCGATCCTGGAGCAGTTCCGGGAGACCTCGACTGTCTTCTACTCCACGCACATCCTCGATGACGTCCAGCGGGTCAGTGACATGGTCTGCATCCTCAAGGATGGCCGCATCATCAGCCAGGGGCCGCTGGGCGAGGTCCTGGCCGCCGGGTCGGGATCGGTGTTCACCGCCGTGATTGAGGGCGACGTCGAGACGGCAACGGCGGCACTGCTGGCCCAGCCCTGGGTGGACGGGGTTGCCGTCGATAGTGAGGGGCAGTCGGCCCGGCTGCGCATCACGGTCACCGACACCGATGTCGCGGCGGCCCGCCTGCAGCGGGTCCTGCTGGCCGATGAGGCCCTGGTCGTGAAGGAGTTCACCAGGCCGGCCGTGAAGCTCGAGGACGTGTTCGTGGGTCTCATCGAGGATGGATCGACCGATGGCTGACACTGGGACTGTCGGGCTGGAAGCCCGGGACGAGCACGGGTGGCGCGCGGGCCTGCCGACCTTGATGGGGGCCGGGTTCAGCGCCTGGTGGCGGACGAAGGACTGGTGGACACAGGCCCTGCTGTGGACAGTCATCATCAACGGTTCGGTGGCTGTCGCGGTGTGGGGTGACGCGCCCGATGATCTGGACGTGTTCACGCTCTATGGCGTGATGTCGATGTTCGCCGCCATCGCGGTGGCGATCCTCATGCAGGAAACCATCGTCGGTGAGAAGCGCAGCGGAACCGCGGCATGGGTGCTGTCCAAGCCGGTGTCCCGACCGGCGTTCATGCTGTCCAAACTCGTTCCCAACGCGGTGGGGGTGATTGCCACGATGGTCGTCATCCCCTCGGCGGTTCTGCTCCTGCAGACAACGTTGGCCGGCATCGATGTGTCGGTGCCGCGTTTCGCGCTGGGTGCGACGGTTGTTGCGCTGAACTTGATGTTCTATCTGACATTGACCTTGATGCTGGGCACCCTGTTCGATTCGGCTGGGGCGGTGATCGCCATCCCGCTGGCCTTCGCCTTCGGGCAGCAGCTCATCGCGGGAATCCCCGGACTCGGTTCGGTCCTGCCGTGGGCGCTGGTCGTCGCCACCGGCGACGCCGATACGTCGGTGACCGGAGCCATCATCAACGGCCAAGCGGTGACCGCGCCAGGAGCCATAGTCCTCACGCTCGTGGCCTGCGCAGTCTTCACCGCCGTCGCCTTCTGGAAGTGGAACCGCACCGAGCTCTGAGATTCAGGCGGCCAAAGCATGGGGCCGACTGGGCCCGGGCCGGGTATGGGGCCAGTAGGCTGGCCCGCG
>JAQAZZ010000114.1:0-3338 GCA_032127075.1 Micrococcales bacterium | reverse complement strand
ACTCCCCTTCGGAATCGAACAGCAGGGCAGTGTTGGACACTCAGCCGTCGTGCAGTTCCGGGAAGGAGCCGGCCTGCAGCCATGCGCCCGTCGTGCGGGCCAGTTCGGCCATCTGCCGGGCGAACGGTCCGTCGGTTGCCTCCGCGAAGCTCATCAGGAGGTGGGTGTTGAACGCCCCGATGGTCCACAGCTCCGGCAGCACGATCAGGTCGGCTTCCCCGGCGAGGGCGCTGACCCGATCCACGACCCGTTCGATGCGGTCGCGGGGCTGTTCGGCGTCGTCCACCGACACCTGGAAGGCGGCCACTCGCACCATGAATCTCTCCTGTCGGGGCGCCGCGAGCCGTTGTGGCGGCATCCGGTCAGCGTCATTGCACTGACCTGAGCCTAGAGCCTCGGCGCTTCCGGCACTGTGGGACGGCGACCCCGTCGGCCCCGGCCAGGCGCGGCGGCGTGAGCGTGGCGGGGGTGACTGCGCGCCGCAGTTCACGGAGGTGGGACGGTCGAGAAACGTTGTAGCGTCCGCCGTGCCTGCGGGGATAGCCTCGGGATCAATCCACAACCGGTGGACCCTTCGGCGAGGGAGCGGACTGTGGCTGTGAAGACAAGGCGCTCGTCGGCGACGGCCATACCGGCAGCGACCGCTGCGGCGCTGCTGATGGTGTCGCTGACCGCGGCAGGTCCGGCGAAGTCGGATGACTGGGTGCTGGGCACCCGCGAGGGCCAGAAACTGCCCGGCTGCTCGTTCACGGGTCCCGCGCGCGAGTTGGTCTCCCTCGGCCCGGCCAAGGTCGGGCCGCCGAAATTCCGGGACGCGACCTTCCGGAAGTTCCGCAAGAAGATCGGTCCACCCGCCAAGGCCACCAAGACCAGCCCATCGACGCTGCGGGCGAAGTGGCGGGGGCGGAAGGCGGCCCGGCTGGAGTTCCTGTCCTTCGGCGGCACAACCGTGAAGGGTGACCTGCTGCTGCAGTACGGGCAACTGACGGGTCGGCGCTGGGTCACCGAGCGGGGTGTGCGGGTCGGCACCCCCCTCGCCGAGGTGAAACGCGTCTACGGACCTCCCGCACGGAAACTGCCGTCGGACAGCACCAGGACGGGCAAATGGTGGCGGCTGACCGCCTTCTGCAGTCCGTTCGGCAGCGGTGGCGAAACCGGGAGCATCGAAGCGCGGATCAAGCGCGGCCGAGTCGCCGCACTGTCCATCTGGGTCGGGGCTGCCGGGGACTGATGCGCCAGGGCGCACGAGTGCGGCACGGGTTGGCCACAGCGCGCCGCGCCGCTCCGCGCCGAATCCTGCCGGGCCACGCGGGACCTGACCGACACTGACCCTGGGAAGGCGGGCGATGGACACCACGGCGATCACCAAGGACACCACCCTGTGCGTCTCGCTGTCGGCGCGGCCGAGCAATGTCGGCACGAGGTTCCACAACTACCTCTATGCGGAACTCGGGCTCGACTTCGTCTACAAGGCCTTCGCGTGCGACGACCTCCCCGGGGCGGTCGCGGGCATCCGTGCCATGCGGATCCGCGGCGCGAGCCTCTCGATGCCGTTCAAGGAGACGGTCCTCGGACTGCTCGACTCGGTGGACGGCTCGGCGCGGGCGATCGGCGCGGTGAACACCGTCGTCAACACCGACGACCACCTGCGCGGCTTCAACACCGATTACCAGGCGGTGGCGGGCCTGCTGCGCTCCTACGAGGTCCCCAGCGACGCGCCCTTTGTGGTCGTCGGCAGCGGCGGGATGGCGCGGGCTGTCCTGGCGGCGCTGCGGGATTCGGGGTTCGCCGACGGGTCGGTGGTGTCCCGCAACGAACGCACCGGTACCGCGCTGGCGAGCGACTTCGGCTACCCGTGGCGCGCCGAGGCGAGATCCGAACGACCCAGGCTCCTGGTCAACGCCACCCCGGTCGGCATGGCCGGCGGCCCCGCAGCGGACGGGCTGCCCGTCGCCGTCGAGGTGGTCGATGCCGCCAAGGCGGTGTTGGAGGTCGTGGCCATGCCCCCGGAGACGCCGCTGGTGCGCCGGGCGAAGGAACGCGGGATCCCGGTGATCACCGGCCCCGAGGTGCAGACCCTGCAGGCCGTGGAGCAGTTCGTCCACTACACCGGGGTGCGGCCCAACGACGATCAGGTGGCGCTCGCGGCGGCGTTCTCCCGATCTGGGTAGGCGCGCGCCACGGCGTTCTCCCGCACCGGGTGGGCGCGCGCGGCAGCGTACTCCCGCACCGCGTAGGCGCGCGCAGCGGCGTAGTCCCGCGCCGGGTAGACGCGCGCCACGGCGTTCTCCCGCGCCGGGTGGGGACCGGCGGGGCGAAGCCGTGTGCCTCACCGACCGGAACGTCGCCGACGAACTGATCGGCGCCGCTGCCTGCGAACCGGCTGCGGCGGTGGTCTCGCCCGCCGGCTGCAGCAGCGGGCCAGATGGTGGCCGCGGCGGTCAAGCCGTACCGTCGATGGGTCATCACGACCACCACTCCCAGGAGCAGACCATGACGCACAAGAAGGTGCTGTTCGTCCTCACCAGCCACGACGACCTCGGCGGGCGGCGCAAGACCGGGTACTTCGTCGGCGAGGCGGCCCACCCGTGGAAGGTGCTCACCGAGGCGGGTGTGGCCGTGGACCTTGCGTCGATCCAGGGCGGCGCGCCGCCGCAGGACGGCCGCGACGAATCCGACGAGACCCAGAACCAGTTCCTCGCCGATCCGCGGATCAGCGCCCAACTACAGGACACCCCGCGCCTGGCCGACGTCGATGCGGCCGGCTACGACGCGGTGCTGTTCGTCGGCGGCCACGGCACGGTGTGGGACTTCCCCGACGACCCCGACGTCGCCCGCGTGGGCCGCGCGGTGTGGGAAGACGGTGGTGTGGTCGCGGCGGTGTGCCACGGGCCGTCGGCGCTGGTCAACATCACGCTGTCCGACGGCAGCCACCTGATCGACGGCCGCACGGTCGCGGGTTTCAGCAACGCCGAGGAGTCGGCGATGGGCCTGACCGACGTCGTGCCGTTCCTGCTGGCCGATGCATTGGAGTCACGGGGCGCGACACACACCGCCGGTGCGAACTTCAGCGAACACGTGGTCGTGTCGGATCGGCTCGTCACCGGGCAGAACCCGCAGTCCGCCACCCGGGTCGGCGAAGAGGTGCTGGCCCTGCTGGGCGGCTGAACCGCAGGGCGACCGCCGATGGCGCGCTCAGTCCCGGTGCGCCGTGTCCGCGATATGACCCAGCCCCGGGGCCCGGGCTTCGCTGCGAGGATCGGCGCCGCCCCCCAGCCAAAGGGGCGCGGGTCTAGCGAACGATGCTCTGCTCACCCCGCTGACAACTTTCGCGGCCC
>JAQAZZ010000113.1:0-4754 GCA_032127075.1 Micrococcales bacterium | reverse complement strand
GGCGACAGCACCCGCATGAATCCCACGGACACCAGCCATTCCGGCCCGAGCGCAGCGGTGGCGTCTGCCAGGTGGGTGTTCCACTCCTCGCGATCGGGGAAGGATCGTGGATCTGCGGCGACGACCGGAACACCGGCTCGTTCGGCCCGGATCTGGGCACCGCACCCGGGACGGTCGGTGACGAGGCCGACGATCTGGGCGGGATAGTCGCCCGACGCTGCGGCGTCCAGGAGCGAATGGAACAGACTGCCGGTTCCCGACGCCATCGCAACGACAGGAACCCGGGCCACGCAGACATCCTACGGTTGGCGATCAACGCCCGTGCACGCGCCGCTGTCAGTCCTTGCGCCGCTGCGCTCCCGCGGCGATGGTCTCCTTGGACTTCGCCACCCGGGATTTCACACCGCGAGCCACCGGACGGGCGTCGGAGGCGACGGTGGGCAGGATGGCCCACAACAGCGTTCCGGCCAGCGTGGCGAGCCCGGCGACGATCGGCGTGCCCGCAGCGGGCCCGATGTAGTCCAGCGGCCCATCACCGAGGGAACCACCGGCCAGCAGCCCCAGGACGAACCAGCAGGCGGCAGTCCCGGCGGACATGGCGAAGGCCCGGGAGATGCGCCGGCCCAGCTGATGCAGGGGTTGGCGCCGATTGGTGGCGATTGCCGCCAGCGCGGCGCCAACTGCGACGACGATGGGCAGCATGGCCGTCCAGTTCGGACTGTCCAGCGGGGCGATGTGCACCAGGGGGAGGTCGGGCAGCAGGGGGGTTCCGTCGGAGTACGGCGACACCGTCTCGGGGCCGAAGGCCACCCCGGCGCCTACCGCGTAGGCGCCTGCCCAGATGACCAGGTTGGGCAGATAGGCGGCCTGGAGCAGCACCATCGCGGCATGCTCAGCCGGCGTGGTGGCGACTTCGCCCTGCACCTGCGCCACGGCCTGCCAGCCGACCACGAGCGCCCCGACGAGCAGGAGGCCCCCCAGCACCAGCGGCGCCGCAGCGGCACGCAGCACTCCCGACAGGAGCGGCGGCCAGGTCGTGTGTCCCGGACGCTGCCGCAACCACGCCCACGCACCGCCGAGCAGGGCACACAGGGCAGCCCATGCGGCGGTGGTGGGAACCGAGAAGTGGCCTCCCCCCCAGGCCGCGGCCACCACCGCCGCCGCAATGGAATAGGTGGCCAGCGCCGCCACGGCAGCCCCGCGCAGGCCTGCCGGCTCACAGTGGGTGACCACGTACCGGCCCGCCCGTCGCAGGGGGAGCAACGCGGCGAGCATCAGGCCCAGCGGCAAGACGCTCACGGTGCCCGACTCTCCCGTGACCGGGGCGTGGTTGGCTGCGAGCCAGATCCAGGCGGCCACCTCGGCGGGTGTGTCCGCCATGACACACACCGCAAGGATCAGCGCAGCCAACCATCCCGCCGCCACCGCCCAGAGCGCGGCCAGCACCGGCGCCATGCCGCCCGGCACGGGCCGACCCCTCGGGGACAGGACCACGAGCCGCGCGGCTGCCGCGCCCAGCGGCCGCCAGCGGCTCCTGGCCGGGAGGATACCGACAACCAGGGACAGCAGGACGCCGACGTTCTCCGGACCCGGGTCGGGGCGCCTGTCCGGGATGGGGACGGTCTGCTGATCCTCGCTGGTCTCGTCGATCGGGACGGTGTGCTGCTCAGTCACGCCGACGTCGATCGGGACGGTGTCGTTGCCCTCGGCGGGGAGTGCTTGCCGGTGCTCATCCGACTGTGCGCCGGCGGCTTCCTGTCGGTGGGAGCCTGGCTCGCCCGGATGACCTGTGAAGAGTCGGCCAGCCGCACCCAGGATCCCAGAACCGCGCATGCGCCGATCGTGTCATCCCAGGGGCGCGTCGCCGTGCAGCGACGCGGTTCAGGTGATGCAACCCGCCTGATCAGACGCTGCTGCGGCTCATGATCTCGCGCATGAGGTCGGCGGTTGCGCTGGGGGTCTTGCCGACCCGCACCCCGACAGCCTCCAAGGCTTCCTGCTTTGCGGCCGCGGTTCCCGCCGAGCCTGAGACGATCGCGCCCGCGTGGCCCATCGTCTTGCCCTCGGGGGCGGTGAAACCGGCGACGTAGCCGACGACCGGCTTCGTGACGTACTCGTCGATGAAGGCCGCGGCCCGCTCCTCGGCGTCGCCGCCGATCTCGCCGATCATGACGATCGCATCAGTGTCCGGGTCGTCCTGGAAGGCGGCCAGGCAGTCGATATGTGTGGTGCCGATGACGGGGTCGCCACCGATCCCGACACATGTGGAGAAGCCGATGTCGCGCAGCTCGTACATCATCTGGTAGGTCAGGGTGCCGGACTTGCTGACCAGGCCGATCCGGCCTGCCTTGGTGATGTCGCCGGGGATGATGCCCGCGTTGCTCTGCCCCGGGGAGATGATCCCAGGGCAATTCGGGCCGATGACGCGCGTGGTTCCGGCGTTTTCTGCGTACTGGAAGAACGAGGCGGTGTCGTGCACCGGAATTCCTTCGGTGATCACCACGGCCAGCGGTATCCGCGCGTCCACCGACTCCTGCACCGCGCCCTTGGCGAACCTCGGCGGGACGAACACCACAGAGACGTTGGCGCCGGTGTCCTGCATCGCGTCGGCGACGTTGTTGTAGACCGGGATTCCATCGACCTCCTGGCCGCCCTTGCCCGGGGTCACCCCGGCCACCACGCGGGCGCCGCCGACCACCATGCGACGGGTGTGTTTGGTGCCCTCCGAACCGGTCATTCCCTGGACCAGGATCCGGCTGTCTGAGTTGAGGAAGATCGCCATGGTTGTTCTCCGATCAGGAAGCGGCGAGTTCGGCGACCCGGCGTGCGGCGCCGTCCATCGTCTCGACTAGTTCGATCACGTCGTGTTCCGCCTCGGTCAGGATGCGCCGGCCCTCGGCTGCGTTGTTGCCGTCGATCCTGCACACGATGGGCTTGGTCACCGACTCGCCCTTGTCCGCCAGCATGGTCAGCGCACCGACGATGCCGTTGGCGACCGCGTCGCAGGCGGTGATGCCGCCGAACACGTTGACGAACACCGCCTTCACCGAGGGGTCGTTCAGGACGATGTCCAAACCGTTGGCCATGACCTCCGCGCTTGCTCCGCCGCCGATGTCGAGGAAGTTGGCGGGCTCCACCCCGCCGAATTCCTCCCCGGCGTAGGCCACGACGTCCAAGGTGGACATCACCAATCCGGCACCGTTGCCGATGATGCCGACCTCGCCGTCGAGTTTCACGTAGTTGAGGTCGAGTTCCTTGGCACGCAGCTCGATGGGGTCGATGCTGCCGACGTCCACCATGTCCGCATGGCTGGCGTGGCGGTAGTTGGCGTTGTCGTCCAGCGTCACCTTGCCGTCCAGCGCCAGCACCCGCCCGTCGGGGGTCTGCACCAGCGGATTGACCTCCACCAGGGTGGCGTCTTCGGCGGTCATGACGTCCCAGAGCCGCTGCAGGATCTCAGCCACCTGATCGCTGATCGCATCGGGGAACTTCGCCTCGGCGACGATCTCGGCGGCTTTCTGCGGTGTAACCCCCTCGATGGCATCAACTCGGACCCGGGCCAGCGCCTCGGGCTTGGTGGCGGCGACCTCCTCGATATCCACACCGCCCTCCACCGACGCCATGGCCATGAACGACCGGTTGGCACGGTCCAGCAGGAAGGACACGTAGTACTCCTCGGCGATCTCGGCCGCCTCCGTGACCAGCACCTTGTGGACCGTATGGCCCTTGATGTCCAAGCCGAGGATGTCGGCGGCACGGTCCCGGGCCTCTTGTGGGTCGGCGGCGAGCTTGACGCCGCCCGCCTTGCCGCGGCCGCCGGTCTTGACCTGGGCCTTGACCACCACCGTGCTGCCGATCTTGCGGGCTGCCTCCGCGGCCAGCGGTGGTGTCGTCACGACCTCGCCGGGGACCACGGGTACGCCGTGTTCGCCGAAGAGGTGCTTGGCCTGGTACTCGAACAGATCCATTCCGGATGCCTCCAGTCAGGGGACGCAATGCAGCGTACCCAGCAGTGTGGTGCCGTGGGTCGGCGGGGTCGGCCCGCCCACTGTTGTCCATCGTCCCGGAATGACCCGCGGCTGCCCCTCGCGCCCGCGGCGCGGCTAGGGTCGGGACCGTGGCGGACATAGAGAACCTGACCTTGGGAGTCCTCGGGGAATCGGCGAAGGAGAACGAGCACCGGCTGCCCATCCACCCGCGGCACTTCGCCCGGATCGACCCGGATCTGCGCGCGCGGATCCTGCTGGAATCGGGCTACGGATCGCACTTCGGCGTGACCGATGAGGAACTGTCCGGCCAGGTGGGCGCAGTGCTGCCGCGCCAGCGCGTCATCGGGGACGCCGACGTGATCCTGCTGCCCAAGCCCACCGTGCCCGATGTGGAGCAGTTGCGCGACGGTCAGGCGCTGTGGGGGTGGCCGCACTGCGTCCAGGACCCGATCCTCACCCAGCTGGCCATCGACAAGCGGCTGACGTTGATCGCCTGGGAGGCGATGAACTATTGGACGCCTGACGGCAGGTTCATGGTGCACGTGTTCCAGATGAACAACGAGATGGCCGGCTACGCCTCGGTGCTGCAGGCGATGACCCTGGCCGGATTCACCGGTCACTACGGGCGCAAGCGCCGCGCGGTCGTGATCGGATTCGGCAACACGGCACGTGGGGCGGTCACGGCCTTGCAGGCCCTGGGAATCCTCGAAGTTGTCGTCCTGACCATGCGTGACGTGCAGATGGTGGCAGCCCCGGTCGCCACGA
>JAQAZZ010000112.1:0-5121 GCA_032127075.1 Micrococcales bacterium | reverse complement strand
GGCAAACCGCCGCGAGCGCGGACCCCGCGGGGGGGAACCGCGCTCGCGGCGCCAAGGCGGCCTCGATCAGATGTCGTAGTACATCTCGAACTCGTGCGGGTGCGGCCGCAGGCGGATCGGGTCGATCTCGTTGGCACGCTTGTAGTCGACCCACGTCTCGATCAGGTCCGGGGTGAACACGTTGCCCTCGGTGAGGAAGTCGTGGTCCTCCTCCAGAGCGGTGAGCACACCTTCCAGCGACGCCGGAACCTGCGGGATCTCGGCGGCCTCGTCCGGCGGCAGCTCGTACAGGTCCTTGTCGACCGGAGCGATCGGCTCGATCTTGTTCTTGATGCCGTCCATTCCGGCCATGAGCTGCGCCGAGAACGCCAGGTAGGGGTTGCTGGACGGGTCCGGCACCCGGAACTCGATGCGCTTGGCCTTGGCATTCGACCCGGTGATCGGGATGCGGATGCAGGCCGACCGGTTGCGCTGCGAGTACACCAGGTTCACCGGGGCCTCGAAGCCCGGCACCAGGCGGTGGAAGGAGTTCACCGTTGGGTTGGTGAACGCCAGCACGGCCGGGGCGTGAGCCAGCAGCCCGCCGATGTACCAGCGGGCCATGTCCGACAGTCCGGCATATCCGAGTTCGTCGTAGAACAGCGGCTCGCCGTTCTTCCACAGCGACTGGTGGGAGTGCATGCCGGAGCCGTTGTCGCCGAACAGCGGCTTGGGCATGAACGTGGCGGTCTTGCCGTTGGCCCACGCGATGTTCTTGATGATGTACTTGAACAGCATCACCTCGTCGGCGGCGTGCAGCAGCGTGTTGAACTTGTAGTTGATCTCGGCCTGACCTGCGGTGCCGACCTCGTGGTGGGCCCGCTCGACCTGCAGTCCGACATCCATGAGCGCGCGCGACATCTGGTCGCGCAGGTCGGCGTAGTGGTCGACCGGCGGCACGGGGAAGTAGCCGCCCTTGTACCGCGTCTTGTAGCCGCGGTTGCCGCCCTCTTCCTCGCGACCTGTGTTCCACGCGGCCTCGATGGAGTCGATGTAGTAGTAGCCGGCGTTGGTCTTGGTCTCGAAGCGCACGTCGTCGAAGACGTAGAACTCCGCCTCGGGGCCGAAGAAGACCGTGTCTGCGATACCGGTGGATTTCAGGTAGGCCTCGGCCTTGGCCGCAACCTGGCGGGGATCGCGGGAGTAGGGCTCATCGGTGAACGGATCCCGGATGGAGAAGTTGATGACGAGCGTCTTCTCCTTGCGGAACGGGTCCACGTAGGCCGTGGCCGGGTCGGGGATCAGTTTCATGTCGGACTCATGGATCGCCTGGAAGCCGCGGATCGATGAGCCGTCGAACATCTGGCCTTCGGTGAAGAAAGAGTCGCTGACACTTTCCACCGGGACGTTGAAGTGCTGCATCACGCCCGGCAGGTCGCAGAAGCGTACGTCGATGAAACGAACGCCCTGATCCTTCACGTAGCGCAGCACCTCGTCTGCGTTGTTGAACATTCACCCTCCTTGTGTGTCCGGATTACGCCGATCCGCATCCGGTCGATACCGCCGATGGTCCGGCGCCTTGGGACAGTCTGCCCCTCGGGTTGGTCCGACCGTAGCGGGGGGGCATTTCCCGATAGTGTCCCGAATGTTTCGGATTCGTTACGCGTGTTGCAGATGTGCTTCGTAGCCGGACAAGCCGGCCCACGGCCTCGGCCGCCGACCGGCGCCCGGGGCTGCGGCACCGGCGCCGGGCCCGACTGCGGGGTAACGTTGTGGGGATGGACAGAAGAACGCTGGGCTCGTGGTTGATGACGCCGGGGCAGTCGCCGGAGTTGTTGGCGCAGCCGCAGGACTACCGCGGCGAGATCCTCGGCCTGCCGCCGTCAGGGCCGGGTTCCATTGCGCCGGTCGGGCGAAGGGTCCTGGCACTGTTCATCGACTGGTTCGCCGCCCTGCTCATCACGGGCCTTGTCGGGGCGACCTTCGGCGACCCGGACTTCGGGCTGGTGACGCTGCTGATCTTCGCCACGCAGATCAGCGTGCTGCAGTACCTGATGGGATCGTCCTTCGGGCAGCGAATCCTAGGGATCGCGGTGGTGCGCGTGGACGGCGGCCGGCTGGGTATCCTCCCGCTGCTGCTGCGTACCGGTTTGATCTGCCTGGTCATCCCGCCGTTGGTGTGGGACGCCGATACCCGCGGCCTGCACGACAAGGCCGCCCGCACGGTGTGCGTCCGACGCAGACGAGCGCAACAGAGCCACTGACGATCGACACCCACCGATGACTGCTGTCACGGTGATCGGCCAGGTCGCCGGTACCGATAGCCTGGTGTTCCCAGCAGAGAGGCATCCCGATGAGCCAGACCCCAGCAGACCCCGCACCGGGCCAGGGCGGGCCTTCTGACGCCGCTTCGTCCGCTGAACCGGACGTCACCAGCAGCGCACCGCCCCCGCCGCCCCCGCCGCCCCCGCCGCCCCCGCCGCCCGCGGCGGCACCGAGCCAGCCGGCCACGGCACCGCCCCCTCCCGGCTACCCCTCGGCGACGCCCTACCCCACATTCGCCAACGGCAAGCCGGCTGTTGACGAGATGGGTCAACCGGTCAGCACCAAGAGCCGTCTGGCTGCGGCGCTGCTGGCGTGGTTCCTCGGCGTCTTCGGCGTGCACCGCTTCTACGTGGGAAAGATCGGCACGGGCGTGCTGATGATCTTCACCCTTGGCGGGCTGGGCATCTGGGTGCTCGTCGATTTCATCATGATCCTCATGGGTTCCTTCCGCGACAAGGAAGGGCTGCGGCTCTACAACTGGTAGTCCCGCAGCGCGGGCGGCGCCAGCGGCACCTTTCACTCGCCGTAGAAGATCCGCTCCGCGACTCGGCGGCACCGCCGGGTGCTGCGCCGGTAGTCCTCGAGGAGTTGTTGGCTGTCGCCGCCGCGGTAGCCCAGCAGATGTGCGACTGTCGCGAGGGTCTTGGTTTCTCTGGGGATCAGATCGCTGGGTCGGCCCTGCGCCAGCATGATCGCGTTGCGGATGCGCGTCGCCAGTTGCCACGCCTCGGTGAGCACCCGCGTATCCGCGGGGGCGACCAAACCGGCGTCCTGAGCCGACTGCAACGCCGGCAGTGTCCTGGCGGTCCGCAGTCCAGCCGTGTTCCAGGCGTGCTGCATCTGCAGCAGCTGGACAGCCCACTCCACATCGGACAATCCGCCGGGACCCAGTTTCACGTGGCGGGCGGGATCGGCGCCCCGCGGCAGCCGTTCGGACTCCATGCGCGCCTTCAACCGCCGCATCTGCAGCAGATGATCCGGCTGGAGCCCCCCTTCGGGGTAGCGCAGCGGATCGATCAGCGCGATGAACTGCCGGCCCAGGTCTGGGTCGCCGGCGACGGCGGTGGCACGCAACAGCGCCTGGGATTCCCACGGCGACGACCAACGGGCGTAGTAGGCGGCGTAGGACGCCAGCGAGCGGACCATCGGCCCGTTGCGCCCTTCCGGTCGCAGACCGGCGTCCAGCGCCAGCTCCGGGTCGGGTGAGGGCAGGCAAAGCAGCTGGCGCAGTTCGTTGGCTACTGCCAACGCTTGGGCACCAGCTTCACCGTCGGCCGCTCCTGGCAGCGGATCGTAGACGAACATGACATCCGCGTCGGAGGCGTAGGACATCTCTGCGCCGCCGAAGCGGCCCATGCCCACGATCAAGAAACGCGTAGACAACTCCCCGCCGCCGGCCACAGACGCAACGGCGGCCTGCAGTGCCGCGGCGATGGTCGCGGCGGCGATGTTGGACAGTTCGTCGCTGACCTGTTCCACGTCGTAGACATGCAGTAGGTCGGCGACGCTGACCCGGAACAGTTCCCTGCGTCGGAATGCCCGCAGCGCGGCCATTCCGGTCGCGGTGTCGTCGTGTCGGTTGACCGCCGCGAGTCCCGCGGACTCCAGCGCGGCGAGGTCCCTGCCGCGCAGATCGGCGCTGGGTCGGAGCATCGCCACCGCGTCCGGGGCGCGCAACAGCAGATCGCTGGAGTATCGGCTGGATCCCAGGATCTCAGCCAGCCGTTCGGCGGCCAGCGACTCGTCGCGAAGGAGCCGTAGAAACCAGGGGGCGGAACCCAGTGCTTCACTGATCCGCCGGAAACCGAGCAGAGCCATGTCGGGATCGGGTTTGTCGGCGAACCAACCGAGCAGCACCGGCAGGAGGGTGCGCTGGATGGCGGCGCGCCGACTGACCCCCGCGGTGAGTCTCTGCAGATGTGTCAGCGCAGAATCGGGATCGGTGAAACCGAGCGCAGTGAGACGTTCGCGAGCTTGAGCTGGGCTGAGCCTGGCCTCCCCCGGCTCCAACCGCGCGACGGCGCGCAGCAGTGGGCGGTAGAACAGCTTCTCATGCAGCCGGCGGACCTCCACCTGCTGTGCGCGCCACACTGCCTCGAACTCGGCGACGGGGTCGGTGCGCATCCCCATCGACCGCGCCACCCGGCGCAAGTCCACGGCGGACTCGGGCACGACGTGCACCCGGCGCAGCCGCCACAGCTGCAGCCGGTGCTCCAGCGTGCGGAGGAACTCGTAGGCACTGGCCAGCCCGGCGGCGTCCCTGCGCCCCACATAGCCGTAGTTCGCCAGCGCCTCCAAGGCATCCATGGTGTTCGGGCTGCGCACAAGCGCGTCGCTGCGGCCGTGAACCATCTGCAGCAGCTGCACGCTGAACTCCACATCGCGCAGACCACCTTGGCCGAGTTTCAGCTGCCGCCCGACCGCCTTGCCGCGGATGGAATCCTCGACCCGCCGCCGCATGGCCTGGACGTCTTCCACGAAGTTCGGCCGACCGGCAGCTTCCCACACGAACTCAGATGTGGCATCGACGTAGCGGCGGCCGAGGTCTGGGTCACCTGCGGCCGCCCGGGCTTTGAGCAACGCCTGGAACTCCCATGTCTGCGCCCAGCGCTCGTAGTAGCCGATGTGGCTGGCCAATGTGCGCACCAGCGCTCCGGACTTGCCCTCGGGGCGCAGACCGGGGTCAACCTCCCAGAGGGTGCCCTCGGCCGTGTGCGCACCGCAAACGCGCATCAGGCTGGTGGCAAGCGCTGTCCCGGTCCGAATCGCGGCCGCCTCGTCGCTGCCGACTGGCTCGACCACGAAGATGACATCCAC
>JAQAZZ010000111.1:0-2761 GCA_032127075.1 Micrococcales bacterium | reverse complement strand
GGCGTGCTGCTCCTGGTTGCCGGAGCCATCCCGCTTCTTGCCGCGTTCGGGCAGACCTCCATTTCCGCGACGATCGCGGGCATCCCGTTCCTGATCACCGGCGCCCTGTTCCTGCTGTCCGATCTGCTCGGTCGCGCCGGGAAGGCACCAGTGACGACCTCCGACTCCCAGGTTCCGGTCGGGTAGCCATCTTCCGGTTCGCGTCGGCGTGAGGGTCGGTGGGCCGTCAGTCGTAGTGCTTGAACTCGGGCCACAGGTCGCCCCACGTCCCGGTCGGGTTGCGGCACACCAGGATGGGCTGCTGCTGCTCCTCGTTCGGGATGTCCACACCGTTGTCGAGGGTGCCGGCCACCTCGCACGAGCCGAACCGCGCCTCGAGCGACGAGGGCGAGAACCCGACGGCCACGACAACGTCGGCCCCTTCGGGAGGCTGTCCTCGGAACCAGAGCTCGTTGTGCCCGCTGAACACCTCGGGGAGGTCGTACGGCTCGCCGAAGCGGTCCAAGGCCCCGGCCGGCGAACGACCCACGGCAGACCGCATCACGCCTCCTGCTGCCCCAGACCTCCAGCCCGCCTCTTCCCGACCGGCACCATCAGGAAGATCGCCAGGACCAAGTACCCGAACACGGCGACGAAGGGCATGACCAACCCGGTGAGGATCATCACCACATAGGCCGCCAGGCTGGGAGTGAGCCGCTTCGTGAGGGTCCGGATGTCCCGGTCGTCGACGTCGGAGCGCACCAAGTCCTCGCGGCGGGCGTGGAACCACAGCAGCCCGATCACGCAGCTGGCCGCGAACAGGGTCACCCCGTAGATCGTCACCGCCACGCGCTCCCCGGTCGCATCACCGTGGAACTCCGAGATCAGGCCGGTCGGGAACGGGATGAACGAGACCACCATGAGCAGAAGCAGGTTGAGGCGCGTGAACCCAGCATCGGTGTGCTTGAGATGCTCAGTGATCGCGACGTGCTCCATCCATAGCGCGCCGACGGTGGCGAAGCTGATCACGTAGGCGACGTACGAGGGCCACTCCTCCAGGAAGGCCGACCAAGCATCCGCACCTTCCACCATGGGAACCGCGAGCTCCAGTACCAGGATCGTGATCGCGATCGCGAACACGCCATCGCTGAACGCCTCAATTCGATTGGTCCGGAACACCCCGCGTCGGCCGCCGACTACCTGCTCATCTGACATGCCCCGAGTCTGTCAGCCCCGCGCGCCCAACCCCAGGACTGCCGCACGCTCGGCCCGGTGATTTGGTGGGCGCCTGGAAACGATCATGTAAACAGTCCCGCCGAGGCATTGCCCAGCCACCGCCGGCCTGTCACCGTCATCCTTGGTGACACTGGCCCCGGCTGCTGTCGCCGCCCAAGGGCCCATCACGGTCCGAAGGTCCGAACGCTGTCTGCTGAGGTGGCTGAAGTGATCAGGACGACGCGCATGACCTTCGGCGAGCGCCTCAACAACATGCGCTATTCGTTGCTGCGCAGGACTGTCGCCCGGTTCGTGCCGGCAGCGGTTCTGCTCGACGAAGCGGATCCGATCCTGGGAAGCCGGCATTCCTGACGGGAACGCGGGCGTCCTGCGTGGGCTCGCGGCCTACCTCACCGAGTTGTGTCTGGACCGACCTGCCGCACGAGGCCAGCTGCGGCTGCTCCGCCGACGCGAACCGACCTACCCGTACTCGACGACGACGGACCCCGCGCTGCTCGTTGCCCTGATGCTTCGGCTGGACCCGGGGTCGGTCCGGACGTTCACGGTGACGGAGCCGGCCGACGAGTCGGCGTCCACGTTGTAGTCGACGCCCGCGACGTCCGGGATCGTGACCTTCACGCTGCCTGCCGAGCTGTTGGCCCGGATCGTGGTCGGATCGGCGCCATCGGACCAGGACAGCGCCACCGCCCCGGCGCTCGTGTCGGCCACGACAGCCGTCGAGGTCAGCCCGGTAGCGGTGATGCTGCCGGCTGAACTGCGCAGGTCGAGGGCGGAGCTGAGCCCCTCGGCCGTGACGCTGCCCGCCGAGCTGCGCGCCTCGATCGAGCCGCCCGGCGGGACCAGGACGACGAGCTTCACGCTCGTCACGAAGCCCAGGGCTGGGCAGTCGACCCTGACGGCCACGACATCGCCGTCGACTCGGCTGGTGACGGTCGGCGACCGCCACGTGTACCGCACTGTCGCGTCGGTGGTGACTGTTCCCGCGGGACCCTGTCGGAGGATGATCGGCCCGCACTCGTTGTCGACCCGAACGTTGGCGGTGCTCGACTCGGTGCTCAGCTGAAGGTTCTGCGTACGTCGGGTCACCAGCGCCGCTGTGGCGATCGCGGCCCCGACCAGGCCCAGTGTGACGAGGACGAGAACGATGATCAGCAGCGCGCGGCCCGGGCCGCGGCCGCGGTTGGGCTGCGGAAGGGTCATGGGAACCCCGGTGCCGGCCGGACCGGGTGGTCGGCCCCACGCCTGCCCGGGTTCCGGAATCCAGAACTGCCAGCCCGGTGGTGGCGGTGACCACGACGGATCCGGAGTCCACCCGTCAGGAGGAGTCCAGCCTGCCGGCGGCGGGGGCCAAGAAGGGGGAGGGTTGAAGCGCCAAGTCATCTGCCACACCTCCTGATGACCGGTGCGACCGTCGTCCGATGCGCCCGTCGGTCACCTCGGTCCTGATTCGACGGTACTCCTCTGCGGATTCCGGGGGCTGATCGAACAGCCACCGGGCATGGCCGGGGTCGGAGGGCTCTATTCCCTTGGACTTCGACGGGATGGG
>JAQAZZ010000110.1:0-9656 GCA_032127075.1 Micrococcales bacterium | reverse complement strand
GGTCCAGTCCGCCGCTCCCGGCCAGCGCCGCGCATCCGCGGCGGGGATCAGCGGCAGCTCTCCCGCCCGCGCGGAACGCATCCGCGCGACCGATCGGGCGGCACCGCCCCGGCTGCCCGGCTGTGCGGCTGTCGACCGCAGGCGTGCGATCAACTCAACCGCGGTCTGCGGCGACTCCGGCAGGCCGTGGATTCGCTCCCACTTCGCCGGAAGGTCGGCGGCCATCGCCGCCGGCGGATCGTCCGAGCCGCCCGCCGCGCACAGGACAACATCGCCGCTGCTGCGCCCCAGCGCCATCGCCAGCATGCGGCGCTGCTCGCCGGCCGGCGCCGCCGCGGGTGTGGCCAGCAGTTCCGACTGCGTCAGCCGATCGACCTCGAACAGCCCGGTGGCCGGTCGGGGCCGGCCGAAAGCGGACTCCTGGACGCCGGTCACCACAACCAGGCGCCACTGCCGGCCCTTGGCCCGGAGCAGCGACATAACCGCCACCCGGTCCCGGAACGACTGCTGCTGCAGGTCCGGTTCCGCTGCGATCTCCTGTGCGGCAACCTCGGCGAGGAACGCCGCCATCCCCCTGGTCCCGCCCCAGCGCTGCGGGGCCCGCTCGGCCGAGCGGAACAAGCGCATGACCGCGTCGAGGTCCCGGTCCGCGGCGATACCCCCGGCGCCGGCCGCCAGGGCCCGGTCGCGGAGTCGGCGGGGCCAGGGCCCGTCCCACAGGTGCCACAGGACTTCGGCGGGCGGGGCGCCGGACCGCTGCGCATGGGCGGCCGCCGCGATCCGCCCGGCCAGGGCATCAAGGCGCACGGCCGTGCGGCTCAACCAGCCCGGGACCGATTCGCGAAGTCCCGCGTCCGTGATCAGGTCCCCGACGTCGAGCGGACGATCCCCCGCCGACACACCGCGCAACCACCGGCGCATCGCCCGAAGATCCCGCGCGGCCAGTCCCCCCAACTCGGATGCCAGCACCTGTTCCAGCGTCTGCGGGTCCGGCGGCCGCCGACCCCAGTCAAGGCTCAACCGTGCTGCCGCGAGCAGGGTGGCAACCGCTGGCTGGGCTGCCAGCGGAAGGTCGTCGGCTGGTACCGCCACTGGGATCCTGGCGCGGCCGAGGCCGCGGCCCAACTCGGGGATGTCCGCCGTCGACGCCGCCAGCACCGCCATGTCGCGCCAGGCGATCCCCGCGGCCCGCGCCCGTCGCAGGATGGCGGCGAGGTGTGCCGACTGTGCCGAACGGTCGTCGAAGTGGAGCAGCCGCAGTCCGCCCGAGGCGGGCCCGGCGACGGCCGCGGACCGGTGGCCCTGCGCTGCCCGAGCGGGCAGCCCGGCGTACCAGCGGCCGCCGAGCAGCGCCTGGCGGGCGTCGCGCAGTGCCGCGGAGCCGCGGTAGCAGCGCGGCAGGACCAGGCAGCGGGCATCGCTGGCCATCCCGGACACGACGGCGGGGTCGGCCCCGCGGAAGGACCAGACACTCTGGTCGGGGTCGGCTGCGGCGATGAGGATCCCGCCCGGCGCCAGGATCGCGCGCAACAACGCCGATTCCAGCCCGGCGAGGTCCTGGGCGTCGTCGACGAGCAGAGCCGCGGGCCGTCCCCCGGTCCAGGCGCCCGATTCGATGCGGCGCAGCGCCCGCAGCACCGCCTCGACGTAGTCCAGGGAGCCCTCCCAGTCGAGCACTTCGAGGTACTCGGACGTGAACTGGGCCACCGCCCGCCACGCCTGATCCGCCTGGTCGGCGGCAGCGCGGGCCAGAGCGTCAGGCTCCCAACCCAGCCGGCGGACATGGGAGACCGCCCGGCGCAGTTGGCGGGCGAAGCTTCGAGTGCCGACCGCCTGCTTCCACTCCGCGGGCCACTCGACCGACCCGCTGCTGACCGATCCTGTGAGCAGATCCCGAATCCTGCTCTCCTGCTCCGGTGCGGTGAGCAGGCGCAGGTCGCTGTCCCCGGTGTCGGCCAGAATCTCGCCGGCCAGCGCGGTGACCGTCGTCACCCGCGGGGAGAGACCCCCCGTGGTTCGGGCGACCCGCCCCTGCCAGGATCTGGCCGCGGAACGGTCGTGGGTGATGCCGATCACCCGCTGCGGCCCCCAACGCAGGGCCTGACTGCCCATGGCGCCGACCAGGCAGGTGGTCTTGCCCGTGCCCGCACCGCCGAGCAGGAGCACGGACTCCTGCGTGACGGCCACCCGCGCCTGTACCTCGTCGGGAACGACGCCGGTGGGGAAGCCGCCTACGGCGTCCTGCACCTGCTGCATCAGCGGCTCCCCTCTGCTCCCGGCTGCTCCCCGGACCCCGATCCGGGCTGACCTGATGAGTCGAACACACGGGTCCGACGCGCCACGGCGTCGCCATGCCCTTCATGCAAGGATCGCTGTGTGACCACAGCCGACAGCGGAGCGACGCCGCCGGATTCGGGATCCCAGGCCCCCGAATCCCCGGCGTCGGCTGCCGCGACGGCGGACCCTGCTGCCTCGGAACTCCGCCACGATGTGGATCCGGGCGAGCGGGTGTGGCTGGAGGAGCCCAACCGGGATATCACCGCTGGGCTCGACGGGGCGTCCGCACACAATCAGACAGTGGTGATCGAGGACGGCGTGGTCAGCAAGCGCCTGCGCCGGCCGATGGATCTGGTGCGACTGTTGGCAGCGCTGCTGGGAATCGCCGCGGTGGCGGCGCTGGCTTTCTTCGCCACGAACACCACGTCCAGCATCGGCGAGGACCTCTCGGCCGCCTCACGCAACCTGCCGGATCTGCTCGTGCTGGCGCTCAATGTCATCGGCGGGCTCGGTCTGCTCACCCTGCCGGTGGCCGCCTCGGTCGACCTGCTGGTCCGCGGCCGCGGCAGGCAGTTGCTGGACGCACTGGTCGGGCTGTTCGTCACGGTGGTGATCCTGTCGGCGGCCGCACTGGCCATCGATTTGGCCGACGCCACCCAGTGGCGGGTGGCGCTGGCCGGCACCACGAACCCGGCCGACTCGCCGCTCATCCCGCTGTTCGGCGGCCTGATCGCCTTCATCACGGTGGCCCGACTGCTGGCGCGCCCACCATGGAACATCATCGCCATCGTGGTGGTGGTCTCCCTCGCGGTCTTCACAACCACCGCCGGGACCACCGCGCTCGCCGGTGTCGTGCTGTCGCTGTTGGTGGGATGGACATGCGGGCTGCTCACCAGGTACGTGGCTGGCACGCCCACCACGCGACCCAGCGGAGTCCTGGTGGCGCAGACCCTGGAACGGGCCGGCATTCCCGTGGCCGTGCTCCGGGCCAGGGAGACCACCGAGGTGGGCCGTCGATATATGGCCACTCAGGTGTCCGGTCCCGCCCTGGACGTCATCGTGCTGGACCGGGACTTGGAGGGGGCGGGCCTGGGGCAGGCCGTCTGGCGGTCGCTGCGCCTTCGGGAGGACTCGGGCAGGCGCGGGTTCAACATGCGCCGGACGTTGGAGCAGCGGGCCCTGCTCTCCTACGCGGCGGCTGCGGCCGGCGCCCCCTCGCCCCGGCTGCTGGCCACCAGGGAGGTGTCCCCCGACTCCTGCCTGTTGGCCTACGAAGAGGCCCCCGGCCACCGGCTGTCCGATCTGCCGCAGGCCGATATCACCGACACCGTTCTGGACAACATCTGGCGGGCCATCGGGCACCTGCGCGACGGCGGCATCGCCCATCGTCGCCTGACGGCCGACAACATCCTGGTCCACCCCGACGAGTCGGTGGACCTCTTGCGCCTGGGCATGGGCAGCGTGGCCGCCGGGGACGTATCCCTGCGCATCGACCTCGCCGAGGCGCTGTGCACCACAGCCCTTCTCGTCGGCCCCGAACGAACGGTGGCCGCCGCCCGGCGGGCCGTCGGCGACGAGGTGATCGCCAAGGCGCTGCCGGTTCTGCAACCGGTCGCCCTGAGCGGCGCCACGAAGCGCGCGATCCGCAAGGACAAGCACCTGCTGGTCGACATCCGCGACGCGCTCATCGAGTTGCGGCCAGACGCCCAGGTCGAGCACATCGAATTGGAGCGGATCAAACCGCGGACCATTGCGATGATCGTCCTCGGCTCGGTCGCCGTGTACCTGCTCTTGTCGCAGCTGGCGCAAGTGGATCTCGTGGGTCTGTTCCGCAACGCCTCTTGGTGGTGGGTCGCGGCTGCCGCGGCGGCGGCCGTTGCCACCTACCCCGGCGCGGCATGGTCGCTGAGCGGCTTCGTGCCGGAGAAGCTCAAGATGCTTCCCACCGCCGCCGCTCAGCTCGCCGGCGACTTCGCGACGCTGGTGGCGCCGCCGACGCTGGGTGCGGTTGCGATCAACCTGCGCTACCTGCAGCGAGTAGGGGTCAACCCGGCGTTGGCCACCGCAAGCATCGGGGTGTCCCAGGTGGCCGCCTTCGTCGTGCACATCGTGCTGCTCCTGTCCTTCGGCGTCGCCGCGGGGACCCAGTCCGACTTCACGTTCGAGCCGCCCCGGGGCATCGTCCTGGGTGTGGCAGCAGCGCTGATCGTCATCGTCGGCGTGGCCCTGCTGCCTCCGACGCGGCGGATGTTGTGGCGGCGGGTGGGACCCATGCTGAAACAGGTCGGCCCGAGGATGCTGACCGTGGCGCAGCAGCCGTGGAAGATCCTCGAGGGCGTCGGCGGGATCGCGTTGCTCAACGGCGGATACATCGTGTGCCTGGCGGCGTGTGTGGAGGCCTTCGGCGGCGACCTCAACTTCGCTGCCATAGCGGTGGTGTACCTGACCGGATCGGTGATCGGCCAGGCGGCGCCGACCCCCGGCGGGCTGGGAGCGGTCGAGGCCGCGATGGCCGCGGGCCTGACCGTGGCGGGGTTGGCCTCCGGTCTGGCGTTCTCCGCGGTGCTGCTGTACCGCGTGATCACCTTCTGGCTGCCGACGATCCCGGGCTACTTCGCCTTCAACGCCCTGCAGCGCAACGGCTACCTCTAGACCCGGTCGGCCGCCCGAGTTGCACATGACCCCCTCGTCGGGGAAAGGTCAGGTATGGCCAAGCGCGACTACGACAAAGACGGCGTCCTGACCGTCCACTGGGACAGCAGCCTGTGCAGCCACTCCGCCAAGTGCATCCGCGCGGCCCCGATGGTGTTCCAGCCCGATGAACGGCCGTGGGTGGATGTCTCGGCGGCCGACGTCGACACCATCGTCGCGGGGGTGGACGTCTGCCCCAGCGGGGCACTCGCCTACACCTGGCACATCGATGCGGCCGGGGCCGGCGCGGACGATGCGGCCGGGGCCGGAGCGGACGACACGGCCGGGGAGCGGCAGGTCGGCTCGGACGCAGCCCGCCCGGGGGGGACCGCGGCGCCGGGTGTGCAGATCCGGGCCACCGCAGACGGGCCCTACGAGATCATCGGCCGGGTTGACATCGTCGATGCCGACGGCACGCCGCTGCGCACAACTGAGAAGGCGTGGCTATGCCGTTGCGGCCACAGCGGCAACAAGCCGTTCTGCGACGGCTCCCACGAGCGGGTGGGCTTCAGCGCACCGCATGCCAGCGCCCGGGAGGACCCGGGCGAGCAGTAGCGGGGTCAGTAGCTCGGCTTCTCCGGCTCGATCTGATCCACCCAGGCGACGACCCCGCCGCCGACGTGGATGGCGTCGGCGAAGCCGGCGGCCTTGACCACGGCAAGGACCTCCGCGGAGCGTCCGCCCACTTTGCAGTGCAGCACGATCTGCCTGTCGTTGGGCAGTCCGCTGAGCGCCTGACCGTTGAGGAACTCGCCCTTGGGGATCAACCTGGCCCCGGGGATGTTCACGATCTCGTACTCGTTGGGCTCGCGGACGTCGATCAACTCGAAGTCCCGTTGCCCGGCCTCGCGCTCGGCGAGCATCTGCTTCAGCGTCACCACCGAGATCGTGGAGTCGCGTGCCGCCTCGGCCGCCTCGTCGGAGATCGTGCCGCAAAACGCGTCGTAGTCGATCAACTCGGTCACGGTGGGGTTGTCGCCGCAGACCGCGCAGTCCGGGTCCTTGCGGATCCGCACCGAGCGGTAGGACATCTCCAGACCGTCGTAGACCATCAGCCGCCCGACCATCGGCTCGCCGATCCCGGTGAGCACCTTGATCGCCTCGGTGACCTGGATCGAGCCGATCGAGGCGCACAGCACTCCCAAGACGCCCCCTTCGGCGCACGACGGCACCATGCCGGGCGGCGGCGGCTCGGGGTACAGGCAGCGGTAGCAGGGGCCGTGTTCGGCCCAGAACACCGATGCCTGGCCCTCGAAGCGGTAGATCGAACCCCACACGTAGGGCTTGCCCAGCAGGACGCAGGCGTCGTTGACCAGGTAGCGGGTGGCGAAGTTGTCCGTTCCGTCCACGATGAGGTCGTAGCCCGCGAACAGCTCCATCACGTTGGTGGAATCGAGGCGCTCTTCGTGGAGTTCCACGTTGACGTAGGGATTGATCTCCTCGATGCGCCGCTTGGCCGATTCCGCCTTGGACATCCCGATGGTGGACTGGCCGTGGATGATCTGCCGCTGCAGATTCGACTCGTCCACGACATCGAACTCGACCACACCCAAGGTGCCCACGCCGGCGGCCGCGAGGTACATCAGCGCCGGACTACCCAGTCCGCCGGCGCCCACGCACAACACTCGCGCGCTCTTGAGCCGGCGCTGGCCGGCCATTCCGACGTCCGGAATGATGAGGTGGCGGCTGTAGCGCCGCACCTCGGGCACGGTCAACTCCTCTTGCGGCTCCACCAAGGGGGGCAGCGACACTTTCTCTCCTTCTGTTGGGGTCAACAGCCCGCTGGACTGTCCGGCTGCGTGCCGCGAAGATGTTCGGCCAATGTGGTGGCCACTTTGTAAAGGTCTTCCTGCTGCTGCTCGGTCAGCGCGTCCAGGACCGAGCGCCGCACGCAGTCCACATGCCCCGGTGCCGCCCCCTCGAGGGCGGCCAAACCCTCGTCGGTGAGCACGGCGAACCAACCGCGGCCGTCGCTGGGACAGCGCTGGCGGGAGACCCAGCCGCGCTGCTCGAGCCGGCTGACCGCATGCGACAGCCTGCTCTGGGATCCGTCCACGGAGTCGGCCAGCGCCGACATCCGCATCCGGCGATCAGGGGCCTCCGACAGCGCCACCAGGATCGCGTAGTAGGTCGCCGGCATGTCCGAATCGCGGATGAGCTGGCTGTCGATCGCGGTCATGACGTAGCGGTTCATCTCCACAAAGGCGCGCCACGTGCGCTGCTCGGAATCGGTGAGCCATTGCGCCATGACAGGAAGTGTACGGAATTTCGGAGCGTGAGGCGTCAAAAGGTTGAACCCTCAACCACATTGCGCTACATTCTCATTGAGCGTTCAACCATTTGACGCCAACCCCTCGTCGGACCATCGGCGGCGGGTGACACGGAACAGGAGAACTCCATGACACAGACCCTCGACACGGTTCAGATTCCCGGCTACCGCGCGGGCACCTGGCAGATCGACGCCTCGCACTCCGAGGTCGGCTTCAGCGTTCGGCACATGATGATCAGCAAGGTGCGTGGCGGCTTCCACGAATTCGCCGGCACTATCGTCACCGCCGAGGATCCGAGCGACTCCGTCGTCGACGTCGCGGTGACCTTGTCGTCGATCAGCACCGGCGACGCCAACCGCGACGCGCATCTGCGCTCGCCCGACTTCTTCGACACTGACACCCACCCCCAGATGACCTATCACGCCAAAGGTGTGGCCACCGACGGGGACGGTTTCCGCCTCGACGGCGAGCTGAGCCTGAAGGGGATCACCCGGACCGTCCCGGTGGTCTTCGAACTCACCGGTGTCGGCCCCGACCCCTACGGCGGCGTGCGGGCGGGATTCTCCGGCCGGGCTGAGATCAACCGCAACGACTTCAACGTCACCTGGAACCAGGCGATCGAGGGCGCCGGAGTTGTGGTGGGCGACAAGGTGCAGATCCAGCTCGAGGTGCAGGCGGTCCTACAGTCCTGACCGCAGTCCCTACACCGATGCGCGGGGGTGTGGCGATCCGATGAGGTCGCGCCACACCCCCGCCACCATCTCCGGATGCTCCATCTGGGGCACGTGCCCCGAGTCCGGGAGGACGACCGTGCGGGCGTCGGGAAATCGGTCCGCCACCTTGTGCACGGAGCGCAGATCGACCAGCTGGTCGAGCCGGCCGTAGATCAACAGCACCGGCGCGCTCACCCGCTCGGCCTGGGCCAACAAGCTTCTGGGGCCGCGGTCCATCAGGGACCTGATGAGGCCCCGGGTCGATTGGGAGAATGCGTCGGCGGCGTAGGTGAGGCTGTCCCGCCGCTCCACCTCTTCCACTGCCTCCGCCATGCGCTGCGGGTGCATCCGAGAGATGTCGCCGAAACAAGCCTCGATCGTGGCGCGGGCGCGCCAGTCGGCCGGGGCCCGTAGATAGCGGGCCACCAGCCGCTCCCCGACACCCGGCACCGCAAGGACCGGCAAGTGCATGTTGGCCCGAGTGATTCGCCCACCCGGGAGGGCGGGCGCGATCAGAGTGACGCTGCGCACCAGATCGGGCATCGATGCGGCCAGTGCCACCGACACAGCCCCGCCCATCGAGTTGCCGAACAGATGCACGGGTGCGCCGATCTTCTCGGTGATCAGGTCGGCGACTGCGTCGGCGTGGCCGGTGGGCGTGTAGTCGCCCGTGCGCGGCGGTGGCGACCACCCGAAGCCGGGCAGGTCGACGGCCCACGAGTCGAGCCGGCCCGCCATCAAATGGGCGAGATCCGTCCAGTTGAGGCTGGAGCCGCCGAGGCCGTGGACGAACACCGCCGGTGCGCCGCCCTCGGCGATCCTGCGCACGCTCAACATGCGGTTGGCCAGCCAGATCTCCTCGACGGGGGGCGGGTCGGGCAGTACCGCGGAACTTGGCATACAGCCACGCTAACCGCACCCGGGCAGGGAATCGACACCGATCGGATGGCCATTCGGCTTCACGGTGTTCCTGCAGGCCCCTAAACTGAGGCGGTGACATCGATACCGGCGCGCGGTGCCCGGCTGCCCCGGCGCGAGCGGCGCGAGTCCCTGCTGTCGGCGGCCCGCCAGGTGTTCGTCGAATCCGGGTACCACGTCGCTGCCATGGATGAGATCGCCAGACGCGCGGGGGTCACCAAACCGGTGCTGTACCAGCACTTCGGCTCCAAGCAGGAGTTGTACCTCGCGGTCTTCGACGCCGGCGTGGAAGACGTCATCGGCGCAGTGGGCAAGGGGCTGAAGTCCAGCCCGGACAACCGCAGCCGCGTCGCGGCGACGATGGACGCCTACCTGGGCTTCATGGGCCAGGAGGATGCGGTCTACCGACTCGTGTTCGAATCCGACTTGGTGAACCTGCCCGCGGTCCGCGACCGGATTGAGCGGGTGAACGCCCAGTGCGCGGAGATGGTGTCGGAAGTCATCGCGGAAGACACCGGGCTGTCCGCGGAGGAATCAAGCCTGTTGGCGTACGGGCTGATCGGACTCGCGCAGACCGCCGCCCGGCAGTGGCTGCGCAGCCCCGGCGGGACCGGGCGAGACGATACGGCCCACCTGTTGGCCGCCCTGGCCTGGCGGGGCATCTCCGGGTTCCCCAAGAGCCGCGCGCCGGGCGATCCGGGAGCGGCGCCATGAGCCCGAGGAAGAAGCCCGCGGGTAAGGTGACAGCAACGACCGTATCGGAGGACCGGGTGGAAGTCAGGATCGG
>JAQAZZ010000109.1:0-3247 GCA_032127075.1 Micrococcales bacterium | reverse complement strand
CCGTGCCAGGTGATCCGCCCGCCGCGGTCCACGTCGATCACCTCTGAGCCGTCCACAGGACGGTCTTGTGGTTGGGTGCGGGAGCCGGCCGTGAACACTTCTCCATGCTCCAGCAGCAGCAGGGTGTCGGGTCGGGAGCCATCCGCCACCTCGGCGTGAATGCGGCGCTGCAACTCCCATCCCTCGCGGTAGGGAATGGTCCGGACGCCGAGGTCGACCGTTTCCACCACCGCGGCGGGAATTGCTGGCGGGGGAGTGCGCACGTGCCCAGGCTATGCCAAACCGCAGGTGTCAGCGCAGACCCGCAGCCACACCCGCGGCCACGACCGCGGCGTCCTCAGCCACGCCGCACAGCAGCGACGACTTGCGAGTACGCAGGAAATGAACCCCGGTGAAGTACAGGCCGCGCACCACCGTGCTCGCCCCGTCGTGCTGGATCGGGAAGCCCACCTCGTCGAAGGCGCCGGGGGCATCGATCCAGCCGGTGTAGTCGGGGCGGAACCCGCCCGCGAAGATCACCGCACCCATCGAGGCGGCGGGGATCGATGTCGGCGCGTTCGACCAGAAGGGCTCCGGGTCCGGCAGGTGGGGGGCGTCGGTGCCCCTCTGCTCGCAGAAGCCCTCGATCAGGCCGCGGACCTCGAGGTAGCGCTCATCCGACCACGCCATGCTGTCGGCGAGGTCGTCATGGAAGAGGATCTGCTGATCGGAGTAGCCAGCGAAATGCCCGACCAGCTCGACACCCTTGCCCTGCAGCGTTCGCGCGCTGAGGTCGTGGCCGCCGCCCACCCCGCTGGCGGTGACGTTTGCCGCCAACCGGGCCGCCGGCGACGGCAGCGCATCCAGTGGCTGGTCGAGGAACCCCGATTCGCGGGCCCACCAGAGCAGATCATGTCCCCCGAAGCGTCGCGGAGCCGCAGCGGCGCGGCCGCACGCGAGGATCACCTCCCGGCCCGCATCCCGCAACTCTTCGGCGATCTGGGTGCCGGACTGCCCGCTGCCCACGACCAGCACGGCTCCGTCCGGCAGGGACCGCGGGTTGCGGTAGTCGCGGGTGCCGATCGCGAGCAGGCCGGATGGCAGGCTGTGGGCGCCTGGGGGGGCAAACGCCTTCTGGTAGGAGCCGGTGCACACCACGACCGCCCTGGCGGTGATCGGTCCGTCCGTCGTCTGCAGATCGAAGCCATCTTCGGTCGGCTGAAGCCTTTCGACTGACACCCCGGCGCGGATCGGGCTGGCGGTGAAGTCCGCATACCGCTGCACGTATCGCACGATCTCCTCGCGGGGCAGGAACCCGTCGGGGTCGGCCCCGTCGTAGGGCTGTCCGGGCAGCATCAGGGACCAGTTGGGCGTGTTGGTGTGGAAGCCGTCCCACAGGCCCCGCCAGGCGCTGCCGACCTGGTCTGCCTCGAGCACGACATGCTCGACGCCGAGCCGGGCCAACTCATGTCCGGTGGCCAGCCCGGCTTGACCACCGCCGACCACCACCACGTCAACGCTGGGCGCAACCACCTGTCCACAGTGACAGACGCCGAGGAGCAGTTGCAGCGCGACGGTGCCGCCGCGCTGATCAGGCAGGCGCGAGGGGCGTCAAACGTCCAGGGCGGCCAGGGCGCCGGCGATCGTGGGATGCTGCCACTCGAAGCCCGCGCCTGACAGCCGACCGGGCCGTACGCCTTGACTCATCACCACCTCGTCGGCGAACTCGCCGAGATACACGCTGAGCGCGAACTTCGGGATGACGACCACGGTGGGGCGGTGCAGCCGCCGCCCCAGTGCGTCGCTGGCTTCCGCGTTGGTCACCGGGTTGGGTGCCACCAGGTTCACCGGACCTTCGAGTTCGTCGCCTTCCAGGGCGAATCGCAGCGCCCGGACCTCGTCGACAAGCGAGATGAACGACCACCATTGCCGCCCGGATCCGATCCGCCCGCCGATGCCGGCCTTGAAGAAGGGGATCATCTTGCCGAAGGCGCCACCGCCTTCGTCGACCACCAACCCGGTGCGAGCCAGCACCACCCGCCTGCCCGCCACCGCCGCCGGGGCGGCCGCCGACTCCCAGTCCTGCACAACCCGCGCCAGGAACGTGTCCCCGGCCGGTCCGGTCTCGTCGACGATGGCGCTGCCGGTGTCGCCGTAGTAACCGATCGCCGATCCGCTGATCAGCACCGGGTTCCCGGGCAGTTCGGCTACCGCGCCTGCGATGGCGGCGGTGCCGTCCACACGCGAGGCGAGGATCTGCCGCTTGTACTCGGCGTTCCATCTGCGGCCACCCACGGGAACGCCTGCCAGGTGGACAACCCCGGTGATGGACTTGCCGGCCAGGGCGTCGATGTCGACCCATCGGCGCGCCGGATCCCACGACACCTCGTCCGGTTGACCGGAGGGCCGGCGCACCAGTCGCACCACCTCGACCCCGTCGGCGTCCAACGATTCGCGCAGGGCCGATCCGATCAGTCCGCTCGCCCCGGTTACAGCTACTGCCATGGCGCAATCATGGTGCCCAGGCGCACCGGCCGCACGTGCAGGCCGATGACATTGGCCTCAGAGCCCGACGTCGCCCTCGAAGGACCCTTCTTCGAGCCGGTTCTTCACAGTGGTGAGGAACCGGGCGGCGTCGGCGCCGTCCACCAGGCGGTGATCGTAGGTGAGCGCCAGGTAGATCATCGAGCGCACGGCGATCACATCGCCACCCTCTGGGCCGCTCATCACCACGGGGCGCTTCACCACCGACCCGGTGCCGAGGACGCCCACCTGCGGCTGGTTGATGATCGGCGTGTCGAACAGCGCACCCCTGCTTCCGGTGTTCGTCAGGGTGAAGGTCCCGCCGGACAGTTCATCCGGAGTGACCTTGTTGGTCCGGGTGCGCTCCGCGAGATCGGCTATGCGGCGCGCCAGCCCGGCGAGGTTCAACTCCCCGGCATCGCGGATCACCGGCACGAGCAACCCACGTTCGGTGTCCACGGCGACACCGAGCGCCTCGTCGGCGTGGTACGTGACGTCCCCCGAGGCCGGGTCGATCGACGCGTTGAGGCTCGGGTGCACCTTCAGCGCCTCCACCACCGCGAGCGCGAAGAACGGCAGGAAGGACAGCTTGGCGCCTTCCCGCTGGTGGAACTGATCCTTGACCCTGGCGCGCAACCGGGCGATCGCGGTGACATCGGCCTCCACGACGGTGGTGAGTTGGGCAGATGTCTGCAGCGACTCGACCATGCGCTTGGCGATGACCTTGCGCAGCCTCGTCATCGGC
>JAQAZZ010000108.1:0-3100 GCA_032127075.1 Micrococcales bacterium | reverse complement strand
GGCTGCATCATCCCCGGCTGCGGCATCCCCGCCGGGCAGTGCCAACCCCACCACGTCACCGACTGGGCCCACGGCGGCACCACCGACCTCGACCAACTCGCCAGCCTCTGCTGGCCGCACCACCGCCAACTCGACCTCCACAGATGGCGAATCGAACCCACCCCCCACCCCCCCGGACCCCACTGGACCATCACCCCCACACCCCGCCACACCTGGACCCGACGCCGCGAATAGACCGAACGCGCGAACAACTCCACGCGCGAAGAGCTTGTTCGTGCAGCTCCAGCCGACTTCCAGGCCAAGCGAAGGATCTCGGCCCGCCATCGTGGCCATTGGCCGGCGATGCCGGGGCGACCATGCGGGCGCATGGCAGTCGGCAAAGGCTGGTGCGAGACGAGAGGTCTCTGAGGGCACGCCGCTGCGCCTACTCGCAGAACCGGGGCATTCGGGGCGCGAGCACCGTGCCAAGTGGATCGGTTGCGTCGAGCGAGCGCCGCAGTTCCCTTGCGCTTCAAGACTCCTCGGAGCCGCCTGTCGGAGTCGAACCGACGACCTACGCATTACGAGTGCGTTGCTCTACCGACTGAGCTAAGGCGGCGGAGCCGGGGTTCCCGGCAACCCGTGAAGTATACGGCTAGTACGCCGCAGTCTCATGCAACCGATAGTCGGCCGGCTCAGGGCCGCTTGCCCGGTGGATTCCGCGGTTCGCCCCGGTCCTTTTGGCTCGGAGTGCAAGGCGGATGCAACACTGGCGCTCGATGGGTCGTCGAACGTTTTCAGCAGCCGTAGGAATCGCCGGTGCGCTGGTCGCCGCGCAGTTGACAGTTTCGGCAGGGGTAGGGGCAGGGGCGGCGGCCCTGGCAGCCGCGCCAATTCCCACCGCCGCCAAGGCTGACCTGGGCAAGACCACCATTTCGGGTTGGAACACGCGCGACAAGACCGTTTCGGGCGGTCGCATGATCCGGGATCGCATTGCCGTCAAGACCGATGGTCGTCGGCTGCCTCGCCAGGTAGAGGTCTTGCGCAGAGAGCGGGGAACCTCGCTTTGGCAGATCGCTGGCCAGACGAGGACCAACGATCGCGGCCGGCTGACGGTCACCTTCGAGACGCCTGCTGAGGGGGTGTGGTGGTTCCGCGTTCGCGTCCCAGCTGATGCCAAGGGTCGCCAGGCGAAGTCCGCGAAGCGCAAGATCACCATCGAGTACCCCGAGCCGGAAGGCATCGCCTTGCGCAAGGCCAACCGAGCGCCGCGGCCGCCGGCGGGTACTGCGGGGACAACCGTCGCCGTGACGGCGGACATCGGGGATTGCGGCGACGACCAGTTCAAGACGGCGCAGTTGATCAACTGGATCGATGGGCCACTCATCATCCCTGGTGACCTTGCCTACCCGTCGGGTACTCCGCAGGAGTTCGCGGAATGCTACGACCCGTTCTACGGACCCTTCAAACCCAGGACCTACCCGGTGCCGGGCAACCACGAATACAACACCGCGGCGTTCGGCTACTTCGACTACTTCGGCACTCGCGTCGGGAGTGCCGAAACCCCCTGGTACAGCGTTGACATCGGATCGTGGCGGTTCTACATGTTGAACTCCAACTGCGAGGAAGTCGGCTGCGAGGCTGACGGAGAGCAACATCAGTGGCTGGCGGCCCAACTGGCACAGCCGCAGCCGAAGTGCACCGCCGCCGTCTGGCACCATCCCCGCTGGACCTCGGCGCGCAACGGGCCGCACGAGGAGATGGCCGACCTGTTCCAACTGCTCTACGACGCTGGAGGGGATCTGGTCCTGTCTGGGCATCAACACCAGTACGAGCGCTTTGTTCCGTTGTCGCCATCGGGAGCAGAGGACCCTGCGGGAGTCCGTCAGTTCGTAGTGGGAACCGGCGGGCAGCGTCTGCGCAACTTCGGTGCCGAGGTAACCCCCGGTTCGGTCATCCGCACCAACGACAGCCCCGGGGTGCTGCGGATGGAACTGGGCCCCGCCGGCTACCGATGGGCTTTCTTGCCGACCGAACCGTTGGGCACCACCGATTCCGGCTGGGATCTGTGCCACTGACCTCGGTGGCAGCCCCCCGCGGTTGCGGCCCGGTCCTGGGTCGCTGAGGGCGCACCCTGGACCGACCGCGGCGACGCGATTTTGCCCTCGCACGTCCCTTTTCAGCGGCCCCTTGGGGGCAGCGACGAGATAAGGACCGATATTCTGCGCCAACCCATGCCTGTTCTTGGTATGAAAGGTCTGTGTCGACTACCACCCCACCCGGCGAGAAGACGGCCCTCTCAGAAGGGAAGACGCCGTTCGGGTCGCTGCCCACCGGCAGCCTCACCGCTTGGGCCGTGAAACTGGTCATTCTTGGACTCATCGACGTTCTGGGCATCTGGGCCTTGCTCAAGGCCTACGGAGTCGGCTGGTGGCTCGCCGTCGGGTTCCTGGTGGTGGTCCTGGTGGCCATCAACTTCACCTACTTCCGCAAGGGGGGACTGCCTTGGAAGTACCTGTTGCCGGGACTCGTCTTCCTGGTCGCCTTCCAGCTCTACCCCGCCGGCTACACGTTCGGGGCGTCGTTCACCAACATCGGCACTGGCCATCTCATCGGGCAGGAGGAGGCGGCCGACTCCATCGTGGTGCAGAACGAGAAACCGGTGGAGGACGCGGAGAGCTTCAGCGTCCGCCCGATCGAAAGCGGCGGCACCATCTCGATGCTCATCACCGATCCCGAGTCGGGTGAGGCGTTGATCGGCACCGCGGAGGGGGTCGAGCCGGCGCCGGACGCGGTGAAGACGGGCGACGCCTTCACCGAGGTGCCCGGCTACAACGCCCTCCTTCTGGCCGCCCTCGCCGGTGATCCGCAGCTGCAGGAGCAGTGGGAGGCCCTGGCAGTCCCCTGGGATCCGGAGCAGGGCTACAACCTGCGGCCGTCCAGCCCCACCCGGGCGGATCTGCGCCAATCAGCCGTGGTCTACGACCCGGAGGCGGACACCTTCACCGACCCGGAGACCGGTGCCGTCTTCAGCCCCAACGGCGAGGTGGGCCTGTACACCACCGACGAGTTCGACCCCGAGCTGGGCGAAGTCCGGGCGCAGGAGGACACGTTCCTCACC
>JAQAZZ010000107.1:0-19662 GCA_032127075.1 Micrococcales bacterium | reverse complement strand
CAGACGGAACTCATCGCATCTCCTCCATCGCCCCAGTGTGAGCGCAAACGCACAAGTAGCCAAACCGATTCCCCATCGGCGCACTTCAGCCGTGACCCACTTGGCTGCTGCTCGCCTCAACCGCGGCGTTGGCCGCCCACTCCGCGATTCGATCCAGCAGATCGTCGGAGATCGCGGCCTCGGCGTGACCGAATTCCGACAGCCACAGCTCGGGCCGGTAGTCGTGCAGACCGCGCTGCGCCGCGCCAGCCGAAGCCGACCGGATCAGCGCCCGCGGGTGCTCGTCGGGGAAGAACGGGTCTTGCGACCCGTGGACAACAAGCAGTGGCCGCGGCGGGACGAGGGAAGCCGCTTCGCTGGGCGAGGTCGGCCATGGCGTGGGCCATGGGGGTTCAATCACCCGTGTGCGCATCGCCCTGCGGACGAATTGCCGCCCCACGGGGTGCTCTACTCCGAAGTGCAGCCGGCGCATGACCGGCGTACCCCGGTAGTTCCAGAACGCGGGGCCGCTCACCGCCACCACGCCGTCGACGCCGCCCGTGACACCGGCATGGCGCAACACGATGCCCGCGCCCATCGAGAACCCCACCGTGACCACCGCGCGCCAACCCAGCGTCCGGGCCCAGCGTACTGCGACATCGAGGTCGTTGATCTCCAGGTCTCCCAAGGAGCACAGGCCGCCACTGTCGCCGTGACCGCGGAAATCGAAGGCGATGACGGGAAGGCGGCGGGAGAGCCGCTCCACCACATGACGGTAGGGCTCGCGCGACGCCGATGCTGCGAAGCCATGGGCCACCACCAGTCCGACCCTGGCCCCTTCGGAATCAGCCCGGGACTGCGCGCGCAGGAGCGCCTGGATCCTGACCCCGTCATCGGTTATCAGTCGGCGGCGCACAGTCCACGCCGAATCGGCTCGGGACACAGTCGGCTATCCTCCCACTAGAGGATCGTGGACGGGACAGAATGCGGCTCCTTCTCCTTACATCGCAGCCAGGCCCGGCGGCAAGCGTATTGCCGGCGGTGGAATTGCTGACGCATACCTTGCGCGTGCTTCCGGCAGAAGGTTCCGTGCTGCTCGACGCGCCGCCCCATGATGCCATCCTCATCGACGGACGCGAATCCCTCCCGCAGGCGCGCTCGCTGACCCGCTTCATCAGGGCCACCGGGGTGGCCGTGCCCGTGTTCCTGGTCATCACGGAGGGGGGCCTCGCCGCGGTCCAAGCCGACTGGGGCATGGACGACATCCTGATCGAATCCGCCGGGCCCGCTGAGATCGAGGCGAGACTGCGGCTGGGCACCACCCGGGTCCTACAGGAGCAGGGCGTTGAGGAGTCGGAGCCGCCGGACCGAATCAGGCGCGGCGAACTCATCATCGAGGAATACTCCTACACCGCCACCCTCGCCGGTGAGCACCTCGATCTCACATTCAAGGAGTTCGAACTGCTGCGGTATCTGGCCAGCCACGCCGGACGGGTCTTCACCCGGGCTCAGCTGCTCCAGGAGGTCTGGGGCTATGACTACTACGGCGGGACGCGCACCGTCGATGTCCACGTCCGGCGCCTGCGTGCGAAGTTGGGCCTGGAGCACGAAACCCTGATCGGCACGGTCCGCAACGTCGGATACCGGTTCGTCGAGGACGCCGCGCCCACTGTCGGCGAACCGCAGACCACGAGTTGATGTGGCAACCCACGAGGCCGCGGGGCTGACCAGTGCCGCCGGCCCTGCCGAGAAGGCGGGCATCTTGCGCGTGATGTCGCGCGAGATGCGGGGAAGCGGCCGACGACCACTCGGGGAGGAACTGCGCCGCGCGCTGCAGGAAGGATCCCCCGACGCCACCTGGTTCTGGGAACCGCCGCACGGCAGGGCGTACGCGGGAATGCTGCCGGGTGAGGTGCCCGTGGTGGAGATCACCGCCGACCCCGGGGAAGCCGGCGCATCGACGAGCCTCGCGGCGCTGCTGCGTGCCGCGGTCCCCCACGCGCAGATGTGGGCGCACGGCGAACGGTCCCAGGCCGGGCGAGCCGCCCGCAACCTGGGCATGGCGCCGGCCCGGGAACTGTGGCTCATGGCCCGGGAGCTGGCCGGGGAACACCGGTCTCGACCTGTGACCGGGGTTCGGCTGCGGCCCTTCGACCCGGCGACCGACAAGGAGGCCTGGCTCGCGCTGAACCGCAGTTCCTTCGCGGCGCTGCCGGACCAGTCGTCGTGGACCCGGCGCGACCTCGACGATCGGCTGGCCGCGGATTGGTACGACCCGGCCGGTTTCATCGTTGCCGAGCGGGACGGTCGGCTGGCGGGGTTCCACTGGACCAAAACAGACCCGGCGGCAACGATCGACGGCACCGCATCCGGCGAGGTCTACGTCATCGCCGTCGCCCCCGAATTCCGCGGCACCGGGCTGGCCGCAGCCCTCCTCGACGCCGGCCTGGCGCACCTGGCATCCCGGGGTTTGCGCATGGCGCACCTGTTCGTCGATGCCAGCAACACCGGCGCGGTCCGGCTGTATCGACGCGACGGTTTCCGGCACCGAGACACCGACAGCCAGTACGTGTGGTGACCACGGTGCTTCACCGCGAACGGGTCACTGCGCTGTGGCAAGATCAGAGCCATGACCGCCGAGCCCGAAATCCTCGGGGATACTGCCCCTGAGGTGCCTCCGGATGAGCTCCCCGAGTTGCCGGACGGCCGGTTTCTGGACCGGGAGTTGTCGTGGCTGGAGTTCAACGATCGCGTGCTGCAGCTGGCGGAGGATGATCGCCTCCCGCTGTTGGAGCGGGTCAAGTTCCTGGCCATCTTCGCCAGCAACCTCGACGAGTTCTTCATGGTCCGGGTGGCCGGCCTGAAGCGCCGCATCGCCACCGGTATCGCTGTTCGGGCCGCCAGCGGGCTGCTGCCCAACGAGGTGCTCGACGGCATCTGGACGCGGTCCCGCAGCCAGATGCAGCGCCAGGCGGAGTGCTTCCGCAACGATGTGATTCCGCAGTTGGCGGACAACGGCATCGAACTGCTGCGTTGGGACGATCTAGGCGTGGCGGAGCGGGAGAACTTGCACGAGTTCTTCCGCAAGCGCGTATTCCCGGTGTTGACTCCGCTCGCGGTGGACCCATCCCACCCGTTCCCCTACATCTCAGGCCTGTCGCTCAACCTGGCTGTCGTCGTGCGGAACCCCGACACCGGCAACGAATTGTTCGCCAGGGTGAAGGTGCCGCCGCTGCTGCCGCGCCTGGTGTCGGTCGGCCCGCAGCGATTCATCCCCCTGGAAGACGTCATGGCCCAACACTTGGACCAACTCTTCCCCGGCATGGAGGTGTTGCAGCACCACAACTTCCGCGTCACCCGCAATGAGGACCTCGAAGTCGAGGAGGACGATGCGGAGAACCTGCTCAAAGCCCTTGAGCGCGAACTGATGAGGCGCAGGTTCGGACCGCCGGTACGCCTCGAGGTGGAGCACTCCATCGACCCCCACGTCCTGGAGCTTCTCGTCAGCGAACTCGGGGTGTCCGAGGATGAGGTGGTGCAGGTCCCGGGCCCCCTGGACCTGACCTCCCTGTGGACCCTCGTCGGCCTGGACCGCGGAGACCTGAAGGAACCGCCGTTCGTGCCCCGGACGAGCCGGGAGCTCAGCGAGGTGGAATCGGCGGCCCCGCCGGATGTGCTGGACGCCATGAGGGAGAAGGAGGTGTTCCTGCACCATCCCTACGACTCGTTCTCCACCTCGGTGCAACGGTTCCTGGAGCAGGCGGCCGCCGATCCGAAGGTGCTGGCGATCAAGCAAACCCTCTACCGAACCAGCGGCGACTCCCCCATCATCGACGCGCTGGTCGATGCGGCTGAAGCCGGCAAGCAGGTTCTGGCGCTGGTGGAGATCAAGGCACGCTTCGACGAACAGGCAAACATCAAATGGGGCCGCAAACTGGAGCGGGCCGGCGTGCACGTGGTGTACGGCCTCGTCGGGCTGAAGACCCACTGCAAACTGAGCATGGTGGTTCGCGACGACGGCGACATGCTGCGCCGCTACTGCCACCTGGGAACCGGCAACTACCACCCCAAGACTGCCCGGATGTACGAGGACTTCGGCTTGCTGACCACCGACCCGGTGGTGGGCGAAGATGTGAGCCGACTGTTCAACGTCCTGTCCGGGTACTCGATGAACACCGCCTACGACCGCCTCCTGGTGGCACCCCGATCCATCCGCAGCGGACTGGTCGAACGCATCGAGCGCGAGGTGGACAACCATCGCAACGGGCGGCCAGCCCGGGTTCGGTTCAAGTGCAACTCCATCGTGGATGAACGCATCCTCGACGCCCTCTACCGAGCCGCGCAGCAGGGCGTCCCGGTGGACATCTGGGTGCGCGGCATCTGCGCCGCACGACCGGGGATTCCCGGCACCGAGGGAAACTTCCGGGTCCGCAGCATCCTGGGCAAGTTCCTGGAACACTCCCGGGCATATGAGTTCCACAACGCCGGAGAACCCGAAACGTGGATCGGCTCCGCAGACCTCATGCACCGCAACCTCGACCGCCGTGTCGAGACGCTGGTGCGCCTGGGAAACCCCGAGCATGTCCGGGACATCGGCGCGCTGTTCGACCTTGCGATGGATCCGGGCACATCCGCCTGGGATCTCAATCCGGACGGCTCCTGGACCCGCAGCAGCAGCAACTCCGACGGGGAACCCTTGATCGACCTGCAGGACCACCTGATCGAATCCAGGGCCGGCAAGCGTGGGAAGGCCACGTGAGCGACCCCGCGGCTCCGGCGGGATCTCCGCCGCGCACGCACCGCGAATCCGAACGGAAGTTCCGGGTGCATGCTCTCTTCCGCCCGCCCGACATCTCCCTGTTGCCGAGCGTCGGGGGGGTCGAGCCGCAGGACACCCGGCGGATGACAGCCGTCTACCACGACACCGACGACCTCACGCTGTTCCGCTGGGGCATCACGCTGCGGCGGCGGGAGGGCGGTCCGGATGAGGGCTGGCATATGAAGCTCCCGGTGGAAGGCGAGACCGAGGGGGTGCGCGACGAGGTGCAGCTGCCCCTGGCCGCGGGCGATGTGGGGCAGGTTCCCAGTCCGATCCAGGATCTCGTCACAGCCTTGACGCGGGGAGCCGCGCTGGTTCCGATCGTCACCTTGCGCACGGAACGGCAACCGGTGGTCTTGATGGACGCTGAGGGCGAGTCCGCTTTGGAGATGGTGGACGACACGGTGTCGATCCTGGACGGGGAAGAGATAGTCGAACGTTTCCGCGAGATCGAGGTCGAGGCGCTCACGCCAACGGCCGCCGAGGGCCAACTCCTCGACGACGTGTGTGCGGCGATCGTGGCCGCCGGCGGCGAACCCGGGGCGCGATCCAAGGCCGCCAGCGCCGTCGGGCCGCGCGCAGCGGACCCGCCGGATGTTCCCGAGCCGCAGACGGCGGGACCCGACGACCCCGCCGCCATGGCGGTCCAGGCCCACCTGCTGCGTCACGCGAGGAGGTTGCTGCTCCAGGATGTTCGGGTCCGCCGCGACCTGCCCGACTCCGTGCATCAGATGCGGGTGGCCGCGCGGCGGCTGCGCAGTGGACTCAAAGCGTTCGGCCCGCTCGTGGACGCGCAGTGGGCCCGCGACCTCCGCGCAGAGTTGGGGTGGATTGCCGGGGAACTCGGCGCGGTGCGAGATACCGAGGTCATGATCGAAAGGCTCGACCGCCATGCGGCGGAACTGGACGACGAAGAATCGGCGGTGGCCCGGGCAGCAGTCGATACGGCGCTGGGCCGGCGCATGGCGGACGCGCGCGCACACGCCCTGGTCGCCATGCGCAGCGAGCGCTACCAGCAACTGCTGGCCGACCTCGTCGATGGTGTCCAGCACCCGAAGTTCACCGCGGCGGCGCAGCGGCGGTGCCGTGACGTCCTGCCCGAACTGGTGGACAAGGCTTGGCGCCGCCTGGCCAAGGACGTCGGCCGGCTGCATCAGGACAGCCCGGCACGGCCCTGGCATGAAGCGCGGATCGCCGCCAAGAAGGCCCGCTACTCCGCCGAGGCGGTCGAGCCGGTATTCGGCAAGCAGGCGCGCAAGTTGGCGCGCGCCCTGGCGCAGGTCACCGAACTCCTCGGGGATCATCAGGATGCTCATGTCGCCCAGGCGACGCTCACCGACATCGCCGGCGGGGGCGGCCTGGATTCCCGGTCCGGCTTTGCCCTGGGCCTGCTGTACGGCGTCGAGGTGGAGCACGAGATGGATCTGCGGCGGCGATTCCGCCGGCTGTGGCCCGAAGTGGTCAAGGTGCACCGCAAGACACGTCTGGACGGTGGCTGATGGCCGATTCGACTGTGCGGGCGGCAGGCGTGGTTGTCATCAAGGGTCCGCGGAGCAAGCCGAAAGTGCTGTTGGTGCATCGGCCGCGCCACCAGGACTGGTCGCTGCCCAAGGGCAAACTGGACGGTGGGGAGCACCTGGTGGCGGCCGCGGTGCGGGAATGCGACGAGGAGACGGGGATCGTCCCGATACTGTCCATCCCCCTCGGCCAGCAGCGCTACCGGACTATGGGCCGGGACAAGACGGTTGACTACTGGCGGGGGCAGGTGGGCAAGGACAACCGCTTCGCACCCGACGACGAGGTGGACAAGATCACGTGGGTGACCCCGGACCAGGCGTATCGCCTGCTGACCTACAGCCGGGACTCCGACTTCATGCGCAAAGCGCTCAAGGCGCCGCGGACCTGGCCCTTGATCGTGCTGCGGCACGCAGCCGCAGAGAAGCGCAGCGCCTTCGACGGGCGTGACTACCGCAGGCCACTGACCGGCCCCGGGCGCACCCAGGCCAAGATGCTGATACCGCTGCTCAGCGCCTTCGGCGTCGAGTCTGTCGTGTCGTCGACCGCCACTCGATGCGTCGCCACCGTGAAGCCCTACGCCGCCGCCAACCGGATCGCGGTCCGGACGAAGAACGCTCTGAGCGAAGAGGGCGCCGTGCGGAGGCCGAAGGCGGTGATCGCCCAGGCAGTGCAGCTGGCAGGGGAGAAGAAGCCGATCGTGGTGTGCTCGCACCGGCCGGTGCTGCCCACGCTGCTGCAGCCTTTCGCCAACAGCCTTTCAGGCAGCGAGGCCCGGCTGCTGCGGGAACCGCTCAGCCCGGGCGGGATGATCGTCCTGCACCGCACGATCAGCAAGGGCCGATGGGGCATCGAGGCCGTTGAACGCCACGATGTGTAGTCGGATCGACCTCGCGGTGCTGGACACCACGGCGCGGGATGCTGTGGTCGGCGCAACTAGACTGGTCCCATGACCACCCATGTTGTGATGTTCCGCTTCCACGAACCAACAGACGCCGAAGAGGCCGCACACCGGTTGTCGCAGATGGCCGGTCGGATCCCAGGGCTGACAGGCCTGCGCGTGGGCACGAACCACCACGACGGGCCCGCTGCCTACCAGGTGGTGCTGATCACAGAGCACGACAGCCCCGAGGCGCTGAAGGACTACGCCTCACATCCGGTGCACGTCGAGGTGGCCGGGTGGCTCGCGGAGCGCATCAGCGAACGGGCGGTCGTGGACACCGACGCCTTCTGATCGGTCCTCCGGCTTGATGGGTCCGACGGGTCGCAACTGCCTCGCGTCACGAACCGACTGCCACTTGACCCGGGGAACCCGCGTGCTTCGGAAGGCGTCGTACGATATGACGACCACAGCGGCAGGAGTCTCCATGCGATCTGTTCGATTCCCGTCCCTGGCTGCGGTTGTCGCCGCCGCCGGGATCGGCTTGGCAGGCTGCGCCTCGAGTCCGCCCGCCACCGAGGCCGAATCGTCCCCGCCAGCGGCGGAGTCGAGTGGCCGCAGCGGCGCTGCCGCGACCATCCAACAGGCCGCCCAGCGCACGGAATCGGAACAGACGGCGAGAATCCGCCTAGAAGCTGCTATCTCCGCCAACGACCAAGAAATGACCACGACGGGCGAAGCGATTGTCGACTTCGACAACGGGGCTGCCGAGGGGAGCATCACCGCCGACGTCTCGGGGCAGACCCAGACGATGTCGATCCGACAGGTCGACGGCACCACCTACCTGCAGATGCCGGCGGTGGCGGACAAGTGGATCACCTCGCCGACCGCGATCCCCGGGATCACCGACACCGATCCCGCCACGCTGTTCCAGAACTTCGACAACGTTGCGGATTTCGCCGAGGTCGGCCCGGAAGACGTCGAGGGCGTGGCCACCACGCACTACTCGGGAAGCCTCGACCTGGCATCGGCCCTGTCGGCCTCTGGCCTGTCCGGCGCCGACAAGAAGCAAGCCGAGCAGGAACTGGCGAAGGTCAAGGGCAAAGCTCCGATAGACGTGTGGGTGGACGACGAGGGCCGGATCATCAAACTGGTGCAGTCGGTGACGGTTGACAACGGCGACGGCGGGCTGGCAACCCAATCGAGTTCAGTCCTGTTCACCGACTTCGGCGTCGCTGTGGATGTCTCGGCCCCGGACCCCGCCGATATCGTGGACCCGGGACAGTTGGGCTCAGATCTGGGCGCACCTCCCGGCAACTGACCAGAGCCGCTCGCCCGGCTCAACCAGGCCCATGGCGTTGCGTTGCCGGTTCGGACGACGCCGACCGCAGCTTCTCCTGGTTCCTCCGGCCGAGGGCGCCGAAGATATTCGACAACCCGAGCAGGTGATCGGGAGCGGCCGACATGGCACGCACCATCGCTCCCCGCCAGCGCGGCACGCTGACCACGCGGCGCGGACGGCGGACGAGTCCGACGACCCGCGCGGAGACAGTGTCGGTGTCCACCAGATGGGGGGCGCTGAACGACAGCGCAATGTGCGGATTGTCGAGGGCACGGGAGAGCATGGGTGTGAACATGCCGTCGGGGCAGACGACACTGATGGCCACACCCGATTCCCCTTCCCGTTTCAGTTCGGCGAGCAGCCCGAGGCTGTAGGAGAGGATCCCCGCCTTGGTCGCGGCGTAGACGGCCTCTCCCGGTACGGGCACCCACGAGGCCAGCGAACCGATGTTGATGATGTGGCCAGACCCGCGTTTCCGCATCACGTCGAGCGCAGCCCGAGTCCCGTTGATGCAGCCGAGAAGGTTGACCGACACGACCCGCTCGAGTTCGGAGTCGGATTGCGACGCAGCCTCTCCGGCACCGAGGAGTGCTGCGTTGTTGATCCAGACGTCGGGTCGATGACACCGGGCCATGGCCCGACACGCATCGGGATCGGTCACATCCAAGACGTGGGGCGCACCCTCGACGTCCGTGGCCACCACTTCATAGCCCTCTCCCCGGAAGGCCTGCTGGAGCGACTGTCCGAGCCCACCCGCTGCACCAGTGATCAGAACGGTAGCCATTCAGCCAGATTACGTCGCAGTCCCGACGACTTGTTGGCCTTTGCCGAGGACCACGACCCCACCCGGGCTGACCGTGTATTTGGCGCGGTCCCCTTCCAGATCGACCCCGATCTGGACGCCGTCGGGGACGATGACGTTCTTGTCCAGGATCACCCGCCGCAGGACGGCATTTCGGCCGATCCGCGCACCGGCGGAGATGACGCTGCCTTCAACGTACGCGCCCTGGCGGATCTCAACGTTGTGGGAGACCACCGACGAGCGAACGTGGGATCCAGCGAGGATGGATCCCGCGTCGACCATGGAATCGTGGGCCGTACCGCCCTCCACGAATTTCGCCGGTGGCAGGGGCGGTGGTGATGTGAGGATCGGCCACCGGCGGTTGTAGAGGTTGAAGACGGGGTGGACGCTGACGAGGTCCATGTGGGCGTCGTGGTAGGCGTCGAGCGTCCCGACGTCGCGCCAATAGGCGTGGTCGCGGTCAGTCGAACCGGGAACGACGTTCTTGTGGAAATCGTAGACATGGGCATCCCCCGCCATCGTCAGCATGGGGATGATGTTGCCGCCCATGTCGTGGATGGAATCGGTGTCGCCCGCATCCACTTTCAACGCCTCGATGAGGGCTTTCGTGGAGAAGACATAGTTGCCCATGGACACATACGACTGTTCCGGGTTGCCGGGGATGCCGGGCGGATCGTCTGGCTTCTCCAGGAACCGCTCGATCCTCTCCCCGTCCGGCGCCACCTGGATGACGCCGAACTGGTGCGCCTCGCGGCGGGGCATCGGAATCCCGGCGACCGTGACCCCGGCCCCCGATTCGATGTGCTGCTCGAGCATCTGCCGCGGATCCATGCGGTACACGTGGTCGGCGCCGAAGACGACGACATAGTCGGGCTCTTCGTCGTAGACCAGGTTGAGGCTCTGGAAGATGGCGTCCGCGCTGCCGGTGTACCAGCGGGGGCCGAGCCGCTGCTGCGCGGGGACGGGCGTGATGTAGTCGCCCACCAAGTTGGGCATCCGCCAAGTCGTCGTGATGTGACGGTCCAACGAATGAGACTTGTATTGCGTCAGCACACAGATGCGGTGCAGGCCGCCGTTGACAAGGTTCGACAGCACAAAATCGATGAGCCGGTAGGCCCCGCCGAACGGGACGGCCGGTTTGGCGCGGTCGGCCGTCAGCGGAAGCAGCCTCTTGCCCGCGCCGCCAGCCAGAACGATGCCCAATACCCGTGGACTGTTCACGCCTCCCACCCTATCCGCGCCGGAACCGCGACGGTAGGCGAGTGTGGGCCCTGCGGCTGCGCGCATCCCCGCGATGGGCATTCGACCGTCCGGCGGGTGGGCAGCAATGTCTCCGCCCCGATCGTGCCTCGACTCCCCAGGGTGATCGATTCATTCGCAGTGCAGTCGGCGCGTCACTGGTTCAGACCCATCGCGTGGGCGAGGACGTTGACCACCGCGGCGTTGGTCACATCGCTGTGTCCGCTGATGTGCTGGTCGGCGAGCACGTTGTTGATCGACCCCGCGGCGAAGCTGTACCGGGCGTCCGCCGACTGCAGCTGAGTGGCCGTTGCTCCCGCGCCCACCGAACCGTTCGCGCCGATCCCACCGTAGAGGTCGCTCTCGTCGCCGATGCCCGCGCCAGTCTGACGGGCCAGCCGAGACGCGATGGCGTACGCGAGTCCCACGGCGCGGTCATTGTGGGTGTGGGTGATGACCAGGGGTCCCGTGATATGCCCGTCCGCCACAGCGGGGACGAACGCCCCGTCGTTGCCGGTGCCGGCGTAGTCCTGCGTGAAGCCGTAGTGGCTGAAAGCGCCCTGCAGCAAGGTGACGGATGCGACGGGGCTGGTGGTTGCGGCGGCTGCCGCGGACACGACCCGGGCGCCGAACGAATGCCCCGCCAGATGCACCCGCCGGTCGGGGGACTCGGCGTGGATCCGGTCGATCAGCGCTGCCACACCCTTGGCGCCCACTGCCCCCGCGCGCGCCTTCATCGTGTAGTACGTGAACGTATTCAGGACCTGCCGGGCGAGCGAACCCCACGACTGCCCGAAGAGCCCTGCACCCTGGATGTCGCCGCCCGCCAGCAGATCCGATCCCATCCCCGGCGCGCCCGAAGACTCTCCGGGCCCTGGAACGGCAATGTCGTCGAACCCGGTGACGGCGTCGCGAACGGCGGCGAAGACCTCGTCGGGGTCGCCGCTGATCAGCGTGGCGGGCGGTTGGTCCTCGTCCTCGGCGGGGGCGGCGGCATCGTCACCGGGAAGAAGCCGGCGGGCCAGGTCCACGAAGGCGGCCCTGTTGTCGGCGGACTCCAGCGCACCAGCCGCCTGCTTGAGCCGCTCCGCCGCATCCGAGTCGTCCACGGCCGCCTCGATCGCCGCCCACAGCGCGGTGCTGTCGTCACCGACCGACACTCCGCCCCCGGCGATCTGATCCTCGTCGGCCCAGCGAACCGACGGCCAGAAGATCCCGATCACGGCCAAGTCGTCAGCCGCACCCGCAGGCAGCCGCGCCGCCAGCCCGGCCATCAGCTCGTCGTAGAGCCGCCGAGCGGCATCCATGTCGTTGTTCCAGCCGTGCGCCAGCAGCAGCACATCGGACGGATCCTCCTCGTGGAGCATCTGCAGGGCAGCGGTGACCTGCGCCTCGTCGGCCACGGCGCCGGACTTGGTGAACTCGATGGCAGCGAATGGTATCGACACGGGGGTCCTCTCACAGTGATTGGAGCGCCCGCAGGGCGTCGAGCATGCCCGCCCCCTGGAAGGCGGGGTGGCGGCCGAGGTCGGTGGCCGCCGATGTCAGGGCTTTCTTCACGCGTTCCGGCTGGCCGATGAACTCCGGCATCACCGATAGCAGGGCAGCCGCTGCGCCGGATACATGCGGGGCGGCCATGGATGTGCCAGAACTCTCGATGTATTCCGCTACCGGATCGGCGAAGCGGGCTTGCTCGGCCAGTTTCCCCGCCGCGGCGGAGATGATCCGTTCCCCGGGCGCGACGAGGTCGGGCTTCATCCGCCCGTCCCCGGTGGGACCTTTGGAGGAGAAGTAGGAAACCCCGGTGGTGTGCGGCGACGAGGACGTAGCGCCCACCGTGATGCCGAGTTCAGCGTTGCCCGGGTCGTTGATGGTGGTGTCGAAGCCCAGCCGGATGGTCTGGCCGTTCTGGTCCTTGGCGAACCCGTATCCGGTGTTGCCGGCCGCGACAACAACCACCACGCCGGACTTGACCAACCGGTTCACCTCTCGGCACACGGGGGTCAGTCCGGCGGCGAACCAGCGCGGGTCGAACATGTGCCCCACGGAGATGTTGACGCCGTGAACCCTGATGTTGCGACCGTGTTCGTTGACTTCCTGGATGTGGAGCAGGGCGTCCAGCAACGCCGTGACGTCCCCGGTCCGATCCGGTCGGAGCACCTTGCAGGACATGATCTTGCATTCCGGCGCCATGCCGCCGATTCCCGAGACGGTCATCGACTTCCGCTGCTCGTCGCCGCGTGCGTCCCGGTACCAGCCCACGGCTCTCGCTTCGGCATCGCGCGCCAGACCCCCGGCGATGATCCCGGCGACGTGGGTGCCGTGTCCGTTCTCGTCCGTCAGCGGGTCGGAGTCCACGCCGAGGAAGTTCTCGTGCTGCAGCCCGGCGGGCAGTGTGGTGTTCTCCCGGTTGGCGAAATGGATGTGATCACCCTGGATGCCGGAGTCCAGGACTGCCCAGACGATGCCCTTGCCCCGAGCGTCGAAGGTCCGCTGGGCGGCCCGGCATTTCGTGGCTTCCGCGGAGCGGATGATCATGCCGGTGATCTCGAAGTTGGGCCACAGTCGGTACACGACCCCGCGCGGCGCCGGGTTCGATGCCACCTTGACCGCATCCTCGGCCGGTTGGCCGATGCTGTCGCGCTCTACGAGCGCATTGATCTCTGCCGCGTCGAGGGCGACGGTCGCATAGGGCGAAGTGCGCTCGACGTCGACTTCCTCCCGGCCCCCGGTTACCTCGGCCAGCAAGGAGTTGAGTCGTTCCCGAGCCGCAAGCGCACCCCCGGGGGTCCGCATCTCGATGAGTACGCCGATCCGGCCCAATTCCACCCGAACAATGGCTCGCAACGGCTCGGAGACAACCGAGTCGAACACCAGATCGGGAGGCCGATCAGCACGGCCGGCCGTCGACGGCGGCTCCACTTCTGCCATCTGAGCCGGAACGCTCAACCTGGCGGTGCTGTCATCAGCCATGTCACTCCCTGCGGAAGGGCTTGGTGCGAGCATAGGCCTCCCGTTCCGGGCAAGGATCGGTAGTTCGGCGTTCGCGTGAAACCGCTCTTGAGTTCGGGATCCGGTGCGCCACGGGCCGTAGGCTGCGATAAGGCGACCCCCGGACCGGAGGAGGAGCCATGGAACAGACCTACACCGTCCTTCGCGACATGAGCCGGGCGGGAACCGACGAACCATTCGGCGGCGGAATCGTCGCACTCGACCTCGGCGGGACACCCGCCGCACCGCGGGTGGACCGCGAGGTGCTCAACAAACGGGAAGTCCACGACATCTCCCGCGCCCCGGAGGTGCGTGCGGTCGCCCCCGTCATGCCCACGTCGCTGGTGCGACCGGTCGCCGACGACGACGCAGGTGCGGCCGCCGCCGACGATCCTGCCCCCGGCAGCATGGCTTGGGGAATCGGTGCGGTCGGCGCCGACACGTCGTCGCGGACCGGAGCCGGGGTTGTTGTGGCGATTCTTGACACCGGCATCGACACCGGCCACCCGGCGTTCGCCGGGGTCAACATCGTGGCGCAGGACTTCTCGGGCAGCGGCAACGGTGACCGTCAGGGCCACGGCACCCATGTCGCCGGCACCGTGTTCGGTCGCGACGTGGCCGGAACCCGCATCGGCGTCGCTCGGGGAGTGACCGAAGCGCGGATCGGCAAGGTCCTCGGCGACGACGGCAGCGGCGGCTCCGACATGCTCTTCAAGGGGATCCAGTGGGCCGTCCAGGAGGGCGCCAATGTCATCTCCATGTCCCTCGGATTCGACTTCCCGGGCTTGGTCAAGCGCCTCGTGGACAACGGCTGGCCGGCCGACCTGGCGACCTCGCGGGCGCTGGAGGCCTACCGCGGGAACCTAAGGATGTTCGACGCCCTGATGCAGCTCATCTCCCGGCAGGAGGCCTTCACGGACGGAACGGTGGTCGTGGCGGCTTCCGGAAACGAGAGCAAGCGGCAACAGAACCCCGATCACGAGATCGGGGTGTCGCTGCCCGCCGCCGCGGAGGGAGTCATCTCGACCGGTGCGCTCGGACGGTCGGCCGGCGGACTGGTCATCGCACCGTTCTCCAACACCTTCCCCCAGGTCGCGGCCCCCGGCGTGGGGGTGCTGTCAGCGAAAGCCGGCGGTGGACTCGTGAGTTTCAACGGGACCTCCATGGCCACGCCGCACGCTTCCGGTGTCGCGGCGCTGTGGTGGGAGCAGCTGCGGAACGCCCCGGTGCCCGCAACCGCTACCAATGTGGCGGCGAATCTGCTGGCACGGGCAGACACCGCAACCCTCGACCCGGCAGCGGATGCCGCCGACCGCGGCGTCGGCATCGTGCGGGCACCCTGACGCGACCACATCGCCCAGGCGGTGCATCCGCCGGCGTCTGAGGAGTCCGTGATGCCCGACTACCACGGCTTGGAGAGCGTGCTCGACCCCCGCGAGCGCGTCCGCACTGTGGCGGGGCTGCAACGGCTTCGGCCGGCGCTGAGCCAGCAGGTACCGGCCCGTACTGCCAGCGGGACGATGCTGCTGGCCACGTGGAACATCCGTGAGTTCGACTCCGGCAAGTACGGCTACCGGACCGACGAGGCGTACTACTACATCGCGGAGATCCTCAGCCGCTTCGACCTGGTGGCGATCCAGGAGGTGCGAGACGGGCTCTACGCCCTGCGCCGGCTGCGGCGGATCATGGGCGGGGCATGGGACTTCATCGTCACCGACGTGACGTTGGGTTCGGCCGGCAACGCCGAACGAATGGCGTACTTCTTCGACAGACGCAAAGTGGCCTTCACCGGCTTGGCCGCGGAACTCGTCCTGCCCGAGCAGCGCAGTGAGAATGCCCTGCCGGTGCAGTTCGCCCGTTCCCCGTTCGTGGCCGGTTTCCGGGCCGAGTGGGCCTACCTGACCCTGATCACGGTGCATATCTACTACGGCCGCGGCGTCAAGGTGGATCCGCGTCGACTTGCCGAGATCACCGCGTTGGGGCGGACCATCGCGAAGAACGCCGGCAAACTATCCGTGGCGCCGCAACTGCAGCCCGGTCAAGCGCCGGAGGCGGGCAACGTGCTGGTCCTCGGCGACTTCAACATCTTCAACCGCGACGACGTGACCATGCAGGCTCTCGCCGACGCGGGGTTCGTCGTGCCCCCATCGCTGCAGTCCATCCCCGGCAGCAACGTTTCGAAGGACAAGCACTACGACCAGATCGCCTACCTGCGGGCACTGACCGGCATGACTCCGACGGGGCGTGCCGGGGTGTTCGACTTCTTCGAGCACGTGTACCGGATCGACGACGAATCGGACTATTCCGCCGATCGCAAGCTCAAGCCCGGACGCAGCTTCTCCGACTGGCGCAGCTACCGGATGAGCGACCACCTTCCCATGTGGATTGAATTCGACATCGACGAGTCCGACCGATACCTGTCCACGATCGCGACAGCCACGCCCGGGTGAGCCCCTGCGTCGGTCTCGCGGGCCCCGGCCAGACGATGATCTTTCGATCCGCATGGGTAGGTGCGCCGACGATACAGTGAAAATGCGACCCCCAGGAAGGGGTGCATGTGTCCCAGGAAGGCAAGGCTGCGGGAGCGCCCGGACCCTCCGGTGAATCAGCGGCCGGAGCGGTGGGGGCGCATGTCAGCGACGTCAGCGGCGGTCAGATCGCGGTAGGCAACCGCGTGGTGCAGATCAGCGCCGAGGGCGGCTCCGTCGTGGTCGCGGGCGACACCCAGCCGTTGGAGGTCGTCAAACGCCAGACACCCATCAAGAGGGGGCTGCGGCCCCCGCGCCTCATCGTCGGCCGCGACGATGAGTTGCAGCGCATCCATTCGCTGCTGGACCAGGGTCGCTCGCTGGAGATCGTCGGACCGCACGGTGTCGGCAAGACCACGCTGCTGGGGGCGTTGTGCGGTATGCCGCCACCAGTCACCGCCCCGGACGGCGTCGTCGCGCCGCCGGCCGGGCTGCCGGTCGATGACGTCCGCCAGTTCATCTTCGACGCATGCCTGGAACGCAGCCAGCGGGTCCAGCCCACCCCGGAAGAGGTCCTGCGGTACCTGCGCGACTTGCGGCTCCTGGTTGTCGTCGATGACACGGAGCTGGATCGAAGCCAGACCGAGCGGATCGTGAAGTCGCTGCCGAATTCGGTGTTCGCCATCGCCTCTCTGGAACCCCTCCTGGTCTCCGGTGACACCCCGATTGCGCTTCGAGGTCTGCGCCGGGAAGACGCGGTGGACCTGCTGACCAGAGCGATGGACCGACCGTTGGATCCCGCCGAGGCCGCCGCCGCGGGACGCCTCGCCGATGGGCTGGAGGGAATCCCGCTGGAGTTGCTGCAGCTGGCCGCCCTGGTGACCGCCCGGGAACTGACCCTGACGACGGTCGTGGAGGACATCGCCCCCACGATCGAAGATCCCCGGGCGGCGCTGCAAACCGCAACGGTGGACACCCTGGACCCCCGCGAGAAGTCCGTGCTGACCGCGTTGGCCGCGTTCGGCGGGGTGGCGGTAGGCATCGGGCTGCTGGCCAAGTATGCGCAAGAGCGGGACGCGGGGACCATCGTCCGACGGCTGGTCGCGCGCGGCTTGGCGCGGGGCGACGACCTGGTGGGATGGTCTCCGGTGGACACCTCCGCGGCACGGGAGGAGGACCGCGAACGCGCCGCCGGGGTTGTTGTGGCATGGGCCCGCGACGAGGGCCGGCGGCCGCAGGAAGTCGCGACCCAGGCTCCGGTGCTGCTGGCCGTAGCGCGGCAGGACCTCGCTGCCGGCAGATACGAGTCGGTGATGAAGGTCGCTGCCGCGACGGAGGGCATGCTCGCGCTGGCCGGGAACTGGGGCGCCTGGGCGGCCATCCTGAAGGACGGTCTGATGGCGGCCCGGTCCGCGTCCGATCGGGCGAGTGCGGCCTTCTTCCAGCACCAGCTCGACGTGCGCGCGGACATGCTGGCACCGCGAACCCTCGCCCAAGAGCACCTTGCGGAGGCCATGCGGGAGCCGGACAGTCTGTACCGGTCGGCTGCCACCGACGAACAGCCGACAGAAGTGTTGCCCCGCACCGAGGTGATGCCCGCGACGGGTGGACCGGAGCCGGAGAAGGCGACCCGATGGCCGCTGGTGCTCGTCGGGGGACTCGTCATCGCCGCCCTGGTCGTGGCGGGGTGGCTGTTGCTGAGCGGCGCTCCCTCGACTGCCGCGCCGTCAGTTGTGGTCGGGCCCTCGTCACCGCTGGTTGCCGACGAGCGAGGGACCGTCGACATAACCGTCCAGGGCCCCACAGGGCAGGGGGGCGAACTGTCGGTGCGGGTGCAAGATGCCGCACGCGTCAGGGCTGACGGCTGCGAGGGGACCCGCGACGGACTCCTGGTCTGTCCGCTGGGCGTCCTCGATGAAACGGATAGCCAGCCCTTTGAGGTGTCCCTGGTGCCGAGAGGATCGGAGAGTGTCGCCGTGTCTGCCGATATCGCCACGACTGCCGGCGATTCCGACGACTCCGAGATCTTCCCCGTCGGCGAAGGGCAGAATCGCTCCCCCACGCGCACGCAGTCGCAATCACCGACGCAGACCCGGACCGAGTCACCCACGCAGTCGCCGCCACCTACCCAGTCGCCGTCACCTACCCAGTCGGAGTCGCCGAACCGGTCCGCGACCCCCACGCCCATTCCGCCCGATCCGCCTACCCCGGAAACCGCCGACATCCAGTGAGGAGCAACCATGCCCACCCAACGACCCAACGACGAATCGGTCTCGGCCACGGTCAGCAACGTCAGCGGCGGCAACATCGCCATCGGACACACGGTGGCCCAGACCAGCACCGTCACCTCGGGGGCCGAAGCAGTATCGGCGCAGGATCTGGCGGAGTTGAAGAAGCAGTTCGCCGATCTGCGCGCCCAACTGGCCGAGGACCCGGAGGTGCCCGCCGAGGCGCCGGAGAAGCTCGACCAGCTGGAACAGGCGGTGACCGCTGACACCCCCGACATCAGCACGATGGAGCGGGTCCGCAACTGGTTCCTCAAGCACGCCCCAGCCGTAGCGGGATCGGTGATGGCCCTCGTCGTCAACCCGATCGTCGGATCACTGGTAGGCGCGGCCGGCGATGCCGTCTCCACCGAGTTCCGCAAGCGTTTCGTCGATGACTAGCCGCCGCGCAGTGCAGGTCCGGTGCCGGGGGGTGGTGGGGGTCCGGTGTCGAGGGGTGGTGGGGGTTGGTCGTGGATGGTGATGCCGGCGGGGGTGGTCCAGGTGTAGCCGCCGGGTCTGTGGGGGTCGTGGGGGTCGGGGGTGGTGTGGAGGCGCCAGCCTCGGTGGGTTTTGAGGTTGTGGTGGCGGCGGCACAACGGCCCGAGGTTGCGCGGTGTCGTGGGGCCCTCTGGGTAGCCCACGGCATGGTCGAGGTCGCACTGCTGTGCGGGTCGGGTGCAGCCGGGCATCCGGCAGACCGGGTCGCGGGCCCGGACGAGGCGGGCCAGGGCGGGTCCGGGGGTGTAGCTGCGGGTGCCGGTGGCGGTGACCTGTCCGGCGGCGTCGGTGATCCAGGCCCGCCAGGCGCCGTCGGCGGCCAGGGTGCGGGCGAGGTCGGGGCCGACGGGTCCGACGCCGGGGACCTCGGCGGGGTCGTCGGCGAGGCCCAGCAGGGTGGGCAGCGTCACCACGACGTTGACCTGCACCGCGCCGGGGCGGGGGTCGGCGGTGCAGGTGGGGGTGCCGCAGGAGCCGCGGCAGCCGGGGGCGTGGCAGCGGCCGCAGGCCCCGCCGGTGCAGTCCGGGCAGGCGGTGGGGGGCCGCGGTCCGCGGCCGTCCCCCGGCCGGTGTGCCGTGCCGGGGGCGGGGGGTGTGCCGAGGAGGAGGTCGGTGAGGGTGTCGGCGCGTTTCTGGTCGGTGGTGCGGGTGGGGTCGTGCAGCCCGTGGGCGAGGGCGGTGAGGCGGCGGTGGATGCGGGCGGCGTCGACCGACGGCACCGCGGCGATGATCCGCGACATGCCGTGCCCGTCGTGGCGGACCTCCACCCGCCGGCCGGCGGCGGCGGCGTCGTCGATGCGGCGGGAGCCGGGTCCGGCGATGCGGCGGGCGATGCGCGCGGCGGCGCGGCGGGCCTCGGTGC
>JAQAZZ010000106.1:0-5057 GCA_032127075.1 Micrococcales bacterium | reverse complement strand
CGGTGGGGGCCTCGGCAGCAGTGAAGAGGCTGCGGACCTCCTCGTCGGGGTCCTCCCCGCCATCGGGCCGCGCGCCCTCCGGCAGAATCCGGACGCTCATCTCGACACCCCGTCCCCCGCACCGCCCGGTGCGGCGATCGGAAGAATAGGCGCCTCGGGCTGTTCACCGCTACGACGGGGTGGCCGAGCGTGAAACGCCTAACGTTGACAACCCCGGTCCCGTGTGGGCTGCGACGGCCCCTTCACTCCCTGCTACTGGTCAATCCGTGATTTCAGTGGCGACCCACGCAGCGGCCACAGCGGCTGCGGAGTCCATATCCGCGCCCGCGTCAGCAGCCATCCGGCGCAGTTCGGCGGTCGTGAGCCTGCCCTGCACCCGGTTCAGGGTGTCGCGGGCGGGGCCGGGTACCACCGTGGGTCCAGTCAGAACGACGATGTTCGCCGGCGGCATGGCACTGCCGTCGTCCACCAGCAGCACCAACCGATCATCGTCGATGTGAGGGTCGGTGCTGCGCACCTGGCCGACGCCGGCGTCCCCAGCAGCCACGACAGCCGACACGTCGCCGGCCACGGTGGTCAGGACGTTGTCGATCTCGGCTCCGTAGCCGGAGACCAGGACGTTGCGGCAATAGAGGTCCCTGCGACACCCGGGCGGCCCGGCCAACGTGAGCGGTTCGTCTTGCGAGTAATCGGCCAACTGGCTCAGCGAGTCGATGCCGCCGGCCCGGGCGAACGGTAGCCGGACGGCGAACGCCATCCCGTCGCGCGCTTCGGCCGCATCCAGCACCGACAGCCCCGACTCGGCCGCCGCCGACGACAGCACCGCCATCGTCTGCTCGAGGGTGGTGGCCGAGGGCGCGGGGGTTGCGGATGGGCGGGGCGGCGCCTTGGCGAACTCTCCCGCCGCAGAGCCGGCCCCCAGCGCTGCAGCCGCCGAGTCAGCCGGAAGCCCTGCCACGTCGATGCGCCCCGCCGACAGTGCGGCCACCGCCGCGGCGGGGTCGGGCAGGGGCCGCAGCCGTGCCGGAATCCCGGATGCGTTGAGGGAAGCCACATAGACGTTCGCCGACATCAACCCGGCCGCCCCGCCGTACGAGCCGACCACAATCCCGCTTGTCGGGCTCGGAACCGGGGTGGGCGATGACTGCGGTTCCGACTGCATGGAGCCGCAGCCGCCGAACAGCACCACGGCGGCAACGGCAACGGTGAACCGTGCGAACACTCGAGCCACTCCACGTTGCCGTGCGCGGGGCCGGGTGCCCCGCGACCCAGCAACCGTACGCCCCACCGACCGGACTACTGGGACAGCAGGCCCTTCTCGGTGAGGAAGTCCTCGGCCACCTGGTCGACGCTCTGGCGGTCGATCTCAACAGCGGCGTTGAGTTGCTGCAGTTCGTCGGTGGTCAGCGCCTGGGACACCGAGTCGAGGGCTTCGCTGATCGTGTCGGTCACTGCCGGGGTGTAGAGCGCCGGGAGGATGTTCTCCGCCGGCTGCAGGCCCTGATCGTCTTCGAGGACCACGAGGTCGTTGGCTGACACCGATCCGGATGAGGAGAACACCAGTCCGGTGTCCACCTTGCCCTGCTGCAAAGCCTGGATGGTCAGGGGTCCGCCCGCATCCAGCGGGAGGAAGGAGTCAACCTGGACGTTGTAGATCTCCTCCAGGCCGAGCTGGCAGAACGTGCGCTTGGGGCATTCTGGCGGCCCGCCGAGTGTGATGGCGGACTCCTGGGAGTACGTCCCGAGATCGCTGAGAGTTGTCAGGTTGTTCGCTGTGGCGAACTCGCCGGTCACCGCGAAGGAGTTCTGGTCCTGGGCCGCTGACGGTTCCAGCAGGGTGAGGTCTTCCGGCTCGGCGAGCCGCACAGCCTCGTCGTAGGTGGCGGCTGCGTCTTCGGTGGCAACCTGCTCGGCGTCTGCCCCGTTGGCCTCCTTGTTGAGGAATTCGGTCAGGCTGCCCAGGTACTCCGGTGTCGCCTGCACCTCGCCCGTCTGCAGGGCGGGGATGATCACCTCTCGGGTGGTGAGTTCCTTCACCGACGCGTTGACGCCGTTGGCCTCGAGCACCTGCTGGTACATCGACGCGAGGATCTTGGTCTCGGAGAAGTTGGTGGTCGCGATGACAACTTCCTCGCCACCCGCGTCCCCGCCCGCGTCGTCTCCGGACGAGCTGCAGCCGGCCAGGGCTACAACAGCGGCGGCCATCAGGGCGAGTTTGGTGTTCCATCGTGCTCGAGTGATGGCGCAATCCAACCACAACCAAGATCGCCGCGAAACCTTTGGCGTGGGGGGGGTCCGCGAAGGCTCAGGCGGGTGCGGGAGCCGCCGGGATCTCCTGCGCCTCCACTTCCGCCTGGCCTGCTTGGCGCAGTCCCTTCGGAGTGACCCGCCGCTGCAGGAACGACAACAGCAGTTCCGCGGCCATCGCCAGCAGCGCGGTCAAGATCGCACCGGCGACGATGAGGGTATTGTCCTGCAGAGCGAATCCGTCCACCACGTAACGTCCCAGGCCGCCGCCGCCCACTAGTGCTGCCAGGGATGCCGTGGCGACGACCTGGACCGTCGCGGTGCGGATGCCGGCGGCGATGAGCGGCATGGCCAAGGGGACCTCCACCTTCGACAGGATCGCGAACCCGCCCATCCCCATGCCATTGGCCGCGTCGCGCACTTCATCGTCCACCGACGCGATCCCCGTGAAGGTGTTCGTCAGCACCGGCGGGATCGCGAACAGGGCCAAGGCGAGGATCGCCGCCAGGTTGCCGATACCGATCTCCGGGATGGACGCCAGAATCGTCAACACGCCCAATGTGGGAACCGCACGGCCGATATTGCCCACGTTGGTGGCCAGGAACACCCCTTTGCGCAGATGCCCCAGCGTCAGCGCCACCGGCAGCGAAATCACTAGAGCGATGGCCATCGCGAAGAAGCTGATCTCCAACTGCTCCCAGGTGCGGACCGGGATGCCGTTCTCGCCGGTCCAGTTCGCGGGATCGGTGAACCACTCCCAGACGCTCATCAGACGATCTGCTTTCGCGCCCAGGGTGCGGTGATCCGCTCAACGATCTGCAGGAGGACCTCGAACATCACCGCCAGCAGCACGCAGCACAGCGTCGCTGTGAGGATCTGTGCGTGGTAGAAGTTGTTCTGAAATCCGGACAGGATCAGTGTTCCGAAGCCGCCATAGCCCACCAGCGCGCCGATGGTCACCATGCCCACCGTGGAAACCGTCGCGATGCGGATGCCCGCCAGGATCGTGGGCACCGCCAGCGGCAGTTCGACTTTGGCCAGCAACTGCCGTTTGCCCATCCCCATGCCGCGGGCGGCATCAACGACGTTCTCCGACACCGAGTCCAACCCGACGACCGTGTTCCGCAGCACCACCAACAGTGCATATACCGCCAGTGCGATGATCACCGTCCAGGGCGTCAGGCCGAAGATGGGCCACAGCAACGAGATCAGCGCCAGCGACGGGATCGTGTACAGCACGCCGGACAGTCCCAGGACAGGCGCCTCGAGTTTTCGGTAGCGTCGCACCAACAGCGCCAGCGGGAACGCGAAGATCATGGCGAGCAGGACGGACGAGACCGTGAGGACGAGGTGCTCCTGGCCCGCGGCCACCAACTCCTCCGAGTTGGAGGTCACGTAGTCCCAGGAGAGCCAAGGGTTGGCGGCCTCCGTCGGCAGCACGGCAGCGAGAGGCGACATGAGATGAACGCTAGCGAAGATCCGGCGATAGTTCTGCGCGGAGTCCGCAAGCAGTACCCCGACGGAACCGTGGCCGTCCACGACCTGGACCTGGTCGTGGGCCGTGGTGAGATCTGTGTGCTGGTGGGCCCGTCCGGGTGCGGCAAGACGACCACCATGCGGATGATCAACCGGCTGATCGAGCCGTCGGCGGGGGAGATCCTGATCGACGGCAGGGAAGTCACCGGCCTGGACGTGAAGGAACTCCGCCAGCACATCGGCTACGTCATCCAGGCTGTGGGGCTGTTCCCCCACTACACGGTGCGGCGCAACATCGGCACGGTGTGCCGCCTGCTCGGCTGGGACAAGAAGCGCACGGAGTCACGGGCCGACGAGGTGTTGAGCCTTGTGGGCTTGGATCCGAATGAGTTCGGCGACCGCTTCCCGCACCAGTTGTCCGGCGGCCAGCGCCAACGGGTGGGCGTCGCCCGCGCTCTCGCCGCCGATCCCCCGGTGATGCTGATGGACGAGCCCTTCGGCGCGGTGGACCCGATCGCGCGGGAAAGCCTGCAGACGGAGTTCCTGGGCCTGCAGGCAAGAGTCGGCACGACCGTGGTCCTGGTCACCCACGACATCGATGAGGCCGTGCGGATGGGTGACCGGATAGCGGTCATGCGGCAGGGTGGGTTCCTGGCCCAGTACGACACCCCATCACACATCTTGGCCCACCCCGCCGATGACTTCGTGGCCGACTTCGTCGGCGCCGACAGGTTGATCAAACTGATGGCGGTGACATCGCTGCAGGATGGGCTGCTGGATCCCGCCGAGGGCTCCGACGATCGCCTGCCCGAGATACCCGGCGATGCAACTCTGCGCCAGGCCACCATCGCGGTGCTCGACTCACCCGGCGGAAAGGTTCTGGTACGCGACAACGCGGGCCAGCCGCGGGCCCTGACGCTGGAGGCAATCCGCCGTATCCTGTCGGACTCCAAGCAAGCGGGCCAGCCGCACGGTTGAGCCGCTCGCGCTCAGGGGTTGCCGTACTGCGTCAGGTACTCCTCGAAGCGGGCCCGGAACAGCGGTTCCATGTCGCCCACCCGTGCGCTGCCGAACATCTCCCGGGCGGCCTGCACCATCTCCAGGATGCTGCCGGACATCTCGCCGAGGGAGCCGCCCTCGTCGGCGGTGGCGTTGACCGCCGGGGTGTGGCGGAAGAGGTCGTAGAAGAAACCGATGTCGTGCCGCTTCTCCGCAAGGGAGATCGCCCGGCTCTTCAACTCTTCGTACGGCAGTCCCGCCAGATCATCGCTCAGGTCTCCACCTTATTGGGCCACCCGTTCCGCGCTCCCGGCAATGCCACCCAGCGAGGTGTC
>JAQAZZ010000105.1:0-2925 GCA_032127075.1 Micrococcales bacterium | reverse complement strand
CCTGCTCGATCTGGACATCGTCACCATCCTCGTTCGTCTGGACGCGGCACTTGACCAGTGCCGCTGCCCTTGTCTCCACTCTGCAGCGCTCATCTGACTCCTGTGAAGGGTCCAAAGGTCACCGTCCGCACGCCGGGCCTTCCACGGGAACGGATGCCCGAGGAAGTCGCGTCCCGCCCAGTCCGCGGCGTGGCAGGGACCTGAGCCGCGATCAGCGAGACAACAGCCAAACGCATCGTCGAGTCGGCAGGCTTCGATCCGGGTCTGAGGGTTCTGAGGCGTCAGAAACGGCGACTCTGAGCCGCGTCATTGCGCCGCGTAACGCGCTGCTGTTTCGGGCTTGTTCGCAGCAACGGACCTGAAGAGGGTGATGGAGGCGTGGGGTGCGGTCGGGTTAGTCGTCCGTGCCGGGCTCTGCTGGGGTGATCCGAGGCGTCGGAGTCGGTGACGGCTCACCAGGCGCGTGTGGCCGCGTCGTGGCGAGTCCTCCCGTTTCGCTGGGGTAGATGGGAAGCGGCACGATCGTGCCGGACCAACTTGGTGCCGGGCTGCTGGGTTGCGGGCTCGCCGTGGGTGACGATGGGGCACGCTCCCCGCCGTCACCGGGACATCCGGTGAGAATGGGCACCCCCACCACCACCAGGAGGGCCGCGGCAGATACCCGGGCTCCCAGGAAGTGGCAGCCAGCGCGGCGCCCGTCGGGGGATCCGTCCATCACCAGGTGCACAGCTCCAACCGCCCTGCTCGCGTGGGCGGGGCTCAGTGCCGGGGCAGCGGCAGCCGTTCGGGCAGCCGGTTGCGCAGCATGCGGGGCAGGCCGAAGCGCAGTTGCTGCAAGGTGGTCCCGTCGGCGACGTCGAGCAGCGCACGGGTCTGGGGCCCGTACGGCGGGGTCACCGCGTTTGTAACACTACCCGAGCCGAGGGCGAAGTAGCCGCGCGGGTTGGACAGCTCACGGAACCCGTCCTGGCCGTGGTGGCGGCCCATCCCGCTGGCCCCCACTCCGCCGAACCCGAGGGAGGGAAGCACGGCGTGCCCGGCGACGCTGTTGATTGCCACCCCGCCCGAGCGGGTCCGGCGGGTGAGTTCGGTGACGAACGACGGGTCGTCGGTGAACACGTACAGCGCGAGTGGGTGCCCGCCGCGTCCGACCTGCGCGACGACGTCGTCGAGTGAGTCGTAGGGCAGGATCGGCAGGATCGGGCCGAAGATCTCCTCGCCCATCAGGGCGCAGTCCACGGGCGGGTCGACCACGACGTACAGGGGCATCCGCCTCGACCCGGGCTCGGGGTCTGGCCCGACCTGGATCACCGCCGCGCCACGTTCCCGGGCGTCGGCCACCAGGGCGGACAGTCGGCCCACGTGCCGGTCGGTGATGATGCCGCACGAGGACGCTGCGCCCCCGTCGGCGGCGAAGTGCTCCCGCCAGAAGTCGACCACCAGCCCGGCGAACGAATCCAGCGCGGCGCGGGGCACCAGACAGTAGTCGTCGCTGATGCACATCTGCCCATGCTTGATGACCTTGATCCGGGCCACGCTGGTGATCGTGTGCCGGTCGGTCACCTTGTCCGCGCCCACGACCACGGGGCACTTGCCGCCCAGCTCCAGGGTGACCGGCACCAGGTTGGCCGCGGCCGCGCCCATGACCTCCCGGCCCACAGCGGCGCTGCCGGTGAACACCAGGTGGTCCCACGGCAGCGACGCGAAGTACTGCGACAGCTCTAGTTCCCCGGTGACGACCACGAGCTCGTCCTCGGCGAACGAGTCGGCGACCATGGCCGCCAGAACCTGCCCGCACGCCGGGGCCAGCTCCGACGGCTTGACCACGACCCGGTTGCCCGCCGCGAGGGCGTCGATGGTCGGCCCCAGACCGATGTCGAACGGGAAGTTCCAGGACACCATGTTGCCGACCACGCCCTTGGGCTCGTAGCGCACATAGGCCCGCGAGCGGCCCAGAGTGACTCGATCCACAGGTCGGGGGGACGGCTTCATCCACCCCTGGACGTGCGCGATGGCGAACGCCGCCCGATCCAACGGCCCCATCAACTCGGTGACCTCCGCCAACTCGCGGGAGTGACCGCCGAAGTCGGCGTCCAACGCATCGAGCACCGCACCGCGGTGACGAGCGATCATCGGGCGGACCCGCGACAGCCACTCGACGCGCTGCTGTGCGCTCGGGTACGGGTCACGCTCCACCGCCGCCCGCTGCGCGGCGAACACTCGATCCAGCCGCTCCAGCGTTCCAGGCGAACCCGCTGCCGAACCCAGACCTCGACCCCCACTGCCACCAATCCCGGGTATTGATCCGAGCCCAGCACCCCCGCCTCGCGGGGATCCCTCTTGGAGAACACCTCGGCCGGTCATCGCGCACCTCACCTTCCCGCTGCCTGCCGGGCCGGCGTGCGATACCGCGTCGGCGGTAGGCCTCACCGCTGAGCATGCACCCGGCGGAGCCGGCCCGACCAGAGCCGAAAGCCCCGGATGTACCGCCCCCCGGCCCCTCGCTGCCCATCCGGCCCGGTTCCACGAGTTGGGCGGACGAGCCGCGCCGACGCGCGACGCTCCAAGGGGGAGTGGTCGGCCGCTGCAGACCGGGCCCTGACCAGCACTCGCCCAGCCGGATGCCGCTTCCCGCCAAAGCCCGCAGACGCAATCAACAAGGTGCGTCTCTCTGCCGCGAGTCGACCTACCGGTGCTTGCCGGTCACTCGTAGTGGAATCGGGCTTGGAGGAGGATCAGGTCGTCGCCGTCGACGAGGTAGACAAGGCGGTGTTCCTCGGTGATGCGACGTGACCAGGCCCCGGAGAGCATGTGGCGAAGCGGCTCTGGTTTGCCGATCCCGGCGACCGGGTCGCGCAGGGCGTCGTCGATGAGCCGGTTGATGCGTTTGAGCGTCTGCCGGTCAGCTGCCAGCCAGTATGTGTA
>JAQAZZ010000104.1:0-4192 GCA_032127075.1 Micrococcales bacterium | reverse complement strand
ACGACCTGGCTGGGCCCGCCCGCGACGTCGCCGTCGGCTGTCACCGGCACCGATTCGCCCCCGGACAGCTTCTCCTCGATCAGCGCCAGGATGGCTTCACGGTAGTCGTCGGTGTACTGATCCGGTTCGAAGTCGGCGCTCAGGTTCGCTATCAGCGACTGCGCCATCTGCAGTTCTTGCGGCCGCAGGTCCATGTCCTGGGCCAGGAACTCGAAATCGGGAACACGCACCTCGTCCGGCCACAGCATGGTCTGCAGTACCAGGACATCGTCGTGGATCCGCAGGCAGCCCAGTTGGGTGCGCTCCCGGATCGCGATCCTGACGATCGCGGTGCGCTCGGTGCTCTGCAGCGCGGAACGCAGCAGCACGTAGGGTTTGAGAGCCCGACCGTCGGGCTCCAGGTAGTAGGACTTGTCGAAGAGGATCGGATCGACCTGGTCGTCCGGCACGAACTCCAGGACCTCGATCTCCTTCTTCGGCGCCCGCGGGAGGTCCTTGAATTCCGCCGTGCGCAGGATCACGCGCCGGCCGTCTTCAGTCTCATAACCCTTGGCCATGTCGGCGTAGGCGACTTCCTTGCCGCATTCGGTGCAGAAGCGCTTCATCTTGATCCGCCCGCCGTCGGCAGCGTGGACCTGGTGGAAGGAGATCGAGTGGTTCTCGGTCGCGGTGTACATCTTCACCGGCACGTTGACCAGCCCGAACGACAAAGAGCCCGTCCACATCGCGCGCATATCGTCAGGATGGCCCCATGAGGCCGATGCTCGCCACCCCTGGGCCGATACCGCACGGTCAGGACTGGACCTATGAGGTCAAGTGGGACGGCATGCGGATCCTCGCCGCCATCAGCGGTGGGGTCGCCCGCCTCACCAGCCGCAACGGCGGCAACAAGACCGCGGCCTTCCCCGAACTCGCAGGATTGGGCGGGCTCGGCGGGGATGTGCTCCTCGACGGCGAGGTCGTGGCACTCGACGACGCCGGGGTTCCCGACTTCGAGCGGCTCACCGATCGGATGGGCGTGACCAGTCGCGCCACCGCAGCGGCTCTGGCCAACCGGATACCGGTGACGTACGTGATCTTCGACCTGCTCGCGCTTGACGGGGTATCCCTCGTTGACCGTCCCTACCGGCAGCGCCGCGAACTCCTCGCCTCGCTGTCGATGCCGGAAGGGCCGTGGGTGGTCCCGGAGACATTCGCGGATCCCGACGCACTCCTGGCGGCCACGCAGCGGCAGGGGCTGGAAGGTGTGGTCGCCAAGAGGTGGTCTTCTGCCTATCAGCCGGGCGTTCGCAGCCCCGACTGGGTCAAGCACTCCCACCGCAGTTCCACCGACGCAGTTGTCGTGGGATGGCGCGGCACCCGGGGCCAGATCGCCTCGCTGGCACTCGCACAGCCCCGGCCCGGCGGGGGATTCGACTACCGGGGGACCGCCGGCTCCGGGCTGTCCGCCGCCAAGGGCCGCGTGCTGCTGCAGCAGCTCGAGGCGCTGCCGGCGGGAAGTCCAGCCGCAGTCGCCGGCCTCGAGCCCCAAGAGGCCGATCGCCTCAAGGCTTTTCGCTGGGTGCAGCCCGCCGCCACGGTGGAGATCCGCCACCTGGGCCTCACCCGGGGCGGGCGGTTCCGACAGCCGGTGGTGGAGCGGGTGCGCCCCGACCTGCCGGCGCGCGCGAATCAGCCGGACCCGCCCACCGCCGGGCGCGCCGTGCGGGTCGCTGTGGCGGGCCGGACGCTGCGCATCTCCCACCTGGACAAAGTGCTCTACCCCGCGACCGGCACCACCAAAGCCCAAGTCATCGAGTACTACACGGTCGTGGCACCCCACCTGCTCGGATCGGCGGCCGACCGGCCCATCACCCGACGCCGCTGGCCCGACGGGGTGGCCCAGCAGTCGTTCTTCGAGAAGAACCTGCCCGCATGGGCACCGGAATGGATCAGGCGCGTGGAGATCCCGACCAGTGACGGCAGCACCACCTTCCCCGTGCTGGGCCGCGACGACCTTGCGGGCTTGGTGTGGCTGGCGGCCCACGCGGCGCTGGAACTGCACACCCCGCAGTGGCGGGTGGACGACGCGGGAGCCATGCTGGCGCCCGACCGGCTGGTGATCGACCTCGATCCCGGTGCCCCCGCCGACCTCGCCGACTGCGCCCGGGTCGCGGTGCTGGTCCGCGATGCGCTGGCCGCCCACGGGTTCACCGCCACGGCGGTGTTGTCCGGCAGCAAGGGTTTGCACCTATACGCGCACCTGGCCGGGGGACCCCGCCTGCCGGCGCATCCGGACTCCGACGCAGTGACCGGATTCGTCCACACCCTCGCAGACGACCTCGCGTCACAGAATCCCGACGACGTTGTTGCGGTCATGGCCAAGTCGCGGCGTTCGGGCCGAGTGTTCCTCGACTGGAGCCAGAACCGGGCTGCCAAGACCACGCTCGCGCCCTGGTCGCTGCGCGGGACCGCTGAGCCGTTCGCCGCCGTGCCCGTGTCCTGGGACGAGGTGGAGTCGGGGGAGTTGCGGCAGCTGCAACTGGCCGAGGCCATGAGCCGGGTCTCAGGCGGCTGAACACGACGGGGTTGCGGTGATGCGCGCGGCGGTGAGCCGCAGCCCGCGACGACGGCTGGGATGGCCAACGTCTTCCCGACCTTCGGCGGGGCGATCATCGCGGTGGTCGTCATCGGATGGCCGGCATGCAGCCGAGGGCCACCGACACAGATTTCCTATCAAGGAGTGATAAGAGTTGCTGTGAGGATGCGGTTGGGTGACGTCGAAATACACTTGACTTGTGGGGAGAATCTAAACACGACGGCAACACCTACAGCAACGGAGAAGATATGGACGGCAGGGAACGGGCAGCAGCGGCACGAAGCACAGCGGCAGCGGTCAGCCGCGTGTCGGACGCGGTCGAGGGTGTCAGCGCTGTGATCAGGCGGCGGGTGCGCACCGGCTTGTCCATCTTCGGACCCGCTGCCGCGCCCATGGGAGCAGTGGACGCAACCCACGCCTTCGTCCATGGCACCATCCGGGTCGCAGCACCCTTGGCCGGAACCGCTGTCGGGTATGCGCTGGAACGCACCGCCCCACCGGATGCGCCCAGCTTTGTGGGCGACGACAGTTCAGCGGGTGCCGCCTCCGCGTTGGCGGCGGCATTCGGCGATCAACTTCCCGACGAACTCGTCCCCACGATGTCCTGGCGGATCCACGAGGGGGCAGATGTCGGGCCGGACATGATGGTGTTCATCCACGGGCTCGGCGGCCACGGCGGCCAGTGGGGTTCGCAGTACCTGGCGGTGGGCACCGCGTCGGGGTTCACCCCGGTGACGGTCACGTACAACACGGGCCTGCCGATCACGGACAACGCGGCCCTGTTCCACAGGATGATGTCCGACCTCGTCGCCGGCTGGCCCGGGGGTGTGCGACGGATCGTGTTGGTGGCCCACTCCATGGGAGGACTAGTCGCGACGGCCGCCTACGACCATGCCGACGGCGCCGATTCGCCGACGGCGGACCGGTCCCGAGAGCAGGGCGGGTGGACGGAGGCGGTCACCGATGTCGTGACCCTCAGCACCCCGCACAAGGGGGCCCCGTTGGAGCGCGTCTCAGATCTCGCGCTGCGCACGATCGCCCTGTCCGAAACCGCCGCGCCCGTGGTTGAGCTCGGCCATCACCGCAGCCGTGGCATCAAGGATCTCGCCGAGGGCTGGCATTCCGCCCTGCCCGCCGATGTGCGTCATCACGCGATCGCTGCATACCTCGGCGGCAGCCCCGACAGCCCCGTGGCGGTCCTGCTGGGCGATGGACTCGTGCGGCCCGACAGTGCGGCGGGCAGATCGTCGCAGTCGGATTCGGTCACCGTCATCGCCTTGGGCGGCACGAACCACAACGCGCTGCTCGACCACGCCGATGTCCGGGCGATCTTGGAGCGGGTGGTGGCCGCCTGACGATGCAGCGGGAGGCGCGGCCGAATCAAGGGGATTCGGATTTGGGCGTCTGTGCGAGTCCGGCGGCGTCGTGGGTCATCATCATGGCCATCCCCCGACCGCGGGGCTCCATCGATTCGGCCAGTTCCACCTCAGGGCGTGTGCGGCGGATCCAGCGCACATACCGGGCGGCGCCGGGGCCGGCGCTCATGCCGTGCAGCAGCACGCTCAGCACGATCGTCAGGGCGGCAGTTGCGAGGACAGCATCGAGCTCGTCGCT
>JAQAZZ010000103.1:0-34610 GCA_032127075.1 Micrococcales bacterium | reverse complement strand
TCTCCGTGGACGGCACCGGTCCGATGCCCATGACCTCGGGGGCCACGCCGGCGAAAGCGAAGGACACCAGCCGCATCTTCTTGGTCAGGCCGAGCTCGTCGGCGACCTCCTCCGCGGCGAGGATGGCCGCGGTGGCACCGTCGTTGAGTCCGGCGGCATTGCCCGCGGTGACGCGGCCGTGCGGGCGGAAGGGGGTCTTCAACCCGGCGAGGCTCTCCATCGACGTGCCCGGGCGGGGCGGCTCGTCGACCGTGGCCAGCCCGAAGCCCTTCTCGGCGCTGCGGGTGGCGACGGGCACGAGGTTCGGCTGGATCTTGCCGTTGGCGTAGGCCTTGGCCGTCTTCTCCTGTGAGCCGACGGCGTATGCGTCCACGCGCTCCTTGGTCAGATGGGGGAAGCGGTCGTGCAGGTTCTCCGCCGTCTTGCCCATGAGCAGGGCCTCGGGATCGACGATCTTCTCCGCGAGGAAGCGGGGGTTGGGGTCCACACCCTCACCCATCGGGTGCCGCCCCATGTGCTCCACGCCGCCAGCCAGCGCAACGTCGTACATGCCGGCCATGATGGGCGCGGACAGCGTGGTCACGGAGGTCATGGCGCCGGCGCACATGCGGTCCACGCTGTAGCCGGGGACCGTGAGCGGCAGGCCCGCGAGCAGTGCCGCGGAGCGGCCGATGGTCAGGCCCTGGTCGCCGGTCTGCGTGGTTGCGGCGACAGCGACTTCGTCGAAGCGGTCCGCGGGCAGGTCCGGGTTGTGGCGCAGCAGCTCGCGGAAGACGTTGACGACGAGGTCGTCGGCGCGGGTCTCGGCGAACATCCCTTTCTTGCCGGCCTTCCCGAACGGGGTCCTGGCCCCGTCGACGAAGACGACTGAACGTACATTTCGGGTCACGATGGACTCCCATCAACGGGGACGCTCTGCGGCGGCCAGCGGACGTCACACCGATATTACTCGCCAGTAACCTCGCCGACACAGCCACCCCGGTGTGGCGTGGATCACTCCGGCGATTGCCAGGCCACGGCGACCAGCGCGGCGACCTGTCCGATCTGCCAGGTGCGCGCGCCGGCGTCGGCAAGCCGCCGGCTGATCTCCTCGGCGTCCAGCGGCTGCCCGACGCCGTGCCAGACCACGAACCGCACTGCGTCCGGGGGGATGAGCACCTCATGGGTGATGCCGAGCTCGTCGGCGCGTGCGGAGATCGCGGCCCGCACCCGCGACAGCAGCGCGGCGGCCTCCGGCCGGCGGTTGGCCCAACTGCGGTGGGGCGGGATCTCCTCGGGGGGCTGCTGCGGCGGCAGTTCGCCGTTCGGCAGGGCGCGCGCCCGGGTGATGGCACTCCACCAGGCGGCCATGGCGCGCCGCTGCCGCTGGAACTCCGGCAGATCCGCGAGGTCGGAGCGGGAGGCCGGTCGGGCGCCCACCGCGGCGATGATCGCGGCGTCGGGCAGGATCCGCCCGGGCGGCTGGTCGGCCCGGCGGGCGATCCGGTCGCGGGCGGTCCACAGTTCCCGTGCGACGGCGAGGTCGCGCGGTTCCCGCAGCCGGCTGATCCCGCGGACGCGCCGCCAGGGGTCCGGCTGCACGCGGGGCTGCCAGTCCAACAGGGCCTCGAACTCCTCCTGCGCCCAGTGCAGCCGATCGGCACGGTGCAGCCGCTCGATCAGGTCCTCGCGCAGCTCGCCGAGCAGCTCCACGTCCAGCGCCGCATAGGCCAGCCAGGCCTCGGGCAACGGCCGGCGCGACCAATCCGCGGCGCCGTGGCCCTTCGCCAGCCCCACGCCCAAGACGTCTTCGACGAGCCCGGCCAGCCCCACACGGGGCAGTCCGAGCAGCCGGCCGGCCAGTTCGGTGTCGAACAGTCCCGGCGGATTCAGGCCGATTTCCCGCAGGCAGGGCAGGTCCTGGGTGGCCGCATGCAGGATCCACTCGGCCTGCGACAGGGCGTCCGCCAGCGGCTGCGTCGAACCCAGGCCGACGGGGTCGATGATGTGAGTCCCTGCGCCTTCTCGTCGCAGTTGCACCAGATAGGCGCGCTGGTCGTATCGATGGCCGGAGGCTCTTTCCGCATCCACGGCGATCGGTCCGGATCCGCCCGTCAACGCCGCGGCTGCCTCGTGGAGGGCGGCGTCAGAGGCCACCACCTCGGGGATTCCTTCGGCGGGGGCGGTCAGAACGGCTGGTGCTTGCGCCGAGGGTTCCGCTTCGTCGTCCGCTTCTTCGCCGGTGGTGTCCGTGTCCATCAGGCGAACGAGCCTACGTGACCAGACCGGCCCGCATGCAGATCGCGACCATCTGGGCGCGGTCGCCGGTCCCCAGCTTCCGGCCCACCCGGGAGAGGTGGCTCTTCACCGTCAACGCCGACAGGTTCAACTCCTCGCCGATCTGCCTGTTCGTGTGTCCGTTGGCCACGTACTGGATCACCTGGATCTCCCGCTCCGACAGATCGGCGGACAGTCCGCTGCCGGGCGATGCGTCGGACCGCTCGCCCCGGGCGGCGTCCCCGCGGGGTGCCACCACGAGGCTGCGAATCTTGGCGGCCAATGACAGCCGCACGGTGCTCGCGTCGCCGCGCGGACTGACCAGCACCAGACGAAGCCATCCCTGCCTGCGCAACTCCCTGATTGCTTCCAGGATGGAACCGTCCTGGGGGGCGGCTTCCACGATGCACACGCCGTGCTCGGTGGCCGCGCGGCCGCGGAACACAGCCTCGCTGGGCCCCAGGGCCTCAAGGACCCGTCCGACGCCCACCTGCCGCAGACTGCCGATCCACGCGCGGCGGTGTTCGCCGAGCGGGGACACGATGAGGGCGGCAAGCCGGGGGGCCGGTCGCCTCGGCGCGGGGACAGTCGCAGTGCTCATCCGGCCTCCGAGAATCACCCGATCGTTGGGTAGTTCTCACCATGCCAACCCGATCGCGTTGTTTCCTGCTGGGCGGTTCCCCGTCAGCGGTGAAGGGTGGTCACGCCCTCGACGACGGGTTCCAGGCCCGCCATGGTGGCCAGCAGTTGCAGCCAGGCGGCGACGTGCGGCGCAAGGTTGCCGTCGCGGGGCGTCCACGATGCGCGCAACTCCAGATCCCCGCTCACCTCGCGGCCCGACATGGCGCCGAACGGCTGGGAATGGGTGCGGGTCACAGTGCCGCCGTAGGCAGTCAGGGCGGCGCCGTGGTCGACGAGGGCCTCCTCCAGCCACACCTGTCCCACGTCGGACATCATCGGATCCGCGGCCATCTCCGGTTCCAGCCGGGCCCGGGCGAACACCACAACCCGCCACTGGCCCTCCCAGGCATCCTGACCCGCCGGGTCGTACAGCACCACCAGTCTGCCGCTGGCGGCGTCCTCGTCGTCCAGCACGACGTCGGCGGTCATGGCGAGGGCATGTGGTGCGAGGCGCTGCGGCGCGGGTGCCTCGGCCAGTTCGATCTCGGGTCGCACGGTGATGGCCCGCAACTGTTCCAGCGCCTCGGTGAACTCCTCGGGCGCGGCATTCTGGCTGTTGCGGGCGGCTGGCACACAGTCAGGCTAGTCCCGACATGCCGCCGCCGCGGTGCAGCGTGACACCATGGGGTTTCGTGTCCCGCCGCGAATTGCCGCCCGCCCTCCCCGCCGATCACCCGTTGCGCGGGGCGACCGCGGACTCGCCCATCGTTGCCGCGGCGCTCGGCGAACCGGTGGATCGTGTCCCGGTGTGGTTCATGCGCCAGGCCGGACGCTCGCTGCCGGAGTACCGCCGGGTCCGCGGCGACGGGGACATGTTGCAGGCATGTTTCACCACCGAACTGGTCACCGAGATCACCCTGCAACCCGTGCGTCGCCACGGTGTGGACGCCGCGGTGCTGTTCAGCGACATCGTGGTGCCGCTGCGGGCCGCGGGAGTCGACGTCACCATCGTCAAGGGTGTGGGCCCGGTGGTGGCCCGGCCGATCCGCGATGCGGACGGCATCGGCGCGGTGGGGGAGTTGGGCGACATCAGCGCCATCACCGCGGCGGTGGGCGCACTCGCCGGGGAGCTCGCCGATGTGCCGGTCATCGGCTTCGCCGGCGCCCCCTTCACCCTCGCCTCCTACCTCATCGAAGGGGGCCCGAGCCGCGAGCACGCCCTGACGAAGGCCATGATGTGGGCCCGCCCCGACCTGTGGGATCAGCTGCTGGACCGGCTGGCACGGCTTTGCGGCGAGTTCCTGCGTGCGCAGGTGCTGGCGGGAGCCAGCGTGGTGCAGGTCTTCGATTCCTGGGCGGGCGCCCTGTCCCGGCCCGACTACGTCGCCCGGGTGCTGCCCCATACCCGGACGCTGCTGGACGCTGTCGCCGACCTCGGTGTGCCGCGGATCCACTTCGGAGTGGGGACGGCGGAGCTGCTGTCCGACATGGCCGTGCCCCAGTGCGACGTGGTGGGTGTCGACCACCGGGTGGAACTGGCCGATGGGATCCAGCGCATAGGTCCCCGGCACAGCGTCCAGGGCAACCTGGACCCGGCGGCGTTCTTCGCAGGTGCCGAGGTCGTGCGGGATCAGGCCGCGCGGATCCTGCAGCAGGGCCGTGCCGCTCGGGGCCACATCTTCAACCTCGGCCACGGCGTGTTGCCGCAGACCGATCCCGAAGAGATCACCAGGCTGGTCGACTGGCTGCACACCCAGCCCAGCCCTTCGGGCTGAGCCGGCGGGACACGGGCCGCGGGCCACGCCATCAAGCCGCAACCTCTTGCGCACCACTCGCCCTCTCATGGGAAGGTGGCCCCATGAGCGTTTCGCATGCGAGTGTCACCGAAGGGGCGCCGCGGCCCAATCTGCGGGTTGTCCCCGACCACGGGCAACCGCCCCGCCGAGTCATCGTCATCGGCGGCGGGATAGCGGGATTGTCCGCCGCCGACGCCCTGGCGACCGAAGCCGGACATGACTTCGCCATCACCGTGCTGGAAGCCGCCGACAAGGTTGGCGGCAAACTCGCGGTGAGCGAAGTGGCGGGAGTCCCCGTGGATGAGGGGGCCGAGTCGTTGCTGGCGGCACGCCCCGAGGCGGTCAACCTCGTGCGCTCCGCCGGGCTGGAACGGGATCTGGTCGATCCGGCCATCACCCGGCCGTCGCTGTGGGTCCGCGGCCGGATGCGCCCCATGCCGCCGAGCGTCATGGGCGTGCCGACCGATCTGAGGGCGTTGACCGCCGCCAAGGTGCTGTCGTACCGCACGCTGTTGAAGATGCCGCTGGAATACCGGCGGCCGGCGACCAGATTCGAGAACGACGTCTCGGTCGGGGCCTTCGTCGAATCCAGGCTCGGCCGCGAGGTGGTGGACACGCTGGTGGAGCCGTTGCTCGGCGGGGTGTACGCGGGTCGCGCGGATGCGCTGTCGTTGGCGGCCACGGTTCCCGCGCTCTTCCGGGAACTGCGCGGCGAGTCCTCATTGTTGCGTGCGGCGGAACGCACGTCCGCCGGCGGCAGCCGCGCGGCCGGCGCCCGCAAGGGACCCGTCTTCGCCGGATTGCGCGGGGGAGTGGGCCGGCTGCCCGGTGCGGTGGCCCATGATCTGCGCCGGCGCGGGGTGTCGGTGCGAACCGGCGCCGCGGTGAGATCGGTCCACCGCGTCGATGACGTCTGGCGGGTGATCGTCAACTCGGTGGACAGTCAAGAGGTGCTGGAAGCCGAAGAGCTGATCATCGCGCTGCCCCCGCATATCGCCTCCGACCTGCTGACCCACATCTGCCCGCCGGCCGCGAACGACCTCGGGCTGATCGACATGTCCAGCATGGCCGTGGTGACGATGGCCTACCGGGCCGGCGATGTGGCGCCGATGAGCGGTTCGGGCTTCCTGGTGCCGCAGAGCGAGGACCGGACCATCAAGGCCGCCAACTACGCCAGCAACAAATGGGACTGGGTCGCCCGTGCCGCCGGGACTCGCCGGCCACGCGAGGACGCGATGGTGATGATCCGCGCGTCCGTGGGCCGATTGGGCGAGGAGGATGTCGTCGACCGCGACGACCGCGACCTCGTCGGCGATGTCCATGCGGATCTGGCCGAGGCGGTGGGTATCGCCGGGGCTCCCCTGGACTACCGGGTGACCCGGTGGCACGACGCGCTGCCGCAGTACGCCACCGGGCACGTGCGCCGGGTTGAGCGGATTCGCTCGTCCATCTCTGGCATCGACGGCCTGGAACTATGCGGAGCGGCATTCGACGGTGTGGGCGTCGCAGCCGTCATCGGTTCTGCCCAGACGGTCGCCCGCCGGGTCATGGCCCGTCGGGCTGATGGCGCGGCTGCGGCTGCCGGGTAGACTCGGCCCACTATGACTGCCGCCCGCAAGGCTCGGGAGATCAACGACTCCATCGCCTACATGATGATCAGCGTCTACCGTGCGCAAGGTCCGCTTCCCGCTTCGGACCTTGCCGTCAAGGAGGCTGTCGCGGCCGTGGAGGGCGTGACGGTCAGAGGCTGGTACGACGTCGGCGGCCTGCGGGGTGACGCGGACATCATGCTGTGGGCCCACAGCCCGGACAGCGACGACCTGCAAGACGCCTACCACAGCCTGCGGCGGACAGAAATCGGCCGGCAGCTGCGACCCGTCTGGTCGCAGATGGCCCTGCACCGTCCCGCCGAGTTCAACAAGTCCCACGTACCCGCTTTCCTGTCGGGGGAGGACCCCAAGGACTACCTGTGTGTGTACCCTTTCGTGCGCTCCTACGAGTGGTATCTGCTGCCCGATGAGGAGCGCCGGTCGATGCTGGTGGAGCACGGTCAGATGGCTCGCGGCTACCCCGATGTCCGGGCCAACACGGTCGCATCGTTCGCGTTGGGCGACTACGAGTGGATCCTCGCCTTCGAGGCCGACGAGTTGCACCGCATCGTGGATCTGATGCGCCACCTGCGCGGCTCGACGGCTCGGCGCCATGTGCGCGAGGAGATCCCCTTCTACACCGGGCGGCGCCGCGAACCGCTGGACCTGTTCTCAGCGCTGGCCTGAGTGTCCGCCCTGCTCGCGCTGCTCAGCAGCGCACTGTGGGGGACCGGCGACTTCATGGCCGGGTGGCTGTCCCGGCGCCGGTCCGTCTTCGCCGTCACCGGATCCACGCAGGCGGTCGGGCTGGTCGTGATGCTGGCCGTTGCCACCGTGACGGGTTCCTGGTCGGTGGGGTGGGGCGACTACGTCCTGTGGGGGCTGTTGTCGAGTTTCGCGGGCCTGGGCGGCCTGCTGATGTTCTACACCGCGCTGGCGTCGGGCCGCATGGGTGTGGTCTCGCCGATCGCCGCGCTCGGGGTGCTGGTGCCGCTGTCGGTGGGGCTGCTGTCCGGGGAGACGCCCGCGCCCGTGCAATACATGGGCATCGTGCTTGCGGTCGTGGGTGTGGTGCTGGCCAGCGGACCCGAGGTCAGCGGGGCCACCGGGGTCCGGCCGGTGCTCTTGGCACTGGGGGCGGCCCTGGGCTTCGGGTCGTTCTACGTCTTCTTGTCCTACGGCGCCGAGACCAGCACGGTGATGACCCTGCTGGTGCAGCGAACCGGCGCCACCGTGCTGATCCTGGCCGGGGCCCTGATCAAACGCAGCACCGGCGACCTGCAGCGCAGCGACATCGGCCTGGTTCTGGCGATCGGCACGTTCGACATCGCCGCCAACCTCACATTCGGCATCGCCTCGGAAACCGGACTGCTGTCGGTGGTCTCGGTGCTCGGATCGCTCTACCCGGTGGTGACAGCGATCCTCGCCTGGGCGGTTCTGAAGGAACGCCTCGCCGCTGCCCAGTACATCGGGGTGGCCGTCGCCATGATCGGCGTCGTCGCGATCAACGCCGGCTGACCCATCTGCCCCAAGATGGCCCCTCCGGGGCCGGAATCACGGCGTGTCGGGGGCCATATCGGGGCTGTTGTTGGGGGCGTCCTCCGACTTCGGCACACGTCGCAGCGAGATGGAGTTGATGCAGTAGCGCAGGTCGGTGGGGGTGTCGTAGCCCTCGCCTGAGAACACGTGTCCCAGGTGGGAGTTGCAGTTGGCGCACCGCACCTCTACCCGAGCCATGCCCAGTGAACGGTCCTCGATCTCGATCACGGCATCGCCGGCGAGCGGGGTGAAGAAGCTGGGCCAACCGCAGTGGCTGTCGAACTTGTGGTCGGACCGGAACAACTCCACGCCGCAGGCACGACAGGTGTAGACACCCTCGGTGTGGTCGTCGTGGTACTCGCCGGTGAATGGTCGCTCGGTTCCCGCCTGGCGCAAGACTTGATACTCCTCGGGAGTCAGCAGCGCGCGCCACTCCTCGTCGGTCTTGGTGACCGGAACTTCTCTGCTCATGTCAACCCACCCTAATCCCGATACCGTCGCTGTGTGCCATCCAAGTGGGGCGACCCCGTCTTCTTCGAGTCGGGTGGTCGCGAGGTGCGCTGTTCCAACCCGGACCGGCCCTACTTCCCCGAGGCCGGCCTGCTGAAGCGGGACGTGGTCGGCTACTACGCCGCGGTCGCCGAGGCCGTGCTGCGGCAGATCCGGGACCGCCCGACCACGCTCGAACGGTGGCCCACCGGGGTGCTGCCCGACGTCCGCATGGCCACCCGCGACGGCCGCAAGGGGGAGGCCTTCTACCAGAAGCGGGTGCCGCAGGGAGCGCCACCGTATGTGGAGACATGCCGCATCGCGTTCCCGAGCGGCCGCACCGCTGACGAGGTGTGCCCCACGGAACCCGCGGTCATCGTGTGGCTGGCGACGCTGGGAACGATCACCCTGCATCCCTGGCCGGTACGCCGCGACGAGCCGGAGACGCCCGACGAGCTCCGGCTGGACTTCGACCCCCAGCCCGGCACCGACTTCCACGACGCGGTGGTGGCGGCGCAGGCCGCCAGGGAACTCATGGCGGAATGGGGCTGGACGGCGTTTCCGAAGACCAGCGGCGGTCGGGGCGTCCACGTCTATGTGCGCATCCAACGCCGCTGGACCTTCACCGACATGCGCCACGCCGCTATCGCCATCGGCCGGGAGTTGGAACGCCGCTCGCCAGGCCGCATCACCACCAACTGGTGGAAGGAGGAACGGGGCGAGACCGTCTTCGTGGACTACAACCAGAACGCCCGCGACCGCACTATCGCCGCCGCGTGGTCGGTGCGCGCCAGACCCATCGCTCCCGTATCCACACCGGTCACCTGGGCGGAGCTGCCCGAGGTCGACCCGCGGGACTTCACCGTGCGGACCGTTCCAGGCCGCCTGGTGGAGTCCGGCGACCCTTGGCGCGGCATCGACGACGAGGCCTTCGATCTGACTCCCGCGCTCGAGCTCTTCGAGCGCGACAAGGCCGACCATGGACTGGGAGACCTGCCCTACCCGCCGGAGTACCCCAAGATGCCGGGCGAACCGAAACGGGTACAGCCCAGCCGCGAGAAGCGGAGATGACGGGGCTGCCGTTCTCGTCCAGCCAGAGGCTGTCGATGCGCCCGCAGCGGTTGGCGCCGTGGAGGCCGCCCCTGCGACCGGTACCCTCGCCCCATGCTCAGGCTCAACGTTCAACAGCAGTCCTTGCGCCGCCGATTGATTCTGTTCGGTGCGACAGGATTGTCAGCGGCGGTACTTCTGGCCGGATGCTCGACGGGCGGTGAGGTGGGCGGTGCGGGGGCCAATCCGGACTCCTCGGTGGCGCCGGTCGCAGTCGAACTTCCATCCGAAGAGATGGGTGCACAGAGGGCGGCAGAGATCGAGGAGACTGTCGGAGCGTCGCTGGAGCAGGCCGGCGATGAAGCGCCAGCATTGCTGATCGGTGTGTGGGACCCGGCTCAGGGCGTGTACGCGTCGGCCCACGGCAAGGCCGACCTCAAGTCCGGCGAGGAAGCCGAACTTGACGACGGCTTCCGGATCGGTAGCGTGACGAAGACGTTCGTCGCCACCTTGGTTCTCCAGCAGGTCGCCGACGGTTCGCTGGACCTCGATTCCCCGGTCGGCGAACACCTTCCCGAACTTGCCGAAACCCACCCCGAGATCGGTGAGGTCACGATTCGGCAGTTGCTGGCCATGCGGAGCGGTCTGCCGGACTTCGAGGAGGCCGTCACGGGCCGGGCGGCGAGCGACGCAACCGTCACCACCAAGACATGGACGGCCGAGGAGATAATCGACACGGCGATGGAATCCGGAGAGGTCGAACGCGCCGGGCGGAAAACGGCGGACTACAGCAACACGAACTACATCGTCCTGGGCGAGTTGCTGGAGGAAATCACCGGTAGAGACCTGCCCGAACTGATTGCGACGGAGCTTCTCGAACCCTATGGGCTGTCCAGGACAACCTACCCGCCGGCCGACGACACGAGTCTTGAGAAGCCTTTCCTCCGTGGGTATGTGACTGCGACAGGTGTGGCACCACTGACCACCGGCGGTGGCACGCTGGAACCCAACACGGATGTGACGGACTGGACGGCATCTTGGGGAGGCGCCGCGGGGATCATGTCCTCGAACATCGACGACCTGGCCACCTGGGCGGCAGCCGACTTCGGCTCAGCTCAACTGCCAGAGTCGTTGCAGCCGGAACGCTTGGAGTTCGCGCCATTGAAGCAGCTCAGGGGGCTCGCCGATTACGGGTTGGGACTGTTGAAGACCGGTTCCTGGGTCGGCCACACGGGCGAGATTCCCGGCTGGAACACATTGGCCATGCGCAACGAGGACAGCGGCGCCATAGTCGTCATGGCGGTCAACTCGTCTGGGGACGTTGCGTCGCTCATGGAACTCACCCTGCTGGAAGCGTTGTACCCCGGCACCACAGGGCTCGCTGGCTAGAGAGAAACCGGCTCGGTTCCTTTGAGCGGCGCAGGCTGTGTAGGACTTGAAGAGTCGCTTGCGGATCAGCCTCGGCTCGTTGGGGCTGGCAAGCAGCTATCGCAGCAGTTCCTTGTACTGGTTGCCCCGACCTTGACAGCGAGGTCGCCCCGCTGTAGTTTCCAAATCAGTTAATAAACCAGTAGGGAAACTGCCCTCAAGATGCTCACGCTCGATCATCCCTTGGACGAAGGACGGCTCGACGTAGTCTTCGCCGCGCTCGCCAACTCCACCCGGCGAGCGATCCTGGCCCGCCTGGCGCAGGGGGAGGCGACCGTCAACGAGCTCGCGGAACCGTTTGCCATGACCCTCCCGGCGATCTCGAAACACATCAAGGTGCTCGAAAGAGCGGGTCTGATCCAACGCAGCCGCCACGCCCAGTTCCGCCCGTGCCGGTTCGACCCCGGCCCGCTCGCCGACGTAGCCGGTTGGGCGGAGCAGTACCGGCCCATCTGGGAGGAGCGGTTCGACCGTCTCAGCGACCATCTCCAACTCATCCAGCCAACCTCGGAAGGAACCGAATCATGACCGTCTCTGAGTCCGTCACCCTCGAACGCATCCTGGACGCCCCGGTCGATCTCGTGTGGCGGATGTGGACAGAAGCTGAGCACTTCGCCGCTTGGTACGGCCCGACAGGGGCAACGGTCCCGGTTGTGGAGATGGACGTGCGGGTCGGCGGCCGGCGCCACTTCTGCATGCAGATGCAGACCCCCGACGGCGACCGAAAGGTGTGGTTCGTCGGCGAGTACCGTGTGGTCGATCCGCCGACGCTGCTCAGGTATACGGAGTCGATGTCGGATTCCGACGGCAACCTCGTGTCACCCGAGGCGATGGGCATGCCGCTCGACCACCCCGAGGTCACCGAGGTCACCGTCGAACTCGACGATTTCGATGGTCGCACCCGGATAGTGATGACCCACGCCGGTGTCCCCGCCGACTCGCCCGGCGCAACGGGCTGGAACATGGCGCTCGACAAACTCGAAGCCCACCTCGCCGCGTGACAGGCACGCCTGCCCAGCGGGATGTCACCGTCGGACGCCCGCCCGGCGCCCGTCGAGGCGTCGGGCACAGTTGGGTCGAGATGCAGTCGAACCACTGGTGAGCACGTCTCGTTCCCCTCGAAGTCTCGGTGCTTGTCTGGCCTCGCCCGTTTCGGCGGACTGTAGGACCACGTCTGTCGGCCACCGGGCCGCACCAGGCAATCACACTATGCGCCGGACGGCCGCGTCCGCCCCACTATGGGAGCGCTGCGACGGCCTGTCCCGACGAGCGGCTCACGCGTTGGGACGCGCTCCAGGCGTCAGCATCGCTGAACGCGCGTCGGCTGGAGCGATACCTGCAGATGGGCGGCGTTGCGGCTGCGGTCGAGGAAGGCGAAGCTTGAGCCTGTCCCCACCACCCGTGGTACGGCTGGGTACCATCGGAATAGGCCGGTTGCCCGGCTTGAAGCGATTGCATTGCGCGAGACGCCGGTTCCACCCAAACAAAGGGGGAACAGATGTTCGGCACACCCAGAGGAACTAGATGGCGCGCGGGTGCGGCGCTGGTCGTCGCCTCCCTGATCTGCGGGGGCGCGGGGCCCGCGTGGTCGGCGCCCGGACAAGTCGCCCAGCCAGGGTCCGAGGGCTCGGCGGGGGCCGAGACCGGCGCGTCGGCCGTGGTATGGCGGGGAGCCAAGCAAGTCACCGACAGCGCCGATCTGCCTGGCAGTGGCAACTGGGGCAACTACCCGGTGCTGGCCGCCGGCTCGGACGCGCGGCGGGCCACGGCCACGTGGATCAGGCGCGGGGCGGTGCAGGCATCCGCGTCGAACAACGGCCGGAAGTGGACCGCTCCCGCACGGGTCTCCGCGAACGGTTTCCGGGCGATCTATCCGGCCGTTGCCGTATCGGCGGACGGTCTGCGGGTGACGGCCGCCTGGGAGCGGTGGCCGAAGGGCAACCCCGAATGGTCGTCGCGCCGTGTGGCCGCAGCCGTCTCCACCGACGGTGGTCGGACTTGGGCCGCACTGACGGTGTTGTCCGACGGCGGCGGCAAGCGTCCGCAGATCGCTACTTCGGTCGACGGTGAGCGGATTGTCGCCGTGTGGACACAATTCTCCGGCGATGACTGGCGGGTGATGGCCTCGTCATCCGCCGACGGCGGCGACACCTGGACAAAGCCGGCCGAGTTGGGCCAGTCGGCCGATGATCCGCCCCAGTTGGTGATGTCGGACGACGGCGCCCGCGCGGTTGCCGTCTGGAAAGGTCCCTCTGGTGTCGGACTGCTGTCCGCCGCCACGGCCGACGGCGGGTCGTCCTGGCAGCTCTCGCAGGTGTTCGGCGGGCTCGTCGGGCTCTTCGATGTGGCCGCGTCCGCGGATGCAGCGACGGTGTTTCTGGCAGCCAACACAGATGTGGTCGGCTCCGCGGACGTCCTATCGACGGGAGTCACCCTGTGGTCGTCCACCGACGGGGGTGCGACGTGGGGCGACTGGCAGGACATAAGCGACGGTGGGTTCGTCCCGGCGCTGGGTGTATCTGCCTCGGGGCGGGCCATTGTGCTCGCCTCCGCCGCGGGTGACCCATCGTGCGAGGTACAGCGGGACAAGGCCTGCGTCCTGACCGTGTCAACCTCCACCGACGGCGGAATCTCCTGGAGCGCCGCCAGAGCCATCTCCCGCGACGACGGAAACGACGACTTCCCCTACTCGGTCGAGGTGTCCTACGACGGCTCGACCTCGACGGTCTTGTGGAGAGAGGAAGTGCCACAGGGCGAGGACTTCCGGGTCGTGGGCTACGACTCTGCCACGAGCACCGACGGCGGCCAGACCTGGGGCCCGCCGAGCATCTTCCCCCGGACTGCCCGTGAGATCGCGGGGTCGCCCCCTGGGAAGCCATTGATCGCGACGTCAGCTGTGCGGGACATCGCGGTGTCGGGCGACGGGACTCGTGTGATCGCGCTGTCGACCTTGCAGACCACCATGAGGAAGCAGGCGGTCTCGGCGTCTGTCGGCCGGGTTCTGCCGGCTCGCGCATACGTCTCCGTCAATCCGCGCAAGCAGCGCGCAGCCCTGCGCGTGAAGATTCGGCCCGAGCTCGGCGGAACCTGGCAATGGCGGTTCCGTGTCCTGAAGAAGAAGGCCGGATCCTGGAAGAAGCTCAAGCGCCGGTACACCACGACTGGCCCGCACCACACCCGCACGCTGAACCTCGACCGGGGCCGCTACCGGGTCAAGGCCCGGCCGGGCCACGGATACGCCGGCGCCACGAGCCGGACGATCCGGCTGCGCCGCTAGCACGGCGTCCCTAGTGCGCTGGTAGTTCAGACAGACCAGCGGCCAACAGGTGGGCGAACAGATGCGGTCCAGCGCCCCACGACGTGAGATGCCCCGACGCGGATTGGGCGGGGCAGCCTCTGCCACCTGGGTCGCGGTCTGAATCTGGCAGTCGTCGGGTAACGGGCGCATGGCGCGGCAGCCTCCGCCTTGGGCTCGGTCTGGACGACAACACCCTCGAGCAGCTCAAGGGCGCCGCAGCCCCGGCATCGGGGCGTCGGTCGGCGTAGCGTGGATGTCAGGACCAGGGCAGACGGGAGGTCTGAACATGCAAGCAGCAGCAGTCATGTGGTGGAAAGGTGTCATCCCCGGACGCGAGTCGGCCTCGGCGCAGCTTTACCGAGAGGGAACGGCAATGTTGCAGCGGGACCTCAATGACGGCAGGATCACCGACTTCGCGTGGTACGTCGGTCAACCCAGCACCGCCTACTTGATCATTCGGGGCGAGATGGAGAGCCTCGCACAACTCGTCGCCTCACCGGAGTGGCAGGCGGCCATCATGCAGGCGGGTCTGGTGAATGCCGACTTCAATTTCGCCTGGTACTACACGGGCGATACCGTCGACGGAATGATGCAGGCGTGGGAGCAGGCTGCCGCGCAGTTCAGTTGAGGAATCCATCTCAACTGAGGCGTCCATCCGCCGGTCGGATCGGCCGCGTCGCCCCAGGGTGGCAGGCCAGACCTGCGATGCTTCGACGATACGGTCAACTTTGCCAGTGCCGAGTCCAGTCTGGACTCCAGTGTCGGACGGCCCGCACGCTCGGCCACCGACGCCGTCGCGTGCTGGACGCTGCACCGCGGGAGGCTGGTGTGACGGCCATGTTGTGACCCGGGCGACCGGGCATTCCTTCCCGCGATACTGGCACCGTGCAACCGCTGATCAGCGTCATCACCCTGGGCGTCGGCACCCTGGGCGTCGGCGACCTCGGCCGGTCGGGGTCGTTCTACGAGGTGATGGCGTGGGGATCGGGGGAACAGCCCGACGAGGCCGTCTTCCTCTTCCAAGCCAGCGGGACGGTGCTGTGGCGCCTCGGTCGGCGCGTTCGACCTGCCCGACGGCCAACGCTGGGAACTGGCCCACAGCCCGTCGGCGGTAGGAAGAAGTGGCGATGGGCCGGCAGTTGATGGGCGGGCTCTCCGCGCGGCGCTTGACGGGCAGGGCCGGTGCGCTTGGCGCTATCGAGGATCCCGAGACGATCGGGCGCCTCACCACGCGCACCGGATTGGCAGCCGCGCTGAGCACCGCGGGTTTCGCCGCACTCTTCTTCGGCTTCGACGAACCGGCAGCAGGCTGGGCCACGCTCGGCCTCGCTGGGTCCTACTTGCTGTTCTGGCTGGTGTTCGTCTCAGGGAAGGTATATGGGCGACTCGTGGCGGTGGTGTCGGTGATGACCATCATCGCCGCGGCGAATCACGTCATCGTCCATGTTGCGCTCGGCGGCTTCGCCAACTCCGGTGGCTACTTGATCTGGGGTGTGTCGGTCACCCTGACCGCAAGCCTTGTCCTGCCCCGGGTCCGCACCATAGCGGTGACCGTCTTCTACTGCGCGGCCGCAGTGGGGCTGGGCATCAACGAAGCAGCACTCATGGCGAGCAGGCCGCCGCCGGCGCAGCCGCTGCCGACCCTGTTGTTCGTCATCGTCATCATCGGCAACTTCATGATGCTGGTCCCGCTGTTCGGCTACTTCCTGGAACGGCTCGCGGAGGAACGAGCGCGCGCGGAGGCGCTCCTTGCCAACGTTCTTCCCGTCGAGATCGCCGACGAACTCAAACGGACCGGCAGGGCGGCCGCCCGGCGCTTCGATTCGGTGACCGTGCTGTTCGCCGACCTGGTGGGGTTCACCGCCCATTCCAAGGACAGCGACCCGGAGCAGATTGCCAGCGAGCTCAACTCGATCTTCACCCGTTTCGATGAACTGGCCGCCGATTGCGGGGCGGAGAAGATCAAGACGATCGGCGACGGCTACATGGCCGCGTGCGGACTGCCCAGCCCCGACCCGGACCATGTTCAGCACACCTGCGACCTCGCCTTGTCGATGCTGGACGCCATGCCTGATCTCAATGCCCGGCTGGGCACCGATTTCCGCCTCCGAGTCGGCGTGCACACGGGCAGCGCCGTCGCGGGGATCGTCGGAAAGTCCAAGTTCTCCTACGACGTCTGGGGCGACACCGTCAACCTCGCCTCGCGCTTGGAATCCCAGGGTGTGCCCGGGCTGGTCGTGACCTCTGCCGATGTTGCCCGGGCCATGGCGGGCCGCGACTATGTCTTTGAACCGCTGGGCATCAGGGATCTCAAAGGCCAGGGACCCACCAAGATCTACAGCATCGCCAGGAGGCGCCCGCGGCCCGGAGAGTCGGATCGGCCCCACCTGTCCCGCGACGGCTGACGGCGCCAACCCCGATCTGTGTGGCGGTGGTACCGCGACTGAACGGCCCCCTATCGTGGTCCGATGCGGATTCAACGACGTGCTCGGTGGCTCGGTCTCGCTACGACAGTTGCCGTGGCCGCTGTTGCGCTGCCGACGCCGACGGCTGCTGTGGAGCGGGGGCCCGGAGCGCCGGCGGATCCGAGTCCGGCTCGAAACGGTTGGGTGGGGCAGGTGGGCACCTACGACTACCTCATCTCGCCCGACTACGACGGGCTCGCCCCCATCGCAGCAGCAACGCGAGACAAGACGATCGGGCTGGGGACGTTCAACCATCTGAACGGCGAGCTGGTCATGCTGGGCGGTCGGACCTACCGCGTGGGAACCGACGGGGCTCCTCGCGTGGTGTCCACATCGAGGCCGACCCCGTTCGTGCAGGCCGTCCGGTTCCGTCCGCAGGCCCGCAGGACACTTCGTCGGGGCGCCAGCTGTGCCGATGTCGGGAAGACCATCGACCGGATGGTCGGATCGACACTGGGCATGGTGGCCGTGCGGCTCTCGGGCAGGTTCGCCCAACTGAAGTTCCGCAGCGTGCCGCGGCAGACGAAGCCCTACCCGCCCCTCGCCGAGGTGGTCGCCGAACAGGTCGAGTTCGCCGCCAACCGGCGCCGGGCGGTTCTGGTCGGGTTCCGCTCCGGCCCGGACTTCGCAGGCCTCAGCGCAGACGGAGTCCATCTGCACGGGCTCACCGCGAACCGCACTCGAGGCGGCCATGTGCTTTCCTGCTCCACCGGCCGCGACGTGCAGTTGGAGGTCCAGACCACCCGGGGGATCAAGACCGTCGGCGGATGACAGGCAGCGGCGTAGCCCGCGAGGATTCAGCCGGCCCCACGCAGGCACGCCTCAGTAGCCCAGATGCCAGCCGGAGACGACGAGGCCTCGCACATACAACGCCTGCCCGATGTGCTGCAAGGAGTCGTCCGCGACGCTGACCAGCCGCACCCCGAGGGTGACGGGCGGGTCCCAGCGCTCGTCCACCACAGCCCCGAGCCTCTCGGGGGTGAGTCCGGCAAGCAGCGGTCGGGTGCGCGCGAACACTGCGTCGTGGTACTCCACCAGGACTTGTGCGCTGTCGGGCTTCACGGTTGCGACGTCGGCTGGTGTGTGGCCGAAGCCCACGTTCGAGGGATCGGCAGTGAGTCCGAATTGCTGCGGCCAATCACCAGTCGTCCACTCCTGCGCAGTGTCGAGCAACTCCGACACGTGATGATCTTGAACCCGGGTGAGATGCCACACCAGCCAGCCGACCGGATTCGCCCCGGGCTGCGGCGCACGGGTCAGGGACTCGGGATCCAGGCCGTCAACTGCGGTCCGGACCAGCGGCGGGATGCGTCCGAACAGTTCCAGGTAGACCTCGGCAACGTCCATGAGGGCCATTCTGGCGGTTCATATCGCGCAGAGGCCCGGGGGGCTCGTTGTAGTGGTCAATCGAGCCGTCCTAGATGAGTCGGGCCGTGTAGCGGCATGGCGCCGGTCAGGTGGTTGCCCATTTGGGTCTGCGATCTCGAGTGACGCCGGACTGTCGGCGGCGCAGAGTGCGGTTCCGAGTGACTGGTGAGGTTTGCGCGCGCGAACCGAATGGCCTAGCGTCAACGGATTGATGGGGGTCGACGTCCGACCGTCGGAATCCCGGCGGCGCGGCCTTGCGGTGGGGTCTATGGGGTTGGTTCGATCACCCAGGCGGCAGAGCTGACTGCTTCGGACGCGGCGACTGGCGACAGCTTCGGCGCCTCGGTGGCTGTTCACGGCGACACGATCGTGACCGGCGCCTTCCGTGATGACGACGGCGGCGACTCAAGCGGGTCGGTGTATGTGTTCGCCAAGCCTTCCGCCGGATGGACCGACGCCACCCAAACAGCCAAACTGACCGCCGGTGACGCGGCGGCTGGCGACGGCCTCGGGTATGGGGTGGGGGTGCATGGCGGCACTGTCGTCGCCAGCGCGCTCTTCGACGACAACGGAGTAAGCGGCACTGGCTCGGTGTACGTATTCACCGAGCCGCCGGCGGGGTGGGCAGATGCGACGCAGTCGGCCAAGTTGACAGCCTCAGGCAGCGACCGCCTCGGGTATTCGGTGGCGGTGGACGCTGGTGCGATTGTCGCGGGTGCCCCCTTCGACGACGACGGCGGCGAATCAAGCGGGTCGGTGTATGTGTTCACGAAACCGGGTTCGGGGAAGTGGGTCGATGCGAACCAGTCGGCGAAACTGACCGCCGACGACGCCGCAGACTTCGGGTTCCTCGGGTCATCGGTGGCGGTGGCGGGCAGCACAGTGGTTGCCGGGGCCGCCATCGGAGATGACGGTCAACGGGGGTCGGTGTATGTGTTCGACAAACAGCAGGGGGCGTGGGCCGATGCCACTCAGACGGCGAAGCTGACTGCTGACGATGGCGTCGATGGCGACGAACTCGGATTTTCGGTGGCTCTGGGCGGCGGGAGAGTGTTCGCTGGCGCATTCCGCCACGTACGTGTTCGCGGGCCGCCCGGATGCCCCGTCAGGGGTGTCGGCGGTGCCCGGGGATCGGCAGGCGCAACCCGCTGAGGGCGCTTGCCGCAGGCGCAGATTCGCACTCCGGTCGCCGCGCCCCCGCGGGCGTCGAGAGGTGTCATACGTGCAGCGCATCCTTGGCCTTGCCCACAGCAAACTCTGTCAGGGCCAGAGCCTTGAATGCGATGCTGTCACCTTTCGGAACCAGGCCCAACTGCGCCATCAGGTCGTAGTTGTCGAAGTAGAACGTCGCCTCGGTGAGGAGCCCGTCATGGACCTTGCCGATATTGACCCCGCTCAACTCCAACTTCTTGCCCGTGGCGGGCAGCCCGGACATCGCACCGGTTTGCGTGCCACGCAACGACCAGGTCAGGGCGATGGTCTCCGGGTCGTCACCGATGAACAGGTGCACCGATTCCATCGGCCACACGCAGTCGGGGAACGCGTCGAAGAACTCCTGCTCGTTCGCGAGCACGGCCTCTTTGCCGCTGTGGACTCCGTTCGGATCGGTGAACACGACATCGTCGCTCAACAGCGCTCCGAGCGCCTCGGTGTCGTGGTCGTTGTAGGCCTTCATAATGGCCCGCATCAGTTCTTCTTGTGTCGCCTTCGAGGTTGTCTTGCCAGCCATCACAAACACCCCCTGGGGCTAGGGCTGCGGCAGCGAATCTCAGTGCCCGCCCAGCCTCAATTCCAGATTCGCAGTTCCCGGTGGCGCCCACCAGAGGCCAACGTCCCGGGCAGGGCTGGCCGATGGTCATCAGCCAGCAGCGCCATATTCCGGTGGTCCATGAGGTCGGGCTTCTCGGCACGGAAGCGGGCCGCCACGACGGCACGGGCTGGTCGTGGCCCGGGGTGCCGGGTAGGCGGACCTCGGGCTGCGCCGGGGCGTGAGTGTCCCGGCGAAGAACCTCGATGGTGGGTCGTTGCTGCTAGCGTTTCGCTTGTGAGCGCAGTCGGCGGGCCGGCGGAGGCCACAACGGAATCAGTCGGGGTCTGGAGTGGCCCCCGGCGACAATTCATCGCGTTGGCCTATGGCTTCTCCTGGCTGTTCTGGATCGGTGCGTGGGCGATCGCTGCGATTACCGATGCCGGGGACCTCCTGTTCAACGAGAACCTCGTCTGGGAGCTGTTCCGCCCAGAGGCGTCTTCGTTGGTCGTCGGTCTGTCGCTGCTGTCGCTGGTCGGTGTCTACGGGCCGCTGATCGCGGGGGTGATCGCCTCGCGGGCCGATCCCGCGATCCCGCCCGGCGACCTTGGAGCCCGACTGCTGCGGGTGCGGGTCGGCGCCGACACCTACGGGCTGATCCTGCTGATCCTGGTGTTGATCATCGTGCCCACGCTGGTCGTCACCGCCCTCACCACGGACCTTGCCGCCGACGCACCCGCCGCGGGCACACTTGTGCTCTTCCTGCTGGTGTTCTTCGTCATCCAGGTCGCCACGTCCGGAACTGAAGAAGTGGGCTGGCGGGGATACCTCACCCACACCCTGCTGCCGGGACGCGGCTACTGGGACACGGGCTGGGCCGTTGGGCCGGTGTGGGCGGTCTGGCACTACCCGATCGTCATCCAGATCTTCCTGGCCCAAGGTATGGGGCCGGCGCAGATCATCGGATCCCTGGTCGGCTTCAGCATCGGCATCGTGGCCATGGCGATCTTGCAGGCCTGGTTCTATGAGCGCACCCACAGCGTGTTCGTCGCCATCCTCATCCACGCCGTCTTCAACACCATCCCGCTGACCATCGTGCTGCTCTTCGAGGGGTCGCCAGCAGCTGTGCTGTCCAATCTGCTGTTGTGGGCGGTTGTCATCTTCCTGAAGTCCCGCACCGACAAGGGCGCAGCCGCGTCCGACGCGTGATCGAGCCCGCAGGCACTCCACCGGACGCTCGTCAGCAACCGTTCGGGTCATTCGCAACCATTCGGGCTGTTGGCAACCGTTCGGGCTGTTGGCAACCGTTCGGGTCATTGGCAACCGTTCGGGCTGTGAATCGGGCTCTTACAGCTGGAATTCACCGCTCAAACGGTTGCCAACAGCCCAATGGGTTGCCACTAACGCCGATCTTGCCGCCGATGCTGCCATCACAGCACCGTTGCGTCGTCGATCCGCTCAGGTCCGCCGGTGTCGGCCAACTCCACATCTCCGCGTGAGACGACGCCGGAGCCGAAGGTCCAATCACCGCGCACCGTGAGGCGGTTCGCCTCACGCAGCGAGGGTGGGCCATCGGGGAAGCGGGCATCGAACGAGGCCATGGTCTTGTAGAACTTGGGATCGAGGTCGACCAACGGTGCCCGCGGCACGACCAGGTTGACCGTGCCGTTGTCCGCCACCTCGTAGGCGTCGGAGCGCAGCAGCAGCAGGTCGTTCGTCGTCTTCACCGGCAGGAACCGGCCCCGCGGCACGGTGATCGCCTCGGCGCCGTCGAACACCTCGATCGCCGCGCCCATCGCGGTCTCGATCTGGATCACCTCGGGTGAGTCCGGATCAGTGGGGTCGACGGTCTTGGTGTTGCGGATCAGGGGCAGGCCCAGCACCGAGCCCCCCTGCCGCAGGGCCTCGGCCAACCGCTGCAGGTCGAACCACAGGTTGTTGGTGTGGAAGAACGGGTGCCGGTGCTCGTCGGTGAAGTAGTCCATCTGCTCCGGCGGAGTCTGGGCGGTGTCGCGCAGGATCAGGCGTCCGTCGGACTTGCGTACCGCAAGGTGCCCGCCCTTTCGGTCAGCAGCGGTGCGGCGGCACACCTCGGCCGCATACGGTGCCCCCGACCCCGCGAACCAGGCCGCCAGCGTCGGGTCCGGCGCAGCACCGAGGTTGTCGGCATTGGACACGCTGGCGTACCGGTAGCCCCGTTCCAGCAGGGACTCCAGCACCCCGGAAGCAAGGATGGCCGTGTACAGGTCGCCGTGCCCCGGCGGGCACCACTCCAGCAAGGGGTCGGCAGGCCATTCGACGGGGGTTAGGTCGTCGGCCCGCAGTTTGGGTTCCTGGTTCTGCAGGAAGTCCAGCGGCAGGCCGGGGACGCTGATTTCCGGGTGGCGCTCCAGAGCAGCCAGCGTGTCCGACCGGGTGCGGAAGCTGTCCATAAGAATCAACGGCAGGGCGACGTCGTATTCCCGTCGGACGCTGAGGACTTGGCGCACGATGAGATCCAGGAACGAGGCCCCCTCCCGTACCGGGAGCAGGGACTTCGCCTTGTCCATACCCATGGACGTGCCCAGCCCGCCGTTGAGCTTGATGACCACGGTCGCGGCCAAGGCATCGCGGGCATCTTGCCGCGAGACGTCGAGGTCCGTCAGGGCCGGTGGATCGATGAGCGGCTCGATGTCTCCTCGGGGATCAGCCCAGTGGCACCCGACTCCACGAGGCCGTAGTAGTGGCTGAACACGTCGATCGCCGCCGGTGCCACCCCCGCCCGCCTCATCTTCTCTTGCGCGAGTTCCAATCCGTGCTGCGACATCGTCCTCCCTCAGTCACCGCCATCCAACCGCACAGCTGCGGGTCGGCGCCATTCGATCCCGGGCACAGCGGCGGATGACTGCGCTGGAGGACCGCTGGACCCGGCTCCGATCGTCGCGGAGGCGCCCGGATGAGTGGGAGGATCAGGCCTCCGCACGCTCCTTGGTCAACCGCAGATACTCCTCGAGCCACCGGCCCAGGCCCCTTCCCCGGGTGACGACCAGCGTCTGCAGCCTGTCGAGCAGAGTCCGGCTCGACCACTCGCTGGTGTGGGTCAGCAGGGTGCCGGTGCCGGACGGCTGCACCACGTCGATGTCCAGGTTCCCCATCGAGTCCTGCTCCACGATGCGCTCGTTGGGCACGTGCTCGATCCGTTCGATGGTGGCTGAGACGTTGAACATCAGCGGCCCCCACCCCACCGGCATGGCAATGGGCGGATGGAGGCTGCCCCGGTCGCCGAGCCCCCCTGTCCAGTCCGACACAGCGGAGGTACGGATAGATTCCGCTCATGCCGCACCAAGAGAGACCCGGGGGCTTCGCCCGGGCCAGCGCCGTTCGCTGCCTCAGTGACGGGCGCTACGCCGCCGAACTGGCTGACGGGTGGGACATCCTCGGCGCGATGAACGGCGGCTACCAACTGTCGATCGTTGCTCGTGCGCTCGCCGACGAGACCGGTCGGGAGCCGATCACCGTTACTGGGCACTTCCTTGCCCCCGGCAGGCCCGGTGGCGTGCAGATCGCCACAAGCATGGTGAAGCAGGGTTCCCGTTTCAGCACCGCCGACGCGACCTTGGAGCAAGGTGGCAAGGTGCTGGTGGCCGCGTTGGGGACCTTCGGGGCCTTCGAGCCCGGCTCAGAGGTGATGCTGCAGCAGGCGGAACCGCCGGATCTGCCCGGCATCGACGACTGCGTCCGACTCGCCCACGACCCCGCAGTGCGGATGCCGCCCGCGTTCATGGACCGAATCGACCTGCGGCTGCACCCCGAGGATGCCGGGTTCGCCTCCGGTCGGCCCACCGGCCGGGCGCACATGCGGGGATGGTTCCAGTTGCTCGGCGGCGAGCCCATCGCCCCGCTGGCGGTGATCGTTGCCGCGGACTGCCTGCCGCCCACCACCTTCAACGCCGGGCTGCCCATCGCCTGGACGCCGACCCTGGAACTGACCGTCCACGTGCGTGCCGAGCCGGCGCCGGGTCCGCTGCGGCTGGACTTCGCCACCCGCTTCGTCAGCCACGGGCGCCTGGAAGTGGACGGCCTGATCTGGGATCAACGCGACCGCATGGTGGCGCAGTCCCGACAGATCGCCCTGGTGCCGCGACCACCGGCCTGATCGGGGAGCACCATGGAAGCATGGCGGCAACCGTGGGACGGGCGTCATCATTGTCGGCGCGCACTCCGGCGGACCACGACCGTGTCATCGATCTCATCCGTGCCGTGGCCATTGTCGGTGTGGTCGTCGGCCATTGGCTGATCGACGAACTGTACGTGGCCGATGGGCGGCTGGAGGAGCGCAGCAACCTCGCCCAGGTGCCCGCGATGTGGCCGCTGACTTGGGTGTTCATGGTGCTGCCGCTGTTCTTCTTCGTCGGCGGATTCGGCAATTCGCACAGTTGGGACAGCATCCGGCGCAAGCGCTTGGGCTATGGCGCGTTCCTGGACCGCCGGACCCACCGGCTGCTGGGGCCGACAATCGTCTACTTGGGCTTCATCTTCACCTTTGCGGTCGTCCTCGCCCTGGTGCCGCAATGGGGCGATCGTGTCCCTTGGCTGACGGCTTCGCTGCTCACCCAGCCGCTGTGGTTCATGGGGATATACCTGGTGGTGATCGCGCTGACGCCGCTGACGCTGGCGGCTCACCGCCGCTGGGGTTGGGGGGCGGCTGCGGCATTGCTGGTCGGGGTCGCGGTGGTTGATGTCCTGCGGCTGGCCGGGGACATGACCGTGGTGGGATTCGCCAACGTGCTGCTGGTGTGGGTGTTCGTGCACCAACTCGGCTACCTCGACGCCGACGGCCGGCTGACTCCGCGGCTCGGTGCCGTCCTCGGGGCCGCCGGTGGGGTCCTTCTGGTTGTGCTGGTGTCCTATGGCCCCTATCCGGTGCGCATGGTGGGTGTTCCCGGCGACGACATGTCGAATGCGTACCCGCCGAACCTCGCGATGCTCGCCCTCGGCCTGGCTCAGGTCGGAGTCGTCGCGGCGCTGCGGCCGAGGCTTGCGCGGTTGATGTCCGTGCCGCGGTTGTGGCTGCTGGTGGTTCTGGTGAACACCGTGATCATGTCGCTGTACCTGTGGCACCAGGTCGCCCACATCACCATGGCTGCGCTGCTGCTGCCGTTGGGCTACCCGAATCCCGCCGCGGGCACCCTGGGATGGTGGGCCGCCACGTGGGGGATGATCGCCTGCTCCGCGGTTCTGCTCACCGGTATCGTCGCCCTGGTGCGGCCGGCGGAGCACCGCCCGCCGCCGGCGCCGGTGCGTCCGGGGGCGTGGCAATCCGCGGTTGCCGCCTCGGCGGTGTTCCTGGCGGCTTTGGGACTGCTGTTCCTCGCCGGGACCCCGGTGACCCTGCTGGCGACTTTCACCGACGTCCTGGGGCCGATCATGGGGTCGCCGCTGCTCGGGTTGGCGCTGGTCCTGATCGGGATGGGGCTGTTGGTGGGGCTGCGCCAGCGTCACCCCAGGCCCGGCACCACGTCGCCCAGATCGTAGGTCTGCGGCTGTTGGAGTTGCGAGTACGTGCACGACTGCGGCGTGCGGTCCGGGCGGAAGCGGACAAGCTTGGCCACGTGGCGGAACCGATCGCCCTCCATGTGGTCGTACCCCACCTCCGCCACGAGCTCTGGTCGAATCGGGCGGAACGACAAGTCTTTCCCGCCGGACCACCGCGACTGCATGCCCGGCTGCCGAGCGGCCCCGGCGTAGCGGCGCCACGGGTGATCGTCGTCGTCGCCGATCGCCAGCGGGCGCAGAGCTTCGGTGAGCTCCGTCCGTTTGGCCACCGAGAAGCTCGCGGCCACGCCGACATGGTGCAGAGTGCCGGCATCGTCGTACAGCCCCAGCAGCAATGAACCCACGACCGGCGTTCCGCCGGGCCCCGCCTGCTTGTGCGCCCGCCACCCGGCGACGACGACATCGGCGGTGCGGGCGTGCTTGACCTTGAACATGGTGCGTTTGCCCGGTTCGTAGGGGGCGGCGACCGGTTTCGCGATCACACCGTCCAGGCCCGCACCTTCGAACTGGTCGAACCAGTCCTGCGCTGCTGCCGCATCGTCGGTCGCGGGTGTGCGGAAGAACGGCGGGGCGAGCGCGATCGCGTCCAGCTGTTCCCGGCGCTCGCCGTACGGCCGCGCCATGAGGTCCTCATCGTGTGCGGCCAGCACGTCGAAGGCCACGAACTGCGCCGGGAAGTCCCGGGCGAGTTCGGCGATCTTCCAACCGCCCTCTTCGCTGCGGGGGCGGATCCGCTGACCGAGGCGTTCGAACCACAGCCGGCCCTCCCGGGCGATCACCAGTTCACCGTCCAGGACCGTCCCCGCGGCTATCCCGGTCTTGGCGGCGGCCACGACCTCGGGGAAGCAATAGGCGAGATCCTCACCTGAGCGGGACTGCACCACTACCGAGTCGGCTGTCACGAAGAGCAGGCACCGGAAGCCGTCCCACTTGGGCTCGAAGCGAAGTTCCTGGCCCTTGGGTCCGCGCTGGGGGACCCGGGCGCCGATCGGCTTCGCCAGCATGGGTGCGATCGGCGGCCCCGGGGCGGTCATCAATCGGCCGCGGTGTAGAGCATGACCAAGGTTCCGGTGTCCTCGATCACGAGGTTCAGTTTCAGCGGCAGGGGCGGATCCGGCAGCGGGACCCCGTCGAGGATCCGGGTGATCGGCTCACCCTGGTAGGAACCGCCCGCCAGCAGCGGCGTCAGGGTGATGCAGTACTCGTCCATGAGACCTTCCGCTGCCATCTGGCCCAGCAGCCGGGGGCCGCCCTCCATGGCGATCCGGTTGAGCCCGAGTGCGCCGAGAGCGGCGACAGCGGCGCCGAGTTCGACTCTCGACTCGCCGGCAGTGACGATCTGCGCCACGGGTTCCAAGGCTTCGCGACGATCGGCGGGGAGGGTGTCGGGGACGATCAGTATCGGCTTCTCGGTCGATTCGGTGAACAGCTCACCGTTCTCGTCGATGTTTCCCGACCCGGTGATGATCGCGATGCGGTGGACGGGGGACAGGTCGCGGTCGGCACGCAGCTTCTGCCATTCCGGGCGCGGCTTCACTGCCTTGTACGCTTCCTGCCGCACGGTCTCGGCGCCCACCAGAACGACGTCGGCGAGGCCCCGCTGGGCGTTGAAGATCAACCTGTCGCTGGTCGAGGAGATCCCACCGGACAGCCCTTCGGGGGATTTGGCGGCACCGTCGGCGGTGGCCACCATCACGGCGCGGACCCAGGGCCGGTCAGTTGCGGGGAACGTGAACGCATCGGCAACACCGGCGGGGGACAGGCTTCCAACCCGATCGGGCAACAGTATGTGCATGGGTCGATCCTGCCATGCGGGGTGCGGGGATCGCCGCCGCTACCATTCTCCAGTGACTGTGGCACTGGTTGACCGGGTGCCGGTGGTGGCGCCGGATCACCTCATCGGACTGCTGCAGCCGCCCCCCAGATTCGAGCGCGTCCGATTCGACAGCTACATCCCCGATCCCGCCTATCCCGGCCAGGCCGCGGCAGTGGCGGCAGGCCGGGCGTTCGCCTCCCCACCGGCCGTCAAGCGGCGGCTGTTCCGTTCCACGGCACCGGAGCAGCGTCCCGGCATCTATTTCGACGGCGGGTTCGGGGTGGGCAAGACACACCTGCTGGCTTCGCTGTGGCATGCGAGCCCGGGGCCGAAAGTCTTCGGGACGTTCGTGGAGTTCACCCATCTGGTGGGAGCCCTGGGTTTCGCCATAGCGGTGGACCGGCTGTCCGGGCAGGCGCTGATGTGCATCGACGAGTTCGAGTTGGACGACCCCGGCGACACAGTGCTGATGTCGACGCTGATGCAGAAGCTCACCGACGCCGGGGTCCGCATCGCAGCCACCTCCAACACCCTGCCCGACCGTCTGGGGGAGGGCCGGTTCGCGGCCGACGACTTCCTGCGGGAGATCCAGTCGATGTCGGCGAAGTTCGAAGTGATCCGGGTGGACGGCGAGGACTACCGGCACCGCGGCCTGCCCGTGGCGGTCCCGCCGGCGTCCACCCGCGATGTTGTCGCACGAGCGGCCGAGGCGGCCCACAGGCTGGGCGCCCAGGCTGTCAGCGTCGACACCTTCGCCGGACTCCTCTCGCACCTGCGCGAAGTTCACCCGTCGCGCTATGGGCCGCTGTTGGCGGGGATCGAGGAGGTCCACCTGACTGACGTGGTCACCCTCGCCGACCAGGCCGACGCCCTGAGGCTGGTGGTGCTCGTCGACCGGCTCTATGACCGCGATATCCCGGTGGTCGCCTCAGGGGTGCCCGTCGACAGGGTGTTCGACGAACACATGCTCTCCGGCGGCTACCGGAAGAAGTACTACCGGGCGATCTCCCGGCTCGTCGCCCTGACACGGGAGGCTGCCGGGGTCACCGACCGGGGCTCCGGCTAGGGCTCGCTGTTGCCCGCCGCCGCCAGACTGAGCCGGGCGGCGGCAATCTGCAGGCTCCAACTCGAGCCGTACAGCGCCACTCCGGAGACGACGGCGCCCAGGCCGATGAAGATCAAAGTGTTGATCGCGTCAGCGAATGCGGCTAGGTCCAGCACCCAAGCAGCCGCCGCGCCGATCGTCACCAACCAGCCGAGGGAGATTGAGACGGTGGCGTAGCCGCGTATCCAGCGCGCCACCCGCCTGGCTTCGGCTGCCTCCTCGCGGATCATGTCGCCGCCGGAGTTGCCCGCGCGATGATCGCAGCGGTGTCGACACCTCGGGGGAGCGTGCCGAACTGGCCGGCTTCATCGCGGCCCAACCTGGTGGCGGCGAAGGCGTCGGCGACCTCGGCGGGGGAGTGCTGGATCAGTTGAGCGGCTTGGAGCAGCACCGCGATCCGGCTGCTCAGCCGCCGGGCGCGGTACTCCAGAGCGTCGAGGTCGGCGAAATCGTTCAGCAACTCCTTCAGCGCGGCGTCGTAGTGGGCGTTGCCGCCGGCGGCGCGGCCGAGTTCGGCCAGCAACGCATCGACGGCGCCTTCTTCCCGCGACATCGCCCGCAGGAGGTCCAGTGCGTTGACGTTGCCGGACCCTTCCCAGACAGAGTTCACGGGGGCTTCGCGGAACAGCAGCGGCATGCCGGACTCCTCGGCATAGCCGTTGCCGCCGAGGCACTCCAGCGCCTCCGCGGTCACCGCGATGCTGCGCTTGGTGGTCCAGAACTTCGCCGCCGGCAGCGCGATGCGTCGCAGCAGACGCGCCATCGGATCGCCCGCCTCGGCGGCGTCCACCGCCGCGGCCAACCGGATCGCCAGGGCCGTGGCGGCCTCGACCTCCAGCGAGAGGTCGGCGAGAACGTTCTGCATCAGCGGTTTGTCGATCAGCGCAGATCCGAATGCCTCGCGGTGCTGGGCATGCCACACGGCCTGCGACACCGCCCCGCGCATCAGGCCGGTTGCGCCCAGCACGCAGTCCAGCCGAGTTGCGGACACCATCTCCACGATCGTGCGCACGCCGCGGCCCTCGTCGCCGAGGCGGATAGCCGCCGTGGCCGCGAACTCGATCTCGCTGCTCGCGTTGGAGCGGTTGCCGAGTTTGTCCTTCAGCCGCTGGATCCGGAAGGTGTTGCGGCTGTCGTCGGGCAGCACCCGGGGGACCAGGAAGCAGGTCAGGCCCCCCCGAGCCTGCGCGAGCACCAGGAACACGTCGCTCATCGGCGCGGAGCAGAACCACTTGTGCCCTGTCAGCAGGTAGGTGCCGTCGGACTGCTCTGCGGCGGTGGTGGTGTTGCTGCGGACGTCGGAACCGCCCTGCTTCTCGGTCATGGCCATACCGGCGATGAGTCCGGCTTTCCCGCTGGGGTTGCGCAGCCCGAAATCGTAGGACTTGGCCGACAAGCCCGGCACCCATTGCTCAGCGGCGTCTGGCTGCACCCGCAGCGCGGGCACGGCCGCGTAGGTCATGGAGATGGGGCACAGATGCCCTGGCTCGACCTGGGTCCAGACGACAAATCCCGCCGCGCGGGCGACATGCGCACCGGCGTCGCCAGCGGCCCACGGATCGGCGTGCAGGCCCCACTGCACCGACGATTGCATGAGTTCGTGCCAGGCGGGATGGAACGCTACTTCATTGATCCGGTTGCCGTAGCGGTCGTGTGTGCGAAGCCTCGGCAGGTCTCGGTTGGCTTCCAGGCCCCGTTCGCGCCACTGCGGGTCGCCCGCGCGGCGACCCAGTTCGTGGAGCCGACCCAGATGCGCCTCACCGCCGTTGCGGGCGACAGCCTCCGACAGGGCTGAATCGGCGGCAAACACGTCCCGGGGTGGCAGGGCGGGTGCCTGGTTGACCACAGTGTGAGTGGGCGCGGGGGGTGGTGCATTCGTCGGATGGCCTGCCACACCCCTACGTTAGTTCCCATGACCTGGCGGCGGGGGAGCGGATGACCGAGTCGGCCGGTCTGCGGACCCGGGTGCAGCGGCTCGGTCTCGACCTCAACGAGGCGACCTGGTTCCGGTTCCTCCGCAGCGGCCTGACCATCTATGTCACCCGCAGATGCTTCGGGATGTCCGCCGAAGCGGCCTTCTGGGCGATCTTCACCCTGCCGTTCCTGGTGCTGGGTCTGGTCGCGGCGACGGCGGGGGTTGCGCAGTTCTTCGGTGAAGACGTGACGGAGCAGGTCCGCGAGACGATCATCGACGCTGCCTCTCGTGTGCTCACTCCCGAAGCGGTGCAGGACTTCCTCGTGCCGCTCATCGACAGTGTCCTGCGGGGCCATGGCGGCTTGACGATTCTGGGTCTGGTTGCGGCGCTGTGGTCCGGATCGCGGATCTTCGCCACTTTCGCCGAAGGATCCGTGGCGATCTACGGGCAACCCAAACGCGGCTACGCCCGGACGCGCGCCCTCGGACTGTTCAGCTACCTCGTGGGTCTCGCCGCCGTGGCGTTGATCGCCGTGTCGATCCTGGTGTTCCCCGACGCTTGGTCCGCCGTAGTCGGCCTAGTGCCCGGCGGAGAGCGAACTTGGGTCCTGGGTTCCGGGTTCCTGTTCCTGGTGGCCGCTACCGCGACGATGATGTTCATCGCCAACCCGATTCGCACGAACTGGTTGCATCAGATCCCGGGCGGGGTACTGGCCGTGATCATCTGGATCCTCGGGTCGCTGGGGCTGCAGCTGTACTTCACCTGGCTGTTCCGATCCGGGTCGGTCTACGGGGCCATCGCCTCGGTCATCGCGGTCATGGTCTGGGCCCTGGTGACCACTACAGCGGTGTTCATCGGCATGACGCTGAACGTGACCATCCGCTTGGCCCGCCAGAGCGTGTTCCTGACCCCGGCCATAGTGCTCGAGGCGCGGAGAGTGGCCACTGCGGCCGAATGGGAAGCTGGAAGCGACGACCAGGACGAGGACGCCTTGCGGAATTCTCGACCGCCGTCTTCCCGGTCGGGCTGAGCCCCCGGGCTTTCTTCCCGGTCGGGCTGGGCTCCCGGGTGCCGCTGTTGACGTTGCGTCAGGACAGCGCCGCCACCCGTGGCGTGGATTTCCGCCGCGGTGAGACAAGGGCGCGGGTGAACCGGGCCAGCGACGACGGGGACTTGATCGAGATCCGCGGCAGCCTGCCGGTTTCGATGATCTGCCACCCGCGCTCCTCGGCGATCTCACGCAGCTCCGGCTCGGGGTTGACCGCTACCGGATGCCCGACGGCGGCCAGCATCGGCAGATCGCTGGCGGAATCGCTGTATGCGTAGCAGGCGGACAAGTCGTAGCCGTTCTCCGCAGCCAGGGCGCTCATAGCGGCGAGCTTGCCCTCGCGGTAGCAGAACGGGGCGCTGAGCCGGCCGGTGTAGACGCCGTCGGCGTCGCGCTCCGCGGTGGTGCCCACCCCGGACTCGAGTCCGGACCGCTGGGCGAAACGCGAAACGATCTCGGTGGGGCTCGCGGACAGCACAATCCGGTCGTGGTGCATCTCGCCGTGCTGTGTCAGCACATCGGCCATGGTCGGGCGGATCTGGGCGACCAGGTCGTCCATGAAGTGGTCACCCAGCGCCTCGACCTCAGTGGCCCGGTGCCCGGCCACCGCGGCCAGGATCCGGTCGCGGACCTGGGCGGAACGCTCGTCGGTCGCCCCCTTGAACAGGAACGACAGCCCGTGACGCAGGTCGCGGAGGAGTTCCGTGGGCGTCATGAAGCCGTGCCGGAACGCGACCTTGGCCAGCGGGATATTCGCCGAGCCCGGGATGAGGGTGCCGTCGAGGTTGAAGAACGCCGCGGTGCTGCTGGGCGCATCGGGGATCTGCTGCATATCGTTCTGCGTGGACATTGTGCTCGTGTGTGTCGTCATATTCATATTGTCTCCACAATAGGAGCGACACATTACCCACTGCATGGCAGAGAAGAGGGCTTCTATTGTCTCCAAATGATAAGAATGGGCAATGACAAGCACGTTGCCCTGGGCGGAACTGCCCGAAGGCCTCGCTGATGTGCTGCGCCCGGCGCTGCCGGAGGCTGTCGCTGCGACCGTGACCGCGATCCGGCGGGAGGTACCGGCGTATCGACGTGCCTGGCACTCCGGCATCGACCGGACCGTGCAGCGGGGCGTCGAGATGGCTCTGACCCGCATGCTGGAGTTGTTCGGAACCGACGATCCGGCGCTGGATGCGCGCTCCCTGCGCTTCTACCGGCGCCTGGGTGCGGGGGAGAGTGAGCAGGGCAGGTCGTTGGACGCCCTGCTGTCGGCGTACCGGACCGGTTCGCGGGTCAACTGGGAGACGATGTCGCGCACCGCCACTGAGGCGCAGGTTCCCACACGCGACCTGATCATCCTGGCCGAAGCGATCTTCGTGTACATCGATGAACTGTCCTCGGTCAGCGCCGAGGGCCACGCTGCTTTCGAGGCGACCCGTATCGGTCACCGGGATGTTCTCCGCGCCCAATTGGTGGAGGCGCTGCTGGGGGGAGCCGCCAGCTCCAAGCCGGAGCGGGTCTCGGAGCTTGCTGACGCAGCGGGATGGCGAATCCCGCAACTGTTGGCGGTGGCCGTGCTGCCGGGAGGAGGGCCACGCGGCGGCCAGCCGCTGCCATCGGCTCCCACCGATGTCCTGGTGCAGCGTCGCGACACGGAGACTGTGGCGATCGTGCCCGACCCGACGGGGCCGGGCCGATCCCGGTCGCTGACCCGCTTGGTATCTGGCGCCGAGGTGTATGTGGGGACCGTGCGGGTGCCCGCCGAGGCGCCGGTGTCCCTGGTCCACGCGCAGCGGCTGCGCCGACTGGTGGCAGCGGGCATGGTTCCGGGCGGGGATGTGGTTCTTGCCGCCCGCTGCCTGCCGGAGCTGTTGATCACCGCGGATCAGGTCTTGCCGGGGGATCTGACCAGCAGGGTGCTCGCGCCGCTGGACGAGGTCAGTCCCAACCGCCGGAAGGCGCTGCGGGACACCCTGGCAGCATGGTTGGCCCACATGGGCGACCGCACCGCAGTCGCGGCGCAGCTGGTGATCCATCCGCAGACCGTCAGCTACCGCATGGCCCGCCTCCACGAGTTGTTCGGACCGGCGCTGACGGACCCCGAACAGCGTTTCGCGCTGCAATTGGCCTTGCGGTTCCCAGCCGAACTCCGTTGAGGGGCGCAGACCGACCGGCCGCGGGATGACGCTGCGTCGGGTGGGCGCAGCGATCGGGACGCTGATGACCAGAACCCGGTCAGATGACCAGAACCCGCTCAGCAGATGCGGATGAGCCGCTTGGTGACGCCGCCGCCGGAGATCCGCTTCATCCGCTTGGCCGTGACGCTGGACCATCCGGCCATCCGCTGACGATTCCCCTTCCCGATCCACCGTTCGTCCAGCGGCGCTTCCGGGATCACACGGTCGCCGTAGCGGTACGCCGGGTATGTCCCCTGGATCCGCCCGCCCCGGATGCGCCCCTCCAGGCAACGGTATTCGGAGTACAGGGCGCCCTGGATGCCGATGGCTCTCCTGCCTTGCTTCCGGATCACTGCGACTTTGCCCGTCCAGATCGCGCCGGACCGCTTCAGGTTGCGGACCATGTAGAGCGTCCGGTTGCCGACAGCGGCCACCATGCCCTGGGCGGTGGCCCGCTGGTCGATGCTCGGGGGAGCGGGCCCCGCCGGTGCGCCCACAGCAGGCACGGCAGACAAACTCACAGCCAGGACGGCAACAGCCACGACAAGGGTCTTCACATCCGGTACCCGATCCTGGGTCAGCTGGGTGCCGCGCCCATCTGCGCCATCGCACCAGCCATGTCCATGACGCCCCAGTGGGCGACCACCTTGTCGTCGCGGAACTGCAGGATGTCGATGACGGGCCACTCGACGTGGTTGCCGCTGGCTGGCGCGCCCATGAACTCACCTTGATGTGTCCCGGTGAATGTCACCCGCGATGCCACCTTGTCCCCGTCCTGAAGCATGTCGTGGACGATGACGCGGAAGTCGGGGAACGCGGCGAGCATCATCTTGAACATCTGCCGCGGCGTCTCGCGGGAGGAGTCCATCCCCGGGATCGCCTCGTGTTCCACGAAGTCCTCCGCCATGAACCGATCGACCATCTCGTCGACGTCTACCCCGGCGGCCATCGAGTCGTACATCTGCTGAGCCAGCGGCTTGTAGTCCGTCACGGGGATCCCTTTCGAGTGCCGGAGGTGCGAGCCGTAGGCGCCATCCGCGCGGTCACGCTCCGGATGGCAGAACCGTAGCACCGGGGTCGATTTGACGCGCGGGCACAACGAGACCCGGAATACCGGGGGCGGGTATCGCGTGTTCGGTCTATTCGCGGCGTTGGGTCCAGGTGTGGCGGGGTGTGGGGGTGATGGTCCAGGGGGGTCCGTGGGGGTGGGGGTTGGGTTCGATTCGCCAGCGGTGGAGGTCGAGTTGGCGGTGGTGCGGCCAGCAGAGGCTGGCGAGTTGGTCGAGGTCGGTGGTGCCGCCGTGGGCCCAGTCGGTGACGTGGTGGGGTTGGCACTGCCCGGCGGGGATGCCGCAGCCGGGGATGATGCAGCC
>JAQAZZ010000102.1:0-11931 GCA_032127075.1 Micrococcales bacterium | reverse complement strand
GCCAGTGGAACGATGCGTTGCTGGTCCAGGCCAGAGCGGATCGGCTGGCGGCCGAAGCAGAGATCCTGCTGGACCGTTCCTCGAAACGACTCGCTGCAGCCAAGAGCGGCGTCAAGGAAGCGATGGCGCTGGCGGACGCCGTCGATCTCGCCGTCGAACCCCTCACCAAGGTCCCACCCGTCGATCTCACCACAAAGAGCGACTGGGTGTTCCCCACCGCAACCGGACAGATCGATTCCGAGGCGGGGATGCGGCTGCACCCCATCCTGCGCTACGTGCGTTGCCACGCGGGAGCCGACATCAGCGCACCAGCCGGCACTCCCATCTATGCCGTCGACAACGGAGTCGTGCTGACTGCCGGCACGAACGGCGGCTACGGCAACTACACCTTGATAGCCCACGGCAACGGGTTGACCAGCGCCTACGCGCACCAACAACTCATCCTGGTCAAGAACGGTGATCGGGTGACCCGGGGGCAGCTGATCGGCGAGGTGGGAACCACCGGGCTATCCACCGGCGCCCACCTGCACTTCGAGGCTCTTCACCACGGTGTCCCCTACGATCCACGGGGCTGGTTGGACGACCGTCCGGAGCGGCGCGTTCCGGTCTGCCGATAGCCGCACGCAGCGCCGGCGACTCGGCGTGGGAAAGCGAACGGCTGCCACTCCCGCCTTGCCGCGCTAGCGTCGGGGGGTGGAGACAGGCGCGGACACCGACAAACCACCCGAGGCCGGGACAGGCGACTTCATCGCTCGGCTGCGGTTGAAGCGGGTCGACCGGGACATCTTCACCGGGTGGTGCCATGCGGGGGCGCCACTGCGCGCGTTCGGCGGCCAGGTGGCTGCGCAAGCGCTGGTCGCCGCCGGTGCCACTGTCGAAGATCCGCAGCGTCGCGTCCATTCGTTGCACGCCTATTTCCTCCGCCCGGGCCGGACAACGGACCACATCGTCTACCTGGTGGACCGACCGCGCGACGGCCGTTCCTTCAGCACCCGGCGGGTGCGCGCGGTGCAATACGGCGAGACGATCTTCACGATGTCGGCGTCTTTCGCAATCGAGCAACAGGGTCCCCACCACGGCGGTGACACACCCCCGGCATGGTTCGACAAAGTGACACCGCCGCAGGACCTGCCGGCTGAGGATGTTCTGGGCCATATCCGGCTGCCAGAGTCCAAAGCCTCAGCCAGCACCAGCGCTGAGAGGCTGACTGAAGCTGGCTTTCCGATCCGACAACTGCTCGACCTGCGCCATCTCGACGACACGGTTGTCCGCGGCATCACCGGCGGCGCCATGGACCAGATGAACTGGATTCGCTCCCAACCGCTGCCGGACGATCCACTCATCAACGTGTGCGCCTTGACCTACTTCTCCGACCTGACCCTGGTGCGCACGGTTCTGGGCCACCACGGGGGCACTGCGGGCACCAGCCAACTCGAGATTGCCTCGATAGACCACGCAATGTGGTTTCATGCAGACCTCCGCGCGGACGAATGGGTGCTGTTCGCCAACCGCAGCCCCGTGGCGGGCGCCGGCCACGGGTTCGCCATCGGTGCCTTCTACACCCAACGCGGCCGATTGGTGGCGTCAGTCGCCCAAGAGGTTCTGGTGCGGGAGCCGCCGCAGCAGCCTCAGCCGGGCTGAGGCTCCCGAGGGTGTGTCGCTGCGCCGCCGCAGGGTGCGATCATGTGCGGATGCTCATCCTCCTGCCGCCGTCGGAGGGCAAGCAGCGACCGGCACGGGGCCAGCCCCTGGCCCTCGAACGGTTCAAGGACACGCGCCTGAACCCGGATCGGCAGACGGTGATCGACGCGCTGGTCCGCCTCTGCCGCGGATCCGCCGAGACTGCCCGCGACACCCTCGGCATTCCCTCGAGCCTGCGGTCGTGGATCGAGACAAATGCGTCGTTGCCGACCAATCCAACGGCCAAGGCCGCCGCGGTCTACACCGGCGTGCTCTACGCGGCCCTGGATCTCGCTTCCCTTCACGGCACTGGGCTCCGGCGGGCGAACTCCCGCCTGGTGGTGGTTTCTGCCCTCTTCGGGCTGGTTCGACCCACAGACCGAATCGGCGCCTACCGCTTGTCCGCGGGGGTGGAGCTGCCCGGGGTGGGTCCGCTGACCCGTTTCTGGCGGGCGCCGCTCGCCGATGCCATCCCCGCAGCCGCAGGGAGCGGGATGATCATCGACATGCGGTCGTCGCCGTACACGGCAATGTGGTCGCCCGGCAACGATGTTCGTGCCCGGCACCTGGCGGTGAAGGTGTGGCAGCGCCAGGACTCAGGCCAGCGAACGGCGGTCAGCCACCACAACAAGGCCACAAAAGGCTCGCTCGCCCGGCTCCTGGCTACTGCGGCGGACCCACCGCAACGACCCGCGGGCGCCCTCGCGCTGGTGCGCGACGCCGGCTGGGACGCCGAACTCGACTCCACCGGGGCCCGCCTCGACGTCTACCTCCGCGGCTGAGCCTCCAGATCGACGCCGAACCGCAGCGCCTGCTTCGGCTGGTAGGAGGAACGCTCAAACCAGCCAATCCGGTCGATCGCGAGCATCCGCCGTTGCGGCCTGCCACTCTTCAGACAGCAGATCATCTGGCATCAAGTACTTGGAGGTTGCTGTGCTTTCCACCATCATCGGCGCGATCATCATCGGGGCGATCATCGGGCCGCTCGCCCGACTGGTGATGCCGGGCGAGCAGGACATCGGACTGATCGCCACAATCCTCATCGGCGCTGTCGGAGCGCTGGCAGGCGGGGCGATCTACGAATTCTTCGGCGGCGAGGAAACCGGCGGGATCGACTGGATCCTGCACGGGATCCAGGTAGTTTCGGCGGCTGTCCTCGTGGCGATCTGGATCAGCTTCCGGGGGACCAAGAGCAGCGCCTGAGCGCCCCCGCGGCCCAGCAACCCGCCTCAGCGGGCCATTCCGCGCCGACTGAGCACCGTTGCCGCTATGTGTCGCGCCGTCTCGGCCGGGTCGTCATGCTCCCAGTAGCGCAACACGAGCCAGCCGGCTTCGGCTAGTCGCCGGTTCGTGTCGGCGTCCCGCCGCCGGTTGCCCTCGACTTTGCCGCGCCAGTAGTCGCTGTGGGATTTGGGCGCGGCGTAATGCTGCTGGCAACCGTGCCAGAAACATCCATCGATGAACACGGCAATACGCTGCCGGGTGAAGGCGAGATCGGCCTTGCGGCGCCGGTCGAACGGCAACGCGTAGTCCACCCGGTACCGCATGCCCGATGCGTGCACCAACCGGCGGACAGCCAGTTCCGGTGACGTATCGCGCCGGCGGTTGCCCTGCATCGACGCGCGAGTGGCCCGGCTGGACGCCCACGAATGCACCATTCCCGTCGGGGAACCGGAACTGGGTGCAACGGCACGGTCGAGGGCCGCCTCGACAGAGGATTCACCAGCCCGATCCGCAGCCGATTCCTGCTGTCCTGCCACAAGACCATTGTGGCCCGGTGCAGCAGCCGCGACTACCGCAGAGCAGCGAGGATGACATCCAGTCCACGGTCCAAGTCCTCGACTTCGATCGTCAGCGGCGGTGCCAAGCGCAACGTGGTCTCGTGGGTGTCTTTCACGATCACGCCATCGCGCAGCATCGCGTCGCAGCGGGGACGCACCGGCGCGTACTGGGGATGCACCTCGACGCCGGCCCACATTCCCCTGGCGCGCACCTCGCGGATCGATTCGGGTGCGTTCTGCAACAAGCGGTTGCGCATGTGTTCACCGAGTTCGACAGAGCGTTGCTGCATCTCGCCCTCGGCAAGCATCGCCACTACCTCGCGCCCCACGGCAAGCGCCAACGGGTTGCCACCGAACGTCGATCCGTGCTGGCCAGGCTGCAGCACGCCCAGAACCTCGTCCCGGGAGACGACAGCCGAGATCGGCACGATGCCACCGCCGAGCGCCTTTCCGAGAGTCACAACGTCTGGCACCACCGAATCCCACTCGCAGGCAAGCGTCTTGCCGGTGCGGCCAAGGCCGGACTGGATTTCGTCGGCGATGAACAGCACACCACTTTCGCGGCACGCGGCCGCTGCGGCGGCCAGATAGCCCTTGGGCGGGATAATGATTCCCGCCTCCCCCTGTATCGGCTCGACGAGGAACCCCACGACGTCGGGGTCTTCCAGCGCAGTCTTGAGGCTGTCGATATCACCGAAGTCCACGGCGATGAACCCGGGCGTGTAGGGGCCGAAGTCGTTGTGCGCCGTCGGATCGTCGCTGAAGGACACGATGGTTGTGGTCCGGCCGTGGAAGTTGTTGTGAGCCACGATGATCTTGGCCCGGTTCTCCGGCACTCCCTTGATGCGGTAGCCCCAAGCGCGCGCGGTCTTGATGGCGGTCTCCACTGCCTCGGCACCGGAGTTCATCGGCAGCACCCGGTCAAGTCCGACAAGATCGGCGAGTTCCGCACAGAACGGGCCCAACTGGTCGGAGTGGACCGCCCGGCTGGTGAGGGTGACGCGATCGAGTTGCCGGTGGGTGGCCGCGATGAGCCGGGGGTGTCGATGGCCGAAGTTCAACGCAGAATAGGCGCTGAGGAAATCGAGATATCGCTTCCCGTCAACGTCGGTCACCCAGGCACCCTCCGCCTCGGCCACCATCACGGCCAGTGGGTTGTAGTTGTGCGCCCCTCGGGCATCTTCCAGGGCGATCAATGCGGCAGCGTCCATTCCCCAAAGGTATGCGCTGGCGGCGGCCTCGGCGCGGCGGCACGCCTCCGAGTCCGGTGCTGGCTGCTTCTGGCGAACCGGAGCACCGCACACATCCGCAGGAGGTTGGCCGGGGCGATGTCAGCCGCAACCGGAGCGGCTCCACCGTGGGGCGCTGGTGTCGCCGCCGCTGCGGGCAACACGGTTCGAAAGCAGCTCGCGATAGCGCCGCATCGTGGCGCGGCTGAAGTCGCCGTGGGTCTGGCAGCGCCAGGGTCGGTAGCGTTCCAGGTGGAACCTGCTCCTGGTGCTCTCGCTGTGGCCGATGACATCGCCCGTCGACAGGCCGAAGCGGTGCACCAGCCAGGTGCTCAGCCGCAGTGATGAGCGCCGCTGCCGACGGTTGGCCATCACCTCGGCGTCGGATGTGCCGACATGCTCCACTCCGATCATGCGGTGGTTGAGTCCCACAGTGTGGCGGCAGCGGATTCGAGTGGACACCAGCTGGTAGATGCGCCCGTCGGCATCAATGACGTAGTGGGTGCAGACCCCCGGATATTCGCCGAGCTCCGCGTCAGGCGAATTGGCGCGGAAGGTCGCCACAACAGACCGCAACGACCGGGTCGCGGTGTAGTGCTCCACAATCCCGCGCGGATTGAGCCGCCACGTAGGTTCCCGGTAGTGGCGCGCAGAGTATGCCGCCATCTGCTTCTTGCGACTGCGCGGGTAGGGAATGCGGCGCTGGATGATCGGTGGTCGCAGGCGCTCCGAGCTGCCAGCGTTGCGCGCCGCCGATTCCGCAACGCCCGGTGCGGCTGCGGGTGGGTGGCCCCCTTCTTGCCGATGGGCAGCGGCAGCAGCCCGCGGCTCGCCCGGCAGGTCAGCGGCAACCGCCAGGGCGACGAGCAGAGCGGCACCGACTGCCGCCAGCACCGGCGTTGTGAGACCAGCCACCCCACCATCGTCACACGCCACCACTGAGGCGGCTGCCGGGCGGCTGCAGAATACACCCGCTGGCAGACCGGGTGTGGCCGCGGCGGCCGCTATCGTCGGTGTCGTGTGGCGGGAGAGCAGATACGTCGAGATCGACGAGTGCGGTGAGCCACTGGTTCCCATCCCGCTGGACCGCTACGCAGTGGTAGAGCCGCACCCCTACGCCGCCGCCGGCGCACCCTACGGCTCCCGTTCCCCGTACTACTTGCGCTCTGATGTGTTGCGCCGCCTCGACGCCGCGCAGGACCAACTCCACCGGGCAGCCAGCTTATCGATTCTGGTGTACGACGCCTACCGGCCCGTGGCAGTGCAGGAATTCATGGTCCGGCACACGCTGGCGCAGGTGGCGGCGGAGCGTGGACACCATGTGGAAGCACTTTCGGCCGAACGCCGCCGCGAACTGCTGGAGCTGGTGCACCGGTTCTGGGCCGTGCCCAGCGAAGACCCCCGCACGCCCCCACCGCACAGCACCGGCGCCGCTATGGACATCACCCTCGTGGGGCCCGACGGTGAGGCGATGCCCATGGGCGGACGGATCGATGAGTTGTCGGACCGATCCTGGCCGGACCACTACGCGCGGGATTCATCCGAGGCCGGGAACCGATTCCATCACAACCGCCAGCTGCTGGCCGACGCCATGACCGCTCAGGGCTTCGAACAGCACCCCAACGAGTGGTGGCACTTCTCCTACGGCGACCAACTGTGGGCATGGCTGCGGGAACAGCGCACCGGCCAGCAGCACCGAGCGGCCTACGGTGGTGTCGCGGTCGGCTAGAGCTTTTCCGCGTGTCGGCGGGGACCACGTAGGCTTCGGGAGACAGGTGCCGGCGGTCAAGGTCGGTGTATCGCACATGATGGGGGGCGCGGGTGATCAAACGGCTCCTCGTGGTCGGCTTCATCGCCGGATCAGCGTGGCTTGCCTACTCCTATGTCGCCGCCCCAGCCGTGGACCTTCCCGGAGCGGCTGACGGGGGTTCAGGTCAGGACTCCTCGGGCGACGGCGCTCGGCGAGGTGGCGAGCAGCCCAGCTACATCGCCGCTGTCACCCGCAGCTGGGAAGCCGATGGCGAGGTTTACCGGGTCCGACCGACGCGCCGCGGCCGGCTGGCCACACCGGAGGAGCTCAGTGTGGCCTGGCGGCAAACCGTCCGGAAGGGGGTTCCTGACCGCACCGGGCTCAGACAGCAGTTCCTGTGCCACCCGCTGTCGATCATCGCCCGCGGCAAGCCCACGTGGGATCTGGAGACCTGGCGCCCCACCGTCGGATTGACCCGGACGGTGCTGGCCGGCTGCAACCCCGGGTGAGCGGCTCGACCGTGACGGTCATACCTGCAGCGGCAGCGGCCGGATCTGTTCCAGCGGCGGCTTGCGCGGGCCGCTCCACACGGCGGGCACGGCATCCATCCTGCGGCACAGCTCATAGGCGGCACCCTCGTACAGGACCCGGACCCGGGCGAAACGCGGCCAGGCCTCGACGGGATCGTTCTCGATCGGGAAGCCGGCTTCCTGCATCCGCCGGATGCCCTCCATGTACTCCTCGAAGGTCAACCAGAGGTTGATCTCCTCTGGTGAGGCGGTGCGGGAAGCTCCCAGCGGCTCCAGCACGAACTGCTCGACGATGTCCTCCCCATCGGGACCGTGCGGTTCCACCCCGATGGCGCGGCAGACGTCGGCGAAGCAGGCGACTCCCTGTCTGATCACGGCTCGAGGATGGGCCAGGCTCGGCGCGAGGGTCAGTTGCAGCGCAGCGGCATCCAGTACGCACAGCAGCGACACCGGCCAACTGCGATCCGGTCGGGCAGACCGGAACGTGGACAGAATCGGGTAGGTCACGTGCGACTCGGATACATCGGCCGCCCAAGTCTCCCAGCGGCGATACAGGCTCGGCAGCCGGTCCAGCGAACTCGTCAGCAAGTAGCGAGCCAGCATCTCCGGAGCCCAGTTGGGCTCACCGGCACGGATGTGCAAGATGGTGACTTCCTGCTCGCGCCGGTTGTACGACGAGTAGAGCGTGGGCAGGTACCCGATCATGAGGCCGATGACGATCGGGCCGGTGGCGGCTGCCAGGAAATCCAGGGCGGTCAGTTCCGTCCGGTCGGTGGAGGCGAAGCCGAGCGTGAAGAGGCTGGAACCGGCCTCCCGGAACGCCACCTGAGGGGACAACTCGCTGGTGCCCATCAGCAGCAGCGAGTAGGCGGCCAGGAACAGCAGCAGCCAGGTGCTCAGCATCGTCAGGATGGTCGTGGGGCCGGCCCATCCCAGAATCCGATCCCGCGTGTAGTAGTCGGGCGACCTACGCGCGAAGAAGCGGTAGACGCCCAGGACAGACACGGCGACGAACTGGGTCTTGCGGGAAGTGAACCCGCGCGGCACCACCAACGTGCCGACGACGCTCTTGACGGTGGACAGCAAGATGAAGGTGCCGAAGAGCGTGAGTGCAACATCCAATGCCGGGGTGTCCATCGCCCTCCAATCCCGTGCCACCCTCAACCTAATGACCGGGGCCCCAGCATGGGAGCGGTTTGCGCAGCAGTCGGCGACAAGCCCAAGAGCCAGCGCCTCCCGCGTAGGCTGGTGCCATCGCCGTTGGCGTGCAACTCCAGGTAGGAGGCCCCATGTCCGGGCAAGGGTTCCGACCGATCGAAATCTTCGACGAGGCCAACCGCATCCCGCTGCCGGGCCAACAGCTGCCGGCAGTACGGGAGGCAGCCCCGGCGTTCCACCAGTGGTTCGCGGCGCAGGGCCGGGTCCGGGCGGTGCGGACCTTCGATCTCGTGGGATTGCCGTATCCCACCGAGTACGCACTGTTCCGCGCGCACTCGGCTTTCACGACCCCCTATGTGCGGATCACGAACCGGATGCTGGTGGTGCAGTTCGACGACTTTGCCGGTCGGCTGCGAACGATGCTGGTCGGCCCGACGGATGTGGAGCTGGCCGGCAACACCGCCTATTTCGCCGCACTGCGCAACATGCTGCCCGGTCCGATGGCCGAGTGGTTGCTGAAGCGCTACCCCACCGTCACACAGCACCTCGCCACGATCGGGCTGAGCCCCGAGGACGTCGACTACATCACCTTCGACCACTTGCACACCCAGGATCTGCGCCGCTGGCTCGGCACAACGAGTGTCCAGCCCGACCTCGCCGCAGCCGGTCTGGGGCCCATCGACGATCCCGTCCCCGCGTACTTCCCCAACGCCAAACTGCTCATCATGCGGCGGGAGTGGGAGCAGTTCCCCGGCGAGCACCCCCTTCAGCGGCGCTGGTTCCAGGGGCACACCCACGCCGCCGTACGCACGGACAACCTGGCGCTGATCGACCATGACGTCCTCTTGGGGCCGGGCGTCGCTCTGGTCAGCACCCCTGGGCACACCGTGGGCAACCACTCCATCGTGCTCAACACGACCAGCGGCGTGTGGACATCGTCCGAGAACGGGATGATGCCCGAAGCGTACGATCCGCAGTCATCGTCGATCCCCGGGCTGCGCGCCTATCACGAGGCCACCGGATTGGAGGTGGTGCTCAACTCCAACACCCCGGAATCCAGCGCCGTGCAGTACAACTCGATGATCAAGGAGAAGCTGATCGCTGGTAGGGGAGGCCCGCGCGGCGAGCACGTGCAGCACTTCTCATCCTCCGAGATGACACCATGGGTGCTCGCCCGACGCGCCGGGCCGGGCCACGTGTTCGAAGCCCTCACCGAAGGGGACCTGGACACCGAGGCTGCTGGTGGCCCCCCGGTCGATGGGGAACGCACCGGCTGGCAGCAACGTCGCAACCGGTGAGCACCACGATCTCCCGTGGGCCGTGTCGGCGGTAGGCTCTGCCAGAACGCGAGGAGTGGACCTGTGAGATTGCGCAACCTCGTCTTCGTCATAACCCCCGTTCTGGCCATGGGGCTGGTCGCTGCCCCGGCTGGCGCCGAGTCCGTGCGCCATTCCAGCGGTGCGATCCACCAGCGAGTGGATCCAACACCGGGCGCCGCCGATACGATTTCGTGGTCTTCCTGCAAGTCCTTCGCACTGCGGCAGTGGGGCGCCGAGTGCGCCAAGGTGGCGGTGCCGCTGGACTATGGCGACCCCGACGGAAAGATGATCAAGATCGCCGTCTCCCGGGTGCGTCATCGCAGTTCCGCCGCGAAGTATCAGGGCGCCATGCTCGTCAACCCGGGAGGACCGGGAGCCTCGGGGCTGTCCATGGCCACCATCGGCGCATACTTCCCCAATTCGATCGCCGCAGCCTACGACTGGATCGGATTCGATCCTCGCGGAATCGGCAGGAGCAAGCCGGTCATCCGCTGCCAGCGCGACTACTTCAGCTTCAACCGTCCCGACTACTACCCCAGGCCGAAGAGCGTCCGGAAGGCATGGCAGGCCCGCTCCGAGAAGTACGCCCAACGATGCAGGAAGAACGGGCCCATCTTGGAGCACGTCACCACCGTGGATAGCGCAAGGGACATGGAGTCGATCCGCCGCGCGCTGGGCGTGGACACGATCAACTTCTATGGCTTCTCCTACGGCACCTACTTGGGGCAGGTCTACAGCACGCTGTACCCGCAGCGGGTGCGCCGGCTGGTGCTGGACAGCAACGTGAACCCCAAGCGGGTGTTCTACCGCGCGAACCTGGACCAGGACGTCTCATTCCAGAAGGTCTTCGAACTCTGGTTCGACTGGATCGCCCGCTACGACTCGACCTTCGGCCTCGGCACAACCGGCGCGGAGGTGAACCGGCGCTTCACCGCGATCCAGGCCAGCCTGGCCGACAAGCCCGCGGGCGGCAAGATAGGTCCCGCGGAGTGGATAGATGTGTACCAGACGGCTGCTTACGGCACCTACACATGGATCGACCTCGCTTCGTTGTTCAGCCGCTTCGCCCGCACGGGGAAGGCCAAACCGCTGATCCGCGAGTTCAAGTCCGGCGGGGACTTCGGGGATGACAACTCATTCGCCGTCTACAACGCCGTGCAATGCACTGACGCCCCCTGGCCCACCAGATGGCGCCGGTGGGCGAAGGACAACTGGGCGACCTACGCCAAGGCTCCGCTGGAGACGTGGGCGAACGCTTGGTTCAACGCCCCGTGCCTGTACTGGCCCGCTGCTGCGGGTCCGCGGTTCGCCGTGAAGGGCCGCGAGGCGCCACCTGCGCTGCTCATCAGCGGGAAACTCGACGCCGCAACTCCCTACCAGGGAAGCAAGACGGTCCGACGGCTGTTCCCCAGCTCGCGGCTGGTGGCAATCAAATCGGAGCCGAGCCATGCGACATCGTTGGACGGCAACCCTTGCGTGTCCAACGTGCTCAATGACTACCTGTCTTCCGGCAAACTTCCCAAGCGGCGGAACGGGAGCAAAGCCGATGTCACGTGCAAGCCCCTGCCCCTGCCCCAACCGGGCACCAGGAAGCGCTCTGGGATCGGCCGACCCGAAGCGCTTGAACTGAGTTGACCCACCCCCCTCCCAATTGGAAAACCCCTCGGCGAGGCTTGACCGTCGCCGAGGGGTTTGCCAGCGGGTTGTCCGACAACGGATGTCAGGCGATGGCTTTCACCTCGCCGTCGCGGTCAGCGGGAGCAGCAGGGGCCTCAAGCGCCGGGGAGTCGGAGGAGTCGCTGTTGAAACGCTCATCCCACTCGCGGTCGAGTTGCACCACGGGATCGTTGTGGTCGTCGAGGTCCGCGGGGCCCAGAAACGTAAAGAGAACCTTGTTCGCGTAATGCTTGATCTTGAAGATCATGTCCATGGTGTCCTCCTCAGAACAACTTCACCATAGAACTGTTGCACAACTTGTGCAAGTTACTCATCACCCGATCGGGGGAAGGTCACTTCCGCCCGTATTGCTTCACCTCTCGATGGCTGGCGCCCAGGAACGCAACCGGATCGACCAACTTGCCCTTCGCGTTGTTCACCTGCAGGTGGAGATGGGGGCCAGTGCTGTTTCCGGTCGAGCCGATCAATCCCACCGGATCACCGGCGCGCAGCTGGTCCCCCTTGGCGACCTCGTTCTTGTTCATGTGGCCGTAGAGGACCTGATGGCCGTCGCCGGTGCGCACGACTGCGGCGTTGCCCGCTGCGCCCATCCATCCGGAGCGCACCACCGTCCCGCTGCAGACGGCGACGATGCGCGTGCCTTCGTCGGCGGCGAAGTCCACCCCGCTGTGCACGCCGCCGGTGTGGGCGGGATCGGTAGCCATGAAGAAGCTGGTGATGCGGTACTTCTGCACTGGCATCACCCGGCCGGCTGCAGTCATCCCGAAGGGATGCGCCGCGGTTCTGCCCCGCCAGGCCCCGGCGACG
>JAQAZZ010000101.1:0-5003 GCA_032127075.1 Micrococcales bacterium | reverse complement strand
TGCCGCCGTCGTCACACTCGGTCTGGCCGCTTGCAGCAGCGACAACGGCGGTAGCGGATCGGAAGCTGAATCCGGGACGTCGCTGACAATCTGGGCCGACGAGAATCGCGCCCAGCCGATCGGCGACTTGGCCACGTCGTGGGGCGAGGAGAACGGCGTCACCGTCTCGGTGGAACAAGTCAACTTCGACGGGATGAAGGACCAGTTCCTGCAGCAGGCGCCGCAGGGCCAGGGACCGGACATCCTGCTCGGTGCCAACGACTGGGCCGGTGAATTCGTCGCCAGCGGCCTCATCGCGCCGATTGACCTCGGGTCCGACCAGAGCAGTTTCGCCGAGGCCTCGGTCAATGCCTTCAACGTCGACGGCCAGAACTACGGCTTGCCGATTGCCACCGAGAACATCCTGTTGTTCCGCAATACCAAGCTCGCTCCGGACGCTCCCGCCTCCCTCAACGAGATGGGTGAGACCGGCCTGCAGTTGAAGAAGGACGGCAAGACGCAGTATCCGGTGGGGCTGCAAGTGGGCGACGAGGGCGACGCCTACCACGCCTTCCCGTTCCTCTCAGGAGCGGGCGGCTACTTCTTCGGCGGACCCGATGCCGACGGTGCCTATGACACCACTGACATCGGGCTGACCAGCGAGGGTGGCCTGGCCTGGGCAGATGCCTTCTCCCAGTGGGGCAAGCAGGGTGTGGTCAAGTCGACCTTCGTGGGTGATGACCTCACCAACGCCTGGTCGCAGGGCAAACTCGCCTACTGGATCACCGGGCCCTGGAACAAGGCGGTCGTGGAAGATGCGATGAAGAAGGACAACGTCGAGTTCAGTGCCGAGGCCCTGCCCTCCTGGGACGGTGTCGAAGCCACCTCGGTGCCGATCGTGGGAGCGCAAGGGTTCTTCCTCAGCCAGAGTTCAGAGAACACCACTACCGCCCAGGCGTTCCTGGACGCGACTATGAACACGGAGTTCATGGACAGCCTGTTCGCCGCCGACCCCCGGCCGCCGGCGTGGACCGACTCCCTGGACGCTGCTTCGGATGACCCGATCATCAAGGCGGTCGCCGACTTCGGCGACAGCGGGTTCCCGAACCTCCCGATAGCGGCGATGGGTCCGATGTACGAAGAGGTCGGTCTGGCGGAGAAGAGGATTCTCGACGGCGCCAATCCGACGAAGACAATGGAAGACGCGCAAGCCAACGTGGAGAAGCGGATCCAGTAGCCGCGGCCACGGAGGCGAAAGGGCCCGTCGTCGAGGAGACTCGGCGGCGGGCCCTTCTCCTTCGCGGCTTTGACGGCTGCCCATGCGACGTGCAGCCGCTGTGACATGGAGCAGCAGAATGACTGAGGAAGCCATCGACGACAATCGGCCTGAATCCAACGCACAGCCCTGGTGGCGCGATGCCGTCTTCTACCAGGTGTATCCGCGCTCATTCGCCTCAGCGGCCAACCCGGACGGTGTCGGCGACCTGCGCGGCCTCATCCAGCATCTCGATCACATCGTCGACCTCGGGGTGGACGCAATCTGGCTGTCGCCGATCTTCCGCAGTCCGCAGAAGGATCATGGCTACGACGTAGCCGACTACTACGACATCGACCCGATCTTCGGCACGATGGCCGACTTCGACGATCTGCTGGTTGCAGCGCATGCCCAGGGGCTGCGGGTCACCGTCGACATGGTGCCCAACCACACATCCGACGAACACCATTGGTTCCGCGAGGCGGTAGCGGCAGGGCCCGGCAGCCGGGAGCGCGGCCGATATCTCTTCCGGGACGGTCGTGACCCCGGGGGCGAACGTTCCCCCACGGATGTCGTCAGTTCCTTCGGCGGTCCGGCCTGGACCCGGATCGAGGATCCGGACGGATCTGGTGGGCAGTGGTACTTCCACCTCTTCGCCCCCGAGCAGCCGGATCTCAACTGGGAGAACCCGGAAGTCCTCGCCGAGTTCGAACGGGTGTGGCGGTTCTGGCTGGACAAGGGTGTCGACGGCTTCCGCGTCGATGTCGCCGACCACCTGACAAAGGACATCGACCGCACCGACAAGGCCGAGGGCAACCACCTGCTGGAGCACGACGCGGACAACCGCACCCATCAGGTGTGGCGGGCCTTCCGCAGGGTGCTCGCCGAGTATCAGCCCACCCGGATGGCTGTGGGGGAGGTGTGGGCGACGGGCAGCGACAACTCGCTGTACTGCAGGCCCGACGAGTTCCCGTTGACATTCAACTTCCCCTTCCTGCAGGCCGGCTGGGACGCACCCGCACTGCGGTCGGCCATCGATGCGGCGCTGTACCGAAGGGGCGCCCTGGGTGCGACCGCGGCCTGGGTGACCGACAACCATGACAGCGTCCGCAGCGCCACCCGGCTGGGGCCCGAAACACTGGGGGTCAACCGTTCCCGGGCCATGTCGCTCATCACGCTGGCGCTGCCCGGCGCCGTGTACCTGTATCAGGGCCAGGAACTGGGCCTGCCGAATGTGGACGATCTGCCCGACGACGTGCTGCAGGACCCGATCTGGACCCGATCCGGCTACACAGACCGAGGCCGGGACGGCTGCCGCGTGCCGCTGCCGTGGTCGGGCGCCGAACCTCCTTTCGGCTTCACCAGTGATCCGACCGTGGCACCGTGGCTGCCCCAGCCGGAATGGTTCGCCGACCACACGGTGGCCAGGCAGGCAGACGATCCCGCGTCCACGCTGAACCTCACGCGGAAGCTGCTCGCACTGCGTCGCGACCGCAGCGAGCTTCGGCGCGGCTCACTCGCCTGGCTCGGCGACGAGCCTGACAGGCTGCACTTCGAGCGGCAGTCCGGCGAATCCCGCCTTCGCGTCCTGGCGAACCTGTCCCCCGATCCGATCCCGCTGCCTCCCGGCCGGATCCTCGCCTGTTCGACTTCAGTACCACCGCAGGACTCGTTGCCGCCGGACGGTGCCGTGTGGCTGGTTGACTACTCGGCCTAGCGAACCCCTGGCCGGTCAGGTGTGATCTCCCGCGGTTGCGATGCTTCGTGGCGGCGCACGTTTGCGCTTATCCTGACGGGGCACCAGGGGCTCGAAGTCCCCACGGGGCATGAGGGGACAGTTGCGTGAAGGGGTGAGGATGTCACTGCAGTCAACTCAGCCGGTAGGAGAATTCTCGACTCGCACCGGCCTGCCGGTGATCGCCGAGCCGATCTTCGTCGGCGGGGTGCCGCGCAGCGGTACGACGGTTGTCGGCAAGCGACTGCTGGGTCGGCACCACAAGGTGGCCTGCACGATACCGGCGGAGATGTGGTTCCTCACCAACACCGGCGGACTCTGCGACGTCGCTGCAGGTGTTGATGACCCCCGGGCCCGGATCCGTGCGCGGGTCAATGCGATCCGCCGGGGCAAGCTGACGCCCCTTGGCGCCTTCGAGGAGCGGATGCTCACGTTCTGGTACGAGCGGCAGTGGTGGAAGGACGGCCGGGCCAAGGGCCTTGGTCAGAGCATCTCCCGCGATGACCTGACGGCTGCGCTGTCGGCTTTCCGTGCCCACTACGGCGATCAACCCGTGGCGGCTTCGCGGGTGCTGGCCGCGGACATCATCGACCCCAGCGTGCGCAAGCGAGGAAAGAGCAGATGGGTGGACACCACCCCGGCGAACGCCCCCCGGGTCGATGCCCTGTACCGCGTCTTCCCTGACCTGAAACTGATCCACATGGTGCGTGATGGCAGGGATGTCGCCGCTTCCACGGTGAGCCGCGGGTGGGGCACCAACGAGTTCGATCAGGCCTTGCAGCAGTGGCGGGACGGGATGCTCGACAACTACCGGGCGATCCTGCGCATACCGCTGGGCCGCGCCCACACCGTCCGGCTGGAGGAACTCCTGGGGCCGGAGGGTCCGGACCACTACCAGGCGATGCTCAATTTCCTCGGACTGTTCGACTCGCCCAAGATGCGCTCCTACTTCATCACCAACATGAACCCCGGTGCCGGCCACGTGGGACGGTGGCGCAAAGATGTCCGCAAATCCGACGTGGCCCGCATCGACCGCACCTACGAGCGGATGCTCGAATCCCTCGATCGAGCGGGAGTCCCCGTCCCCACCTGATCAGACGGGAGCATCCTCGCGGCCAGCGGCCGCCTTTTCCTGCTCGGCCGCTTCCTCGGCGAGGCGCTTCTCCAAGCCGCGGCCCTCCAGGTCCAGGTCGGGCAGGATCCGGTCGAGGAACTTGGGCAGCCGCCAGGTCCAGGTGTTGAACAGCATCAGCATCGCCGGTGCGAACAGCAGAACCATGAAAGCGGCGAATCCCACGGCGGCGGTCAGCCCCACGCCGAACTGTTTGACGATCTCGTTGTCGTTGACGATGAAGCTGCCGAAGACGCTCATCATGATGAGCGCGGCCGTGACGATGATCTTGGAAGCCCCTTTGACCCCTTCGCGAACGGCATCCCTGGCTGATTTCCCTGCCGCGTACTCGCCCTGGATCGTACTCATCATGAAGACTTGGTAGTCCATTGACAGGCCGAACAGGGCCGCGAACATCATCAGCGGCACATAGCTGGCGACCGGCACGGAGCCGTACGGGGTGGACAGCCCAATGGCACTGAGCCCCCAGCCCCATTGGAAGATCGCTGTGACGACGCCGAAAGACGCTGCGGCGGCAAGCAGGTTCGCGATTGCTGCCTGCACCGGGATCAGCAGGGACCGGAAGGCGATGAGCAGGAGCAGTGAACTGAGTGCGATCACAGTCAGGATCACCAGCATCAACTTCTCCCCGATCAGCGTGGCAAGGTCCACGTTGCTGGCAGTGCTGCCGCCGACATCGGCGGTCATGCCGGGGGAGAGCGCCGGAGGGATGGCCTCGTCGCGCTCCGCTGCCACCAGATCGGCTGTCAGCGGATCGGCGGGTCGGGTGTTGGCGATCACACTCATCGTCAGCGCGTTGCCGGCCTCGTTGATCTGGGGCGGTGTGACAGCATCAACATCCGACGGTGTCGCCAACGCGTTCTGCAGTTTCACGATCCGTGGATCCGTGCCACGTGGATCCC
>JAQAZZ010000100.1:0-9538 GCA_032127075.1 Micrococcales bacterium | reverse complement strand
GATGATGTGACGGTCAGCCGCAGCCATGCGGAGTTCACTCGGATGGATTCGGGTTGGGACCTCGCCGATGTCGGCAGCCTCAACGGCACCTATGTCAACCGCAGCCGGATCGACCGGCACCGACTGGTCGCAGGTGACGAGGTTCAGATCGGCAAATATCGGTTCCTGTTCTTCGAGGCGCCGGCACAGTGAGCGCCCTTCCCGCCGAATCGGACCGTTCAATGACCATCGGCGAAGTCCTGACCGTGCTGCGTTCGGACTTCCCCGAAACCTCGATATCCAAGATCCGGTTCCTCGAGGGGGAGGGGCTCGTGACGCCGCAACGCGCCCCCTCGGGCTATCGGCGCTTCACCCCAGAGGATGTTGAGCGGCTGCGGCTGGTGCTGCTGGCGCAACGGGACCACTATCTGCCGTTGCGCGTGATCAAGGAACGGCTGGAGGCCGGTGAGCTGGAGGCCACGCTGTTCCCGGAAAGCGAGCCGGAGGAAGACCCTCACCCTCAACGTCAACATGAGATTGAGGTCGTTTCGCCGGAACCGGCTCCAGCCGCCCCCGGCCGCAGCCCGGATATCGATCCACAGCAGTCGTTCACCCTCCGAGAACTCGCCGAAGAAGCGGGCTTGCCGCTGGACACAGTCAAGGCGATGGAATCCATCGGAGTCCTCGAGGCGGATGCCGCCGGCCGCTACAGCGGCTCTCAGGTGCTCGTATGCCGCGCCTACGCGGTGCTGCGCACCCACGGGGTCAACGAGAGGCACCTGCGCCAGGTGAAGAACGCGGCATCGCGGGATGCCAGTCTCATCGACCAGTCCGTTGTGCACCTGCAGGCAGGCGACCGCACCACATCGGTGGCAGAGATGCTGGAGGCGTTCAGCGACGCCCACTACTGGCTCGTCCGCGCCGAACTGAACCGCTCCGCTCCCTCTGGCTCACACCGTCCGCGCAGCCCCCTGCGCTAGCCGATCTGGGGATACAGTGGTGGGGTGCGACCCCTCGAAGTTGTCGGTGTCCGGCTCGAGATGCCGTCCAACCAACCCGTGGTCCTCCTCCGAGAGGCGGGCAGCAACCGGCACCTGCCCATCTGGGTGGGCACGGTGGAAGCCACCGCCATCGCATTCGCGCTGGAGGGTGTCACCCCGCCGAGGCCGATGACGCACGACCTGATCAAAGAGATGATCGTGGTCCTGGGCGATTCCCTGGCGGAGGTCAGGATCACCGACCTGTCCGACGGGGTCTTCTACGCCACCTTGGTGTTCGCGTCCGGCAAGGAGATGGGCTGCCGTCCCTCCGATGCCATAGCCACCGCACTGCGCACCGAGACGCCCATCGTGGGTGCCGAGTCGGTGCTGGCTGAGGCCTCGATCGAGATCGAGGAGGAGCAGTCGGAGCAGCCAGATGAGCAGGAGTTGGAGAAGTTCCGCGAGTTCCTGGACCATGTGTCGCCGGAGGACTTCGGCACAGGGTCGGAAAGTTGACGGCGGCGTGTCCCCGCACACCTCGTTGACCTGCCTCGCTTGCTGGTCTAGCGTCCATAACGAGGAGCCGCTGTCGGCCTTGATCGGTCGTTCGCCTCAAGTGGTGTGACAATCGTTGGAAGTTATGTTCTGCCTTTGAATAGGTGCCACAGGCCTGTTGGCTTGACAGGGCAAGGAGGATGCCGGTGAGCGAAGAGCGAGCAGCCGAGCCCGCCGAGGGACAGCAGGGCATGCTGTTCGACGACCGTGACCTGAGGAAGCTGCCAGACGACATCGGCTACAAGGGCCGGGTGGCGCTGTCGGCCAGTGGCATCACCTACCGGCAACTCGACTACTGGGCGCGGACCGGATTGGTCGAGCCGTCTATCCGTCCGGCACACGGTTCTGGATCTCAGCGGCTGTACTCCTTCCGAGACGTCCTGGTGCTGCGAATAGTCAAGCGGCTGATCGATACCGGAGTGTCCTTGCCGAACATCCGGGCGGCCGTGCAGCATCTCAAGAATCGCGGCGACAGCGATCTGGCGCAGATCACGCTCATGAGCGACGGGGCCAGCATCTACGAGTGCCGCAGCGAGGGGGAGGTCATCGACCTCGTCCGCGGCGGCCAAGGAGTGTTCGGCATCGCTGTGGGCAGCGTGTGGCGAGAGGTGGAGGGCACGCTGTCAGCACTGCCCGGCGAGTCCTCGACCGGCGCGAACGTGACACCCGCCGGTGTGGTCGATGAACTGGCGGTCCGTCGTACCCGCCGCACCGGCTGATTCGTACGCAGGGGGATACCTATGGACGCTCCCCAGAGCGGCGGTGCCGGCTTCGTACGGCGACACATCGGCCCCGATCCCCAGGATACGGCGGCGATGCTTGCCGAACTCGGATTCGATTCCCTCGACGAGATGATCGCCGCGGTGCTGCCGGCCGGTGTTGCGGACCCGCGGCTGCGTCTGCCGCAGCCGTGCACGGAATCGGAGGTGTTGACGGATCTGCGCGGTCTGGCGGCGCGCAACCAGGTGACAGTGCCGATGATCGGAATGGGGTACTACGCCACGGAGACGCCCGCAGTCATCCGCCGACGGGTGCTGGAGAACCCCGCCTGGTACACCGCCTACACCCCCTATCAGCCTGAGATATCCCAGGGCCGGCTAGAGGCGTTGCTCAACTTCCAGACCATGGTCGCCGACATGACCGGACTCCCGTTGGCCCAGGCATCGCTGTTGGACGAGCCCACTGCGGCCGCTGAGGCCATGGCCATGGCCGCTCGCACGGCACGCAACAACTCGCGGGTCTTCGTCGTCGATGCGGACACCCATCCGCAGACGATCGCCGTCCTCGCGACGCGCGCTGAACCTATCGGGATCACCCTCGACGTACGGCACATCGCCGATGAAGGTCTGCCCGACGAGGCGTTCGGCGTCCTGTTGTCGTACCCGGGCAGTCTCGGCGGGATCCGAGACATCTCCGAAACCGTGGCGGTGGCCAAGAGCCGCGCCATGACCGTCGTGGTGGCAACCGACCTGTTGGCGCTGACGCTGCTGCGCCCTCCCGGCGATTTCGGCGCTGACATAGCGGTTGGTTCTGCACAGCGGTTGGGGGTGCCGATGGGAATGGGCGGCCCCCACGCCGGTTTCATGAGTGCCCGCAGCGGACTGGAGCGACATCTGCCGGGAAGGCTCGTCGGCGTCAGCCGCGATGCTGACGGCAAGACCGCCCTTCGCCTGGCGCTGCAGACCCGTGAGCAGCACATCCGCCGCGATCGGGCCACCAGCAACATCTGCACCGCGCAGGTGCTGCTCGCCGTCATCTCCAGCGCCTACGCCGTGTATCACGGCCCGGATGGGCTGCGGTCGATCGCCGAACGGATCCACTCCCACGCCTACGCGCTGGCCGAAGGCCTGCGGGCCGGCAGCATCGATGTGCTCCACCGTCACTTCTTCGACACCGTGGCCTTCCGGGTCCCGGCACAGGCGGAGGCGGTGGTGCGGGAGTGCGAGTTGCTGGGCGTGAGCCTGCGGCTCGTCGACCGCGACACTGTGGCTGCCAGTGCCGACGAGTTGACCAACATGGAGCACGTCTTCACGATCTGGCAGGGCATCGCGGGCGCCGTGCCCGAGTTCGGCCAGGCGCTGTCGGCCTCACAGGCCCGCACCGAGTCCAGCGACTCCGAGGCTATCCCCGTGCAGCTGCGGCGGACCAGCGGCTATCTGGCGCACCCGGTGTTCCATTCCCACCGCTCGGAGACCGAGCTGCTGCGGTATCTGCGCACGCTGTCGGACCGGGACATCGCCCTGGACCGGTCGATGATCCCGCTGGGCTCCTGCACCATGAAGCTCAACGCCGCAACCGCAATGGAGCCGATCTCCTGGCCCGGCTTCGCAGATCTGCATCCCTTCGCGCCGCTGCACCATCTCACCGGCTACCGGGATCTCATCGCCCAACTGGAGGCATGGCTGGCTGAGATCACCGGGTACGACGCCGTCTCGGTGCAGCCGAACGCCGGATCGCAGGGCGAGTTTGCCGGACTCCTGGCGATCCGCGGCTACCACCGTGCCGCTGGCGACACCGGGCGCACTATCTGCCTGATACCCAGCAGCGCCCACGGCACCAACGCCGCCAGTGCCGTCATGGCCGGGATGAGCGTGGCCGTCGTCAAGTGCCGCGACAACGGCGATGTGGATATCGACCACCTGGCACGCCTGCTGGCGGAGAAGGGTGATCGCGTGGCCGCCCTGATGATCACCTACCCGTCAACTCATGGGGTGTTCGAACAAGATGTCGCCCGCATGTGCGACATGGTGCACGAGGCGGGCGGACAGGTCTACGTCGACGGGGCGAACCTCAATGCCCTCGTCGGCGTCGCCAAGCCCGGTACTTTCGGGGCCGATGTGAGCCACCTCAACCTCCACAAGACGTTCACCATCCCGCACGGGGGCGGCGGCCCCGGTGTGGGTCCGGTGGCGGTCAAGTCCCATCTGGCGGCCTACCTGCCCGGTCACCCGCTGCGCCCGGAAGCGGGACCGGCGGGCCGCGGTTTCCCCGACGGCGGGGTGGGCCCCGTCGCAGGAGCCCCGTGGGGCAGCGCCGGCGTCCTGCCCATCCCGTGGGCGTACATCAGGCTCATGGGGTCCGACGGGCTGCGTCGAGCCACCGAAGTCGCCATCCTCGCCGCCAACTACGTGGCCCGGCGGTTGTCCAAGCAATACTCGATCCTCTACACCGGCCGCGACGGTCTGGTGGCGCATGAGTGCATAGTCGACATCCGCCCGCTCACCAAAGCGACGGGTATCACAGCGGAGGACATCGCCAAGCGCCTGATCGACTACGGCTTCCACGCGCCCACCATGTCGTTCCCGGTGGCGGGGACCTTGATGATCGAGCCCACCGAGAGTGAAAGCCTCCGGGAGTTGGACAGGTTCTGCGACGCGATGTTGGCCATCCGCGCCGAGATCGAGGAGGTGGAGCGGGGGACATGGACTGCGATCGAGTCGCCGCTTCGGCGGGCGCCTCACAACGCCGAGAGTCTGGTGGGTGACTGGGACCGGCCGTACACCAGGGAGCTGGCGGTGTACCCGGTGGCCGGATTGCGCGACGACAAATACTGGCCGCCGGTGTCTCGGATCGACCAGGCCTACGGTGACAGGAACCTGGTCTGCTCCTGTCCACCGGTGAGCGCTTTCGACGAAACGTGATCCCCGCGGCGCTCGACAGCCTGGGCGTTGCCGTCCTCATCGCCGTCCTGATCGGCGCCGTCGCCCGCAGCCGTGGCTGGAACGCCCCTCTCCTGCTGCTGACGGGTGGGTTGGTCGTCGGGCTGCTGCCCTTCGGGCCTGACGCCCCGCCGGACCCCGAATTCGTGCTCACGCTCATCCTGGCGCCACTCGTCTTCGGTGAGGCCCTGTCCAGTTCGGCGATCGACATACGGCGGGTTCTTCGGCCCGTGGCCGCAATGGCGGTGTTCTTGGTGCTCCTCACCGCGGGTGCCGTCGGGTTCGTCGCAACACTGCTCCTTCCCAGCCTTCCCCTGGCCTCCGCCCTCTGCCTGGGCGCCGTCCTCGGGCCCACCGACCCGGTGGCGGTGGCGAGCACTGCGAAGAGCGCCGGCCTTCCCCGACGCTTGATGGACACTCTCGACGGGGAGAGCCTGTTGAACGACGGCACGGCACTGGCCCTGCTGCGGGTGTGCGCCGGCGTGGCGGCGGCGGGAAGTGCGACGGCGTCGGAGGTGGCCATACTCGCGGTGCAGAGCATCCTCGGCGGTGTGGCGGTCGGGGTGGCTGGCGGCTGGGCACTGACTATGCTGGCGCGTCGGGCGCGTGACACCACCGTGGCGAACGGAGCCCTGCTCGTGGCTCCGCTGCCGATGTTCGGCGCCGCTGAGGCGCTGGGAGGCTCGGGGATCCTGGCGGTGGTCGCGGCGGCGCTGATCTTCGCGCACAAGACCTCTTCGTCCGTGGCGTACGCGGGCCGACTGCAGGCCGCCAGTGTGTGGCGCACCCTGGTGTTCGTGCTTCAGTCGGCGGCCTTCTTCTTGGTCGGCGTCCAAGTACCGCTGGAATTCCGCACCCTGGACAGCGCCGAGATCTCCCAACTGCTGGTCTTCGTGCCTGCGGTCATGCTCGTGCTCATCTCGGTGCGATTCCTGTTCGTGTACTGCATGTTCGCCCTGCAAGGTCGCGCGCGCAGCGGCAGGGGGGAGTGGGTGGTGATGGGGTGGGCCGGCACCAGGGGACCCATCTCAGTCCTTGCGGCTTTCACCCTGCCGCTTACGCTCGACGACGGATCAGCATTCCCCGACAGATCGGTGATGATTTCAGCGACCTTCTGTGTGGTCATCGCGTCCCTGCTGCTGGCGCTGACGGTCCCAGCCGTGGCGCGGGCGGCCAGGCTTCCCGCCGAGGACGAGACGCCGCTCATCCGCCGGGTCCGGGTGTCGCTGGCCCGTGCCTCGCTGAACCGGCTCGAGGAGATTGCCGGGGGCGCCGAGCGGGACGATCGACCGGTCCCCGCTCCGCTGCTCGACCAGTTGCGCAGCCGGGCGGAACTGCGGCTGAACGAGTCTGCGCGCGTCGAGGACGGTTCCACCGCCGAGACGTCCGCGGAAGGCGCCAGCAGGAACGACATCGTGACCGAGATGGCTCACGCCGAGCAGGAGGAGTTGCTGCGCCTGCGGGACGAGGAGGGCCTGCCGGACGCGCTGATGCGCGTGTTGCAGCACGAGATCGATGTGCGCCTGCGGGCCCAGCGCGCCGGGATGCCGCCCCACTGACAGGACGCGACGCGCTGAGATCAGGCGGCTCGGTCCAGCTAGGTGCGTCCCCGTTCGTCTTGGGCCTTGGTCAACGCGTCGCGCTCGGAGGTCGGGGGGCGGTACCAGTCGGCGAGCGTGACCGGGAACCCGGCCGACTTGAGTGCGGCTACCACGAGCACGTCGTCGTCGAGGATGGTGCGGATATCGTGCGTATCGGCGAGTTTGCGGTAGATCTCCACCTTGAGCGCAGGGGCGGGCCGGAAGTCTCGCGGCGGCCGCAGATGCAGCGGTCCGGCTGGCAGCCCGTGGACGTCGAGCCATTGCTGCGTGTCCCGCCGCAGCCGGGCCGGGCGGCCGGTGACGTAGACGATGGCGAGCCCCTCGGCGGCAAGGTCGGCCACTGCTGCCAGGCCCGCGGGGAGCGGAGGATCCAAGTGGGCGTGGGAGAAGAAGCCGCGCCAGTTCTTGGGTCGATGCTCCAGGTAATGCAGCCGGTGGGTCGGGTCGGCTACGACGCCGTCGATATCGACACCGGCGACAACTGGCCGGGTGGAGTTCATAGGTCCACAGTAGAGGGCTACCCTCGTCGGCATGCCCATGGATTTTGAAGCAGTCAAGGCGATGTTGCCGACGGTCGTGCCGATGGTCGGCACGCTGCACCTGGAGTTCGGCGAGCTGTCCGAATCAACCGCTGTCATGCGGCTGTCGGACCAGAAGCCCTACCACAACCATCTGGGCGGTCCCCACGCCGGCGCGATGTTCACACTCGCCGAATCGGCGTCCGGGGCCCTGGTCATGGCCAACTTCGGCGACCGCCTCGACCGGGTGGTCCCGCTGGCGGTTACCGCTGAGATCCGCTACCTGGCGGTCGCCATGGGACCCGTCACCGCCACGGCCCGCATGACCCGCACCGCGGAAGAGGTTCTCGCCGAACTCGAAAGCGGTGCGAGGCCTGAGTTCGCCGTGGACATCGACCTCGCCGCCGACGGCCGCCGGACCGGGCAGATGACGGTGGTGTGGACGCTGCGACCCGCGAAACAGGCGTAGAGGCTCGTGTCGGTGCCATGGGTCGGCCCCGCCCGGGAGTGCGCCCGCTGCGGAATCGTGTCAGCCTGACCGCGTGGTTCCCTCGTGGTTGGCCCCCGTGGCGGGGTCTGTGCGACAGGTCCTGTCCGGCACTGCGGACGGACAGTCCCAGGTGGTGGCACGAATCGCCGAGCCAGCCGGGGCGGCGGGCTGGTTCCGGCCCGGTGATGCTATCTGGACGGTCCACGGTTCGGTGGCGACCTTCCTCGGCGGCATCCGGTCGTTGCTCCTGCAGTCCCTGCATCCGCTGGCCCTGGCCGGAGTGGAGCGCCACTCCCGCTACCGCGAAGACCCCTTCGGACGCCTGCAGCGCACCGGCGCCTTCATAGCCGCGACAACGTTCGGCCCGGTGGAGACCGCGGAGCAGACAACTTCGGCCATCCGGGCCATGCACGCCACGGTTCGCGGCACTGCCACCGATGGCCGCAGCTACTCCGCGCAGGATCCGCGGTTGCTGATGTGGGTCCATGTGACGTTGGTGGATTCCATGCTCGCGGCATACGACCTGTATGGACGCCATGGCGCTGTGGACCGTGACGGCTATGTCGCCGACATGGCACTGGTGGGGGAGCGGATGGGAGTCGTGAACCCTCCCCGTGATGCTGACGCCCTGGCCGAGGAGTTGGAATCGTTCCGCCCTGAACTGCAGCGAAGCCCCGCCAGCGACGACATGGTGGGCTTCGTCAGGAAGGCTCCGCTTCCCAGGGGCCTGCGCCTGGGGTACTCGGTGTTGGTGCGCGGCGCCGTGGCGAGCCTGCCCGATTGGGCTCATCCGCTCATGGGACAGCGGACACCGGGTCCGGTGGCCAGCAAGGTTGACCGGTCCGCCGCCGGCATGGTGTTGCGAGTCCTGTCGATGGCACTCGTCAAATCTCCCGCACAGGCGGCGGGGGAACGCCGACTACAGATCTCGCCGGATCACATCAATCGGGCGTGATCTGCAACTGCCACCCCTGCAGAAGCTGGTTACAAGCCCGTTGAGTATATTTTAGTTTCAATACTTTATAGTTGGACTTACACTCCGATTCGTGGAAGTGATGATAGAATAATTTCTTTCGAACCCCAGAAAAGAATAGAACCTAGAATTTCATTTATATATCCATTTAAATTTTAAGTTATAACTTTTTTAAATTACTTGAGGGACGGTCAAAGACCGTTCCCTACTTGAATATATAATCTCTTAATTCATCCACTGAATGAAAAATATTTTTACTGTTTAGTTTTCTCACTTCTTCTTCAGCATAGCTATCCCAAACAACTGAAGCTATTTTTACACCAGATTCGTTTGCGGCAATAATATCAGAAGGTGAATCACCAATCATTAACACTTCTTTAGGATTCAATTTATGTTTGTTCAAAAACTTTATTATTCCTTCCGGGGAAGGCTTATGATTTTCAACATCATCACCGCTGACTATCAAGTCAAAGTAATGAGTTAATCCAAGCTCATCTAAGGTTATTAATGCTGATGTTCTACCTTTTCCAGTAAATATTGATAGTAATATATCAGCCTTATCAATATCAATTATTAGCTCTTTAATCCCATCATATAATTGTGCAATATCATGATTATTTTTATAGTAGGTATAATAATCCTTGCGTGCATTTTCATATTCTTCTTTACACATTTCTTTTAGTATTACATCTTCAGTAGGACCAAATAGTGCTATGATCTCTTCATCGGAATAACTTTTTCCAAGGTATTTTTTGGTGATATGATTGAACGAATCAAAAATAA
>JAQAZZ010000099.1:0-3470 GCA_032127075.1 Micrococcales bacterium | reverse complement strand
AAGCAACTCATAGGAAGCGGTGTCCGTGCTGATGACCTCGTGGCCATTGTCCCCAACGACCGAAACACCTGACACCCAGATCGTGGCGCTTTCGACCTCTTCGCCTGGGGCATCAGCCAGACGGAGCGTGAGAGTGCCCATGTCGGCGCTCGATGCGCCACCATCGCCGCAGGCTGCGAGGGCAATGGAGGAAGCGAGGAGCACGTACTGGAAGCTCTTGATTCGCATATAGTTACCCATAGTTTAGACTAGAATAAGAAGGGTGACCCCGTGTCTGGGGTCACCCTGAACTTCGAACCCGCACGCCTAATTATACAACTGCACCCAGCTCCTGTCTGTGAGCGGCTTCACAGCGGCACTGGCCGACAGGGCCCGCGAAATGGCGCACTTGGAGTAGTTGACGACCGGATTGCCGATGAGGGCAACGTCGTCCAGGTCCGCATTCTGGGCCAGAACGCCGCCGGTGATCTTGTTGCCGGTGCCGTTCGCCTTCAGTAGCCCGGTGGCGATGATCAGTCCGGTGAACTCAAAGTTCCCCCGCACTTCGAAATCTCCCTCGATTAGCAGGATGCCCTGCCCACGGCCGTTCTGCACCTTCAGGTTGCCGTTCCGGTAGATGATCGGGAAGTAGCCGTGACACTGGGCTACCGTTCCGGGGTTCCACGGCTCGCCCCAGTTGAGCATAAGTGTCTTGTTGCAGCGGAGCGGTGTGCCGGTGGCGCTGGGCGCCATTCCATTGTTGCTCTCGCTGGTCAGATTGATGTTCAACATCGCCTTCAGTTCGTTGAACGGATTAGTGAACAACGAATCGACAACCGTGGCGTCACCTTGATTGGTCGGCGGGCTTCCGAGGGTGGTCCCCCCGCCGATAATCTGGACCGTCCCGTCGGTTCGCACGCCCGCCTTCGGCGCTCCCGGCGCGTCACAGCCGGTCCATCCCGACGGGTTGTGGTCGTTGCCGTCCACGGTAGCATTGCCGCCGACCTTCACGTTGCCCTTCGAGGTGACTGCTGCTTGCACATCGACGTTGGTCGGCGTCAGCCGGGCGAGGGTCCCGAGCATCCGCCGGGCGAGCACCCGGCCTCCGGCGTCCACCTGCTCGCCGCGCGCCGATACCAGGAACAGCGTGCTGTTCAACCGGGTGATGATCGGCGTGTACTGCGTCCTGCCAGCGGTGACGGCGGTCAGCGCCTGCGGCGTGTCCACCGGGAAGGCGCCATAGACGGACTGATCCCAGTTGCTGAGGGCGTCAGCCATGCCACTCTCCGCGGCCTCGAACGCCTGCTGCGCGTAGAGCGTATTTTCGCCGGTGCGTTGTTCGAGCAGGGAAGCATAGAAGGTCCCAGCGACCAACATTCCGATGATGACGACGGCGAAGATGGCGACGGCCAGGGCTACACCGCGCTCGTCGTCAAGCCGGGGGCCCGTGCGGGAAAGGCGTGTGAACATGGAGGGCATGCGTTACCTCGGTGAGTTGCGCAGAAGCACGCGCGTGACCAGGGTATCCTGGAGAATGACGTTGGCGCCGGAGATACCGCCCTGCGCCACCGCCCGTTCCGTCAACCCGATCACGCGAATACGAATCACCCGGACTGCCGAGAGCGTGGTGGTCACGGTGCCATCGCCGGTGAAGTACTCCAGCAACAAGCCGGCAGGGGTGATCGGTCCCAGGATCGGCTGCACGGCGTCGCCGCCGCTCAGCGAGGCGGCACCGAGCCACTGCTGACCACCGGCGGCGTAGCTCTTGAGCCGCATGACTTCTTCGGTGCGCACCGGCCCGCCAACCACGACAGAGACCAGCTGGCTGTCGGGCAGGTCGTTGATGAAATCCGGCATGTTCACCGCGATGGCTGGTTCCGTGCCGCAGGTCGTCGTGGCGAGGGACGAGATGGGCAACCGCACCCAGGCATCGTCGGCCGCCGTCGCGGGATCCCGTTCTACATAGAGCAGCAGGCTGTCGCGCCCCGGTGAAATGGCACGGAGCGCACTAAAAGGCAGCACAGTCGTATTCAGAATCTTGATCTGGGTCGCAGTAACGGCGCAGGTGAACCCCACGCCGCGGGCCGCACGATAGGTGATGGAGTCAGGCGCAATATCGACGAGATCGGTCTGCCCTCCCACGCTGGTGGAGAGCTCCCGGAGCTCCGAAGGCACGACCAGCGCGCCAGTGCGAATGCTGGACTGCAGAATCATCCGCTCGGTCTGCGCGGTGGAGACGCGCTGTGTACTGTTCAGCAACTTGAAGATGACCGTGCCGACCAGGGTCATGAGGATGAGCGCGATCATCAACTCGACGAGCGTAAACCCACGCTGGCGGACGCTCATGGGAGACACCGAATCTGCGTGATGAGGGTGTCGGCTCTGAGGCGGCCTGGGACCCGGTAGCTCGAGATGACGCGCACGGTCCGTGGGGTACCCGTGCCGGTGATTGTCCAAGTCGTGACAACGCCAGTCGCGGCCGAGTCAGATCCGTTGGCCAGCGCCGTGCAGTCGGGGCTCGTCTGATAGGCATCCGCGCGAATGATCTCCATCCGCTCCGTCGCGGCCTGCACTGCCCGCGTGGCTGTACGCCCCCGGCCGATCATGCGGGTGGCACTGGCGGAGGATCCGACCAGCGCAATGATCCCCACGGCGAGCACCACGACAGCGATCAGCACCTCGACGATGGTGAAACCGCGACGATCGATCCCCGTCCTCACCGGATCACCCGGCCAAAGCCGGTAATAGTGATGGTATCCGCGCCATGCGCATTGGCCACCACAAATGTGCCGCCGTTGAGTCCGAGCCCGCGAGGGTCGAGCATCAGCGAATCGACACTGGAGGCGACCGTGACCCCGAAGATGTCATTCATTGATTGGACCGGTCCGATGGTGTCCGCGGTGCCGCTCCCGCCGACCGTCAGACGCGGGGTGGCGGTGACCCACACGGCATTCCCGTTGAAGTGGACCCGCACCGGTCGATTCGTCTGCACGGCAGCGGCACGCGCGGCGCCATAGACCATGGCGAGTCGCGTCCGGGCTCCGCGGAGCGCGCTAGCCTGGAAGGTGGATTGAATTCGGGGAAAGGCGATAAGGCTGATGACGCCCATGATCACAATGACGATCAGGAGCTCGATCAGGGTGAATCCGGCGTTCCGAGATGGCATGAACACTTTCTTGAACCGAGGGGCGAGGGACCTCACTTGCAGAAACAACGCAAGCATCGCACCGCGATTCAAGGCGTTGCAGGACAACCACTTAGTGTAGGGAGCACCCTCGGAGGAACGCAGAATGCGAGTTGGGAGGAATTACAAAGGGGTGAAAATGCCGAAGGAAAGCCGAAGTGACGTTCTCAGTCGTACAACTGCGCCCACCCCCGGGAATTCAACGGCTGAAACTTGGCCGGTGCCGACCCAGTGGCCGGAATGACCTTCCCCACCATCCCCAGCCGCCGCCTTGCCAGCACCTCCCCTGCCCCGTCGAGCCGTTCCC
>JAQAZZ010000098.1:0-6752 GCA_032127075.1 Micrococcales bacterium | reverse complement strand
GACCCCCGCAAGCCCCCGCAAAACACCACAAGCCCCCGCAAGAACCGCCAAGCCCCGCCAGAGCCGCAAGCCCCCCAAGGCCCCCACAGCGGGGGGGTTGGCGACGCCGACCGCGGGCCGGTCGTTCGGCGTCATCGTCAGGGCAGCCGGGGGTCCGTCCTCTGCCCCCCCCACCGGCACCGGCACCGTCGTCCCGCGCCACCGTCCCCGCACCGCGGTCCCCGTCTCACCGTCCCGCACCGGCACCACCGTCCCGCACCACCGTCCCGCACCGGCACCGTCATCCCGAACCGCCGTCCCACACCGGCACCGTCCCGCACCACCGGCGCCGCACCACCGTCCCGCGATCCTTCGGGACCTACGGCACTTGCCTCCCGCGTTCTCGTGCGCTTGCGTGGTGCCATGGCTCAAGTGCTCATCACCGGGTTCCCCGGCTTCCTGGCCTCGTCGCTGCTGCCACTGGTTCTGGAGAAGCGCCCCGGCAGCACAGCCCTGTGTCTCGTGCAGCAACACCACATGGCCGAGGCGCGGCAGAGACTGAAGTTGCTCGATGTGCAGCAACCGGGCATCGAAGAGCGGGTCGAGTTGGTGGTTGGTGACATCTGTGAGCCCGGGTTGGGCATCTCCGGGAGCAACAAAGCGGCCGTCACTGAGCTGTTCCACCTCGCGGCCGTCTACGACCCGCACGTAACGGCAAAGGCTGCCGATGCGGTCAACGTGGGCGGTACCCGCCATGTGTTGGAGTTCTGCACCGGCCTGCCCTCATTGCGCCGCCTGCAATACGTGAGCACGTGCTATGTCGCGGGGGACCACCGGGGGCTCTTCCGTGAGGACGACCTCGATGTCGGACAGACTTTCAGCAACCACTACGTGCGCACGAAGTTCGAGGCCGAGGTCCTAGTCCGCGAGGCGATGACCGACGGCCTGCCCGCGACCATCTACCGGCCGGGCATGGTCGTCGGCGATTCCCAAACCGGGCAGACACAGAAGTACGACGGCCCCTACTTCGTCATCCAACTGCTCATGAAGGCACCGCCGTTCCTGCCACTGCCGCAAACCCCTGGCATCGACTCCAACCGCGTGGGCCTGATTCCGCGCGACTGTGTCATCAACGGCATCAGCGCACTGAGCACGATGCCGAACTCGTTGGGCGAGACCTACGCCCTCACCGATCCGCACCCCCCCACCGTGCGCGAAGCCGTGAACACCATCGCGGGCCTCATGGGCAGAAGGATTGCCTGGGTTCCACTGCCCGAGACGCTTGTCAGCGCCGTGTCACGCATCCCAGGGGCCAGTGGACTGCTCGGGATTCCCGTCGACGCGGTCGTCGACTACATGAACCACGCCACGTTGTACGACACCACCCACGCGACCAGAGACCTGACGGGCACCGAAGTCGCCTGCCCCCGCTTCGCCGACTACGCGCCGTTGATGGTGGAATTCGTCAAGGCCCACCCGGAGTTCACCTCCGCGGCCATGACCTGATTCGGCCGCCGCACATCGGACTCGGCCTCTGCGGACCCGCCCCACCTCAGTGCCCCGCGCGGCGCGGGACCCACCCGCCCCTCTAACACCAGGGCTATGGCGGGGGTACCGTGAAACTGTGTTCGGCACCAGGATCCACGGTCGCGGCGGGCAAGGGTCGGTCACCGCAGCGGACATGCTCTCGCTGGCGGCGTTCAACGAGGGGCGCCACGCCCAGGCGTTCCCCAGTTTCGGGTCCGAGCGCACCGGGGCCCCGGTGGTGGCCTACTGCCGGATCGACGAGCGGCCCATCAGAACGCGCGAGCCCATCGACCGACCAGACGCCCTGATAGTGCTCGATCCCACCCTGCTGGCCCAGGTGGACATCCTGACCGGGCTGCCGGCCGACGCGTTCGTCCTGGTGAACAGCACCAAAGATCCCGCCGATCTCGGACTCGAAGATTTCCTTTCATCCCACCGTCGCGAACGGCTCCTGACAGTGCCCGCCACCGACATCGCGCTGCGGCGGATCGGTCGACCGGTACCCAACGTGGCCCTGCTCGGCGGATTCGCTGCGATGACCGGCCTCGTTGAGCTGGAGTCGGTGGGGGCAGCCGCCCGTCAGCGCTTCCCCGGTGAAATCGGGCATCACAACGCCGCTGCCGCCGCCGAGGCCTTTGAATACGTGACGGCAGAACAAGCTGATCTCGCCCAACCGGTCCCACGACCCGCAGGCGCTGGGACCCATCGAGCAACCCGGCAGCAGGAGAGCATGGCGGATCAGTCGTGAAGAAGCTCAGCAACCCCGTGGACCTGGCATGAGACAGCAGATCGAAGGCTCGCAGGCAGTCGCACGTGCAGTCGCCCTGGCTCGCCCGGAGGTTATCTGCGCCTACCCCATCTCGCCCCAGACCCACATCGTGGAGACACTGAGCCGGATCGTGGAATCGGGCGACCTGGAACCCTGCGAATTCATCAATGTAGAAAGCGAATTCGCGGCCATGTCTGTCGCGATCGGAGCCAGCGCAGCTGGCGCCCGCGCCTACACGGCGACGGCGAGCCAGGGGCTGCTGTTCATGGTCGAGGCGGTCTACAACGCCGCGGGCCTCGGACTGCCCATCGTGATGACCGTCGCCAACCGCGCCATCGGTGCGCCGATCAACATCTGGAACGACCACAGCGATGCGATGAGCCAGCGCGACTCCGGCTGGATCCAGTTGTACGCGCAAGACAACCAGGAAGCCGTGGACCTGCACATCCAGGCTTTCCGGCTCGCCGAGGAGATGTCGCTTCCGGTGATGGTGTGCATGGACGGCTTCATCTTGACCCACGCCACCGAGATGGTGGATCTTCCGGAACAAGAGCTGGTGGACCGATTCCTGCCACCGTTCGAACCTCGGCAGGTGTTGGACCCCGAGGATCCGGTGTCGATCGGCGCGATGGTGGGGCCGGAGGCGTTCACCGAGGTCCGCTACTTGGCTCACCTGCGCCACTTGGACGCCTTGGCCGCGATCCCCCGGTTGAGCGAGGACTTCCGGGAGGCGACCGGAAGGGACAGCGGCGGTCTGGTGAGCGACTACCGCCTGGCGGACGCCGACATCGCCGTGGTCGCTCTCGGTTCGGTGTTGGGCACGATCAAGGATGCAGTCGACGAACTGCGCGACGATGGCATGCGGGTAGGGGTGCTGGGCATCACTACCTTCCGGCCGTTCCCCAAGGCGGCGGCTCGGGCCGCCCTGGGGCATGTCAGACGCATGGTCGTGCTGGAGAAGGCCTTCAGCCCCGGAGTCGGCGGCATCGTCACTGAAGACATCCGCAGCTCGATGGGCTGCAGCATCCCGATGAACACGGTGGTCGCTGGTCTGGGCGGCCGTCCCATCACCAAGGACTCGCTGCTCCGGATGCTGCGGGAAGCGGCTGGCGGGCACCTGGGCGCACTGTCGTTCTTGGACCTCGATGAGGATGTTGTTGCCGCCGAGCGCGCAGCAGTCGCCACCACTGCCGCCACCAGTCCCACCGCCGCCAGAACCGTCCGGAGGCCACGATGACCGAGTTGAAGTTCTACCAGGTGGGATCGTTCGCGGTCGGCAACCGGCTGCTGCCGCTGGAGGTGCGCAGCGTCCAGTCCGATCCCACCCGGACCAACTCACTCACCAGCGGCCACCGCGCCTGCCAGGGCTGCGGCGAGGCGCTGGGCGCCCGGTATGCGCTGGACGCGGCCATGCGTGCCGCGGACGGCAAGGTGATCGTCGCAAACGCCACCGGCTGCCTGGAAGTCTTCTCCACCCCCTATCCCGAAACCTCCTGGCAGGTCCCGTGGCTGCACTCGCTTTTCGGCAACGCACCGGCGGTTGCCACCGGAATCGCGGCGGCGCAGCGGGCCAAGGGGCGCACCGACATCCGGGTCGTGGCCCAGGGCGGCGACGGCGGCACCGTGGATATCGGTTTGGGGGCGCTGTCCGGGATGTTCGAGCGCAACGACGATGTCCTCTACATCTGCTACGACAACGAGGCCTACATGAACACCGGAGTCCAGCGCTCGGGTGCGACGCCACCGGCAGCGGAGACGACGACCACCCAGGTCGTCCCCGACCATCCCGGCAACACCTTCGGCCAGGGCAAGGACCTCCCGCGCATCGCCATGGCTCACGAGATCCCCTACGTCGCCACGGCTACGGTGGCCGACCTGCGCGACCTGGAGGACAAGGTAGACAAAGCGATGGGCATTCGCGGGGCCAGATACCTGCACGTGCTCGTACCCTGCCCGTTGGGGTGGGGATCAGCGAGTTCGGACACCATCAATCTCGCCCGTTTGGCGAAGGAGTCCGGCCTGTTCCCGGTCTTCGAGGCCGAGTACGGCGAAGTCACCCGCGTGTCCACCATTCGCCGCCGGGTGCCGGTTGACGACTATCTGCGCCGCCAGAAGCGCTACTCCCACCTCTTCCGCCATCCCGGCCGCCCGGACATCGTGGCGATCATCCAGGCCATGGCCGACCGCAATGTCCGCCGCTATGGACTCCTGGCGGCGGAAGGCCACGCCTCGGCACGCGAACAGCGCGCGGCCGCCGGGAGTTCGTCATGAACGCGGGTGCGCGAAGCATGCCACGAGGCGAACTCGCAACCGTTCGGGCTGTTGGCAACCGTTTGGGCTGTGGATTCAGCCTCCGAGGGGCCAAATCACGACCCGAACGGTTGCGAACGTCCCGAACGGTTGCCAAGAGAGCTGTTGGAAAGAGGGCTAGCTGATGGAGCGACCATTCGCGATCACGCTCGGCGTGGGCTCCAGCCTCGCCAACCACACCGGCAGCTGGCGCACCGAACGGCCCGTGTACCGCAACTCGCTGCCGCCGTGCAACGACGCCTGCCCTGCGGGGGAGAACATCCAGGACTGGTTGTACGAGGCGGAGTCCGGCGGCTACGAGGCCGCGTGGCGGAAGATCATGGTCGACAACCCATTCCCCGCAATCATGGGCAGGGTCTGCTACCACCCCTGCCAGACGGCCTGCAACCGGGCGCAGGTCGACGAAGCCGTGGGCATCAACTCCGTCGAGCGTTTCCTGGGCGACCACGCCCTGCAGGAGGGCTGGGCCGCCCCCGAGCCCGGACCGGCAACTGGCAAGCACGTGTTGGTCATCGGCGCGGGGCCCTCGGGCTTGAGCGCCGCGTACCACCTGCGCCGTCTCGGCCACGCGGTCACGATCCGCGAGGCGGGCCCCAAACCCGGCGGCATGATGCGCTTCGGAATACCCGCCTACCGACTCCCCCGCGATGTCCTCGACGCCGAGATCGATCGGCTGCTGGCGCTCGGAATCGACCTTGAGCTGGATACGAAAGTGGACAACGTCGCCGACGCCATGGCCGGCGGCGGCTTCGATGCGGTGTTCCTGGCCGTCGGCGCCCACATCGGCAAGCGTGCGTACATACCGGCGGGCGAAACGGCCAAGATCGTCGATGCGGTATCCCTGTTGCGCAGCATGGAGGGGCAGGACAAGCCGCTGCTGGGACGAAAGGTGGCGATCTACGGCGGCGGCAACACCGCGATGGACGCCGCCCGCACCGCCCGTCGGCTCGGCGCCGAGGAGGCAATCGTGGTCTACCGGCGCACCCGCGACCGGATGCCGGCCCACGACATCGAAGTCCAGGAGGCGCTGGAAGAGGGCGTGCTCATCAAGTGGCTGTCCACGATCACCGCTGCCGCCGCGGGCCGGTTGACGATCGAGAAGATGGAACTCGACGACACTGGCTTCCCCCAGCCGACCGGGGAGTTCGAGGAGCTCGAGGCGGACTCGCTGGTGTTGGCCCTCGGCCAGGATGTGGACCTCACCCTGGTACGTGACGTCGAGGGGATCACCGTGACCGACGGCGTGGTCCAGGTGGACACCAGCATGATGACCGGCCTGCCCGGGATCTTCGCAGGCGGCGACATGGTCCCTTCGGAACGGACCGTCACCGTGGCTGTGGGCCACGGCAAGCAGGCGGCCCGGAACATCGACGGCTGGTTGCGCGCCGACCCGTTCGTCCACCCCGACCGCCCGCCGCTGGCGACTTTCGACACGCTGACCCCCTGGTACTACTCCGAAGCCCCCAAGACTGTCCGGCCAACGCTCGACGCCGTCCGACGGACCTCCTCGTTCGACGAGGTCAAGCAGGGCCTGACGGAGGACAACGCGCTCTTCGAGGCCCGTCGCTGCCTGTCATGCGGCAACTGCTTCCACTGCGACAACTGCTTCGGCGTCTGCCCGGACAACGCGGTGCGCAAGTTCGACGTGGGATCGGCGCTCGGCGACAACGGCCGCGACTACGGATTCGACCTCGACTACTGCAAGGGCTGCGGCATCTGCGTCGCGGAATGCCCGTCCGGAGCGATCGTCATGGAGCCCGAACAGGCCTGACACGGAGCCCCAACAAGCCTGACACTGACGATGCCTCCGCGATCGCGGACGCACTCGCGCTCGCGGGTGGAGGGTGGGGTCAAGCCGCCACAGTCGCAGCGGCCACAGTCGCAGCGGTATCGGTCGCAGCGGTCACAGCAGTGGTCGGGGCTGTCCCCAACCCCACCGCGGGTGGCCAAGGACCGCCGAAGCATCTGCCCCAAGATGGCCCAGATTTGCCCTCGACACGCCGCTTCGGGGGGCCATCTTGGGGCAGGTAGCGGAAGCGGGGCCGGACGCCAACCCTGGGGCGGGCAACTAGCGCTGATGAGGTTGTGCCAAGTTGCGCTACCTGCCGGGTGCGCCACCGACCGGGTGCGCCACCTACCGGGCACGGCACCGACCGGGCACGCCACC
>JAQAZZ010000097.1:0-6540 GCA_032127075.1 Micrococcales bacterium | reverse complement strand
GATCCCCGCCGTTCTGAACGGCGCAGGCATGGTTCTGGCCGACCGCGATGTCCGTGAGATCTCCGAGCGCCCCGCCCTGATCATCGACCACGGCGACAGGTGTTGCCGAGTCGTTCTGGTCGGTCCCGTCACCACCCTTGGCATTGCCCAACTCACCGGTGGAGTTGTCTCCCCAGCATCGGGCCTCGCCGGTCGAGAGAAGAGCGCACGTGCTTCTCTCACCCGTGTCTACAGCGACCGCATCTGTGATTCCGACGGCTTGGCGCGGCGTATCTGAGTCAGTGGTGGTGCCTTCGCCGAGCTGCCCATGATCGTTGGCCCCCCAGCAGTACACGGTGCCGGCCAGCAGCACCGCGCAACTGTGGCTGGTTCCCGCGCCCAGGGCCTTCACCGACAGGCCAGGGGGTGCTGTGGGAGGTGCTGTGGGAGGCGGCGGCGGTGAGGAGGTCGGTGGGGTCGGCGGTGAACTCGGCGGTACTGGTGGAGGAGTTGAGGGGCTGACGGGTGTCACCGGCGGGGGAGGTCCACCAGCAGGTGGGCCCGCAGGCGGCTGGGGCGCCGGGGTGGCGGTCGGCGACGCCGTCTTTGAGGGTTCTTCGCGGAGGATGCCTTGCGGGGAGCCGTCCCGGTACTCGACCTTCACCTTCGTCTTCTTGCCTTTGCGGACCTTCACGGTCTGTTTCTTCCTTGATACGCGCTCGTAAGTGGTGAAAGGGGTGGAGACAGTTGCCTTGGCTTTGATCCGGTATTTGCCCGGGCGGAGCTTCTTGAGGGTCTTGCTCTTCTTGAGGCTCTTCTTGTATTTCTTCGGCCCCTTGACGGTGACCACTTTCGCCGGATCGGGAAGCCCGATGACACGCACCTTCAACTTGCCCGTCTTGCCGGCCTTGGCTGAGGCCTGGGAGTCAGCCAGGGGGGCGGCGGATCGACTGTAGTCCTGACCCGTTGCGGGAGCCGCCACCGAAGACAGGAGCAGGCCCACCAGCGCGATCAGAACGGCAGCCCCTGCTCGTGGCATCGAAACCTCCAGTGTTCCACGGATGCCGCGATCAGCCCGACACCGACTCCCATCTTGTCGTGTTGGGAAGCAGCGACAGGGGCCAATCACCCGATCGGATCAGACCTTCGGCCCATACCGGGACAGAAGGAGCAGTTCCCGAAAGCCACACATCGGGCAAGAGGTACTAAGCGGTCGCCCACCACGAGGTGCGCTTCTTGGCCCCGGGCCAGTTCATGGAGATGTGCACATGGTCGCGATGGCAGGGACGGTCATAGAACCACCGCTGCTTCTTCTTGGTGCCGCAGTCGTAGTACCTCTGCCAGCCCTTGTCGGCCTGGTACTGCTTCCAGATGCGGTCCCGCCAGATCACGTACATCACACCGAGGCGGCGCGCCATGGCACCCACCTCCAGGCCGCGCGTCTTGGTGAGCCACTTGGTGAACGAGTCGCCTTTGCGGGCTTGGGACTTGTTGCGGATGCTCACCATCCAGTCCAGCGCGCGACCGTCGTAGTGCTCGCTGGTGTCCTTCCGGCATGCCCGGTTCAGCCCGATCGTGATGTTGCCGTATCTCTTCTTGATCAGGTAGTACAGGGACGCTGCGCCCGGCTGGGACCGGGGGATGCATCGCCGCTGGCCCTGGTAGCGCGTGGCGGTGTCCACCGGGAGTCTCCGTACCGCCGCCGGGATCTTGGGTCCGCGGGCTTTGACGCGCTTTCCACCCGGATGGACCGGTTGGTACGACATGTCGATCACCAGGCTGTAGCGCGTCTGCCCTGCCGTCACTGCGACAGTTTCGGCGCTGCGCCGGGCACGCAGGTCGGGATACCAGCGACTGGGCAGCAAGTACTGGGAAGTGCTCGCCCGCACCCAGTAGTCGCCTGCGGGGAGGGCGTCCAGCGCGTAGCGTCCCCGCTCGTCCGTCGTGGCGCTGCCCACCGCCCCGGCTGGTCCGACGGCTGTGACAGTGGCCGCTGGCACCCGCTTGCCGTTCGCCACAACCCGGCCGCGGAGTGTTCCAGTCGTCGGGACGTCCGGGAGGACCAGGTCGATCCCGGCCACAACCTTCCCCGGATCCACCTTCACCGGAGTCGCCCCCTGTGGCGTCGGCGAGTCCGGATACCATCGCTGCTGGTAGTTCAGCGGGTCGGCGGACGCCGTCACCAGATAGGCCCCGGCATCGATGCTGGCGGTGGGTATCCGCCAGGAACCGTCCGCAGAACTGGTGGCGGTGGCCGCGGGTGTGGTCGCAGCGGGGTCGCCGCTGGGGTCGGTGCGGTAGATAGTCACTTCGGCGTTGGCGATCGGCGAGCCGCGCGTGTCGGACACACGCCCCGACATCTCGCCCTGGGGTTCCGGGTCTGGTTTCGGATCGGGGCCGGGGTCAGGTGGAGCGGCGGGGAGCTCAACGTCGAGGCCACCCCGATCAACTCCCGTGGCCGCGGTCACCAGCGTGGCATCGTCCGACGTCTCCGCGGGCGTGGCCGCATCGCGGTACCAGCGGGGCGGATAGTCGCCGTCAGGGTCGATCTTGATCAAGTAGTCACCGGGCGGCAGCCCCGGTTCGGTGTCGGCAACCGCGATGGACCACCCACCGTCACCGTCGGCGCGCGTCTGCTGTGCGGGCGCGTCGGGAAGTTCTCCCGCCATGGCCCCCGCCGCGAAGAACTGCACCGTCGCTGAGACGGCCCGCCCGTCGGTGTCGCGCACCGATCCCGCGAGCGAACCCTCCACCGGTGGGGGTCCCTCCGCCGCACCCGCCGCCGGCACAGCCAGCAGCGACAGCAGCAAGGCCGCCATTGCCGCAACGGCGGCTGCCGGCCCCGTCCTGCGCGCGCGATTCCCCATGGGTGGCCCCTCCCTGCCGAAGCCGCGTGGCGGCTGCGGATCACCGACAGGGTAGTCAGCGCCCTCCACTGCCGGGGCCAACCGGGGCTGAAGTCGTGCAGGCGGGGGGTGATCCGGCCGTGGTTGTCCGATGTTCGGCCGGGCGGATCCCGGCACCTGCTGGATCGCGGGTGTTTCGCGCGGCGGCGGTCTGATCCGGCAGGATGGGGGGCAAGCCATCGGGAGGACGGCGATGACCGACGTCATGTTCACCGGGACAAGTTCCTACCTCACCGACCCCGCCCTCGAGGCGGCGGTACGCACCGCGCTGGTGCTCGAGAAGCCGCTGCTGGTGCGGGGCGAGCCGGGTACCGGCAAGACCCTGCTGGCCGAGGCCATCGCCGAGGCGCTGGGAATGGAGCTGATCACCTGGCACGTGAAGAGCACCACCCGGGCTCAGGAGGGGCTCTACCACTACGACACAGTGCAGCGCCTGTACGACAGCCGATTCGGCGACCACGACGTCCGCGACATCCGCGACTACATCCATATGGGGCCGATGGGGCGGGCGTTCCAGTCCCCGGACCGGTCGGTGCTGCTCATCGACGAGATCGACAAGGCGGATCTGGAGTTCCCCAACGACCTGTTGCACGAACTGGACCGCATGCGGTTTCGAGTGATGGAGACCGGCGAGGAGGTCCAGGCCCGCCACCGCCCGGTGGTGATCATCACCAGCAACGCCGAGAAGGAACTGCCGGACGCCTTCCTGCGCCGCTGCGTGTTCCACTTCATCGACTTCCCCGACCGCGAACTCATGGCCCGGATCGTCGCGGTGCACCATCCCGGGTTGAACGAAGACCTTCTCCAGCAGGCGCTCGACGCCTTCTACGGCATCCGACGGATGGACCGGGTGCGCAAGCGGCCGTCGACCAGCGAGTTGGTCGACTGGATCGCCATGCTGCTGGCGTCCGGGGTGGACGCCGTCGAACTGGACCGGGAGACCCCATACCTGGGGACCTTGCTGAAGAAGGAGCAGGATCTGGTCTCCTTCACCGAGCATCTGACCGGCATCACCCGCCGGCGGCACTGAACGGCGTCGAGCATGACGGGCACACGGCCGCCGATGTTCCTCGGACTGCTCTACCGGCTGAGGCAACTCGGGGTTCCCGTCGGGGCGCAGGAGGCCAAGGCGCTCGCCGACGCGCTGGCGGTCGGGCTGCACAACGGCACACCCACGGACTACTACTACACGGCGCGGGCGGTCATGATCCACCACGAGGGCCACCTCGACGCCTTCGACCGGGCTTTCCTCGCCGAGTACGCGGGAATCACCGGCGACATCGCGGTCAAGGACGAACTGCGCGAATGGTTGGAACACGCGGCATCGGGAGAGGCGCCGCAGTTGGATTTCCCGGAGTTGACCCCGGAGCAGATCGAGGAGCTGAAGCGGGAGTTCGAGGAGAGGCTGGCGGAGCAGAAGGAGCGCCACGACGGCGGCAACTACTGGGTCGGCACCCGGGGGTCGTCGCCGTTCGGCCACTCGGGCACCCCCCGGCCGGGCATCCGGGTCGGCGGCAGCGGCGGGAACCGGTCGGCGGTCCACGTCGCCGATGCCCGGCAGTACGCCGGTTACCGCAGCGACGTGATCCTCGACACCCGGCAGCTGGAGGTCGCGCTGCGCCGGTTGCGGGCATTCGTGCGCGAGGGCGCCGACGTCGAACTGGATGTGGATCGTACGATCGACGAGACCGCACGAAACGCCGGCGAAATCGAGATCGTCACCCGCCCGCCCAGCCGCCCCGACACCCACGTGATCCTGATGGTTGATGTCGGCGGCTCGATGTTCCCCTACTCCCGGCTGATGTCACAGCTGTTCAGCGCAGCCAAGCGAGCCACCCATTTCAAGGAGCTGCGCACGTTCCATTTCCACAACATCGTGTACGGGCAGGTCTACGCCACGGAGAGGTTCACCGAACCGAAATGGGTGCATGACCTCATCCGCGAATGCGGCAGCCACTACAAACTGATCATGGTCGGCGATGCGCTGATGGCCCCGTACGAACTGCTCGCAAGCACGCCCGGACTGGGCGGAGACTCCGCCCGCCGCGGCGGTCTGGAGTGGCTGCAGATCCTTGCCGACCACTTCAGCGACAGCGTCTGGCTGAATCCGGAGCCCCAGTCGCGCTGGGACGGCACAACCATCGAGGAGATCGGTCGGGTGTTCCCGATGTATCCGATGACCGTAGACGGCCTGACCGAGGCCATGGCCCGACTCAACCGCAGCGCCCCCGCCCGCGTCCGCTGAGCCACAGCACAGCGGCCTGTTGCGGGTACTACTCATGGTCTTTGCCTCGGCCCCGGCTGAGCCGGTCCCGGCGGTGGCGTCCGCGGCTTCTTCTGACGTCGTGAAGGTGTGCGTGAAGAAGAAGACGGGCGAGATGCGGTTGAAGAAGAAGGGCAGGAAGTGCCGCAGAGGCTGGAAGAAACTGGTCTGGAACAAACTCGGACCCCAGGGTGTGCCGGGTGTGCCGGGCGTGCCGGGTGTGCCGGGTGTGCCGGGGGAGCCGGGGCCGCAGTTGTCTGTTCGCGACCGGGATGGCGCCGAACTGGGTCGCTTCGCGGGCTTCTACGACGCGGGCGAGGACCCGCGGATGTTCGTCCAGAAGGATGGAGGTCTGTGGCTGTACTACCTCGACGGCACCTTGGACACTGTCGGAGACGTCAACTACTCCACAGCCTCCTGCAACGGTGAGGCGTTCCTCGTTGCGTCTGATGACGAACTGCCGTATTTCATGGCGACCGTTGGTGGTCAGGGCCGGGCGGTGGAGCGCACGCTCTATCCGAAGAGCCAGGCCCGTGCCTATCAACTGTCCAACGTCGTCTCACCGGTGATCGGAGCGCCGTTGTTCGAGCTGACCGATGGCGGAGCCTGCACCGATCAGGGTCCATACACCGGCAACCTGGTCCGCTGGAACCCCGTGGATGCGCCGCCTGACGGAGTCGGTCCGTTGACGGTGGGCTGAAGGGGTCAGAGTCCGGACGACTTGTTCCCCGGGACGCACCATCGGCCCCATCAGCGGACTTGTGTGGTGGACTGCGGGCATGAACGCGCAGTTGGAACGGGTCGAACGTCAGATCGGGCTATCCCTGGCGGTGTGGGGTGCCGCCTCCATCGCCGCGGGCACCGCGCTGCAGGTCCTGGCCGACGGCGAGCGGACGAAGGCGTTCGGCAGGCAGACGTCGGCGTGGGGCGGTGTCGATCTTGCGATCGCGGGCATCGCGCACCTGCGGGCCAGACGGCGGGACCGGGCGCTGGGGGACGACGACCGCAAACGCCTGAATCGGATCCTGGTGGTCAATGCCGTACTCGATCTCGGCTACGTAGCCGGGGGTGCGTCGATGTTCTCGCAGGCCGATCGCATCGCTGCGGGATGGCCGAAACCGGGTGCCTACACGGGCGACCAACTCCGGGGAGACGGTGCGGCTGTGATGGTGCAGGGGGCGTTCCTGCTGGTCCATGACAGCGTCTTCGCGGCGAGGACCCGCTAGTAGCGGACAAGCCGCTCGCCGCTCGCCGCTCGCCTCGCAGGAACTACCGGCCGGTGTTCCGTCCCCGGTAGACCACCACCGGGCAGGGCGCGTGGTGCACGACGTAACCCGCTACCGATCCCAGGTGCATCCCCGGCAGTTCCCCCTGGCCGTGGCTGCCCACGAC
>JAQAZZ010000096.1:0-2565 GCA_032127075.1 Micrococcales bacterium | reverse complement strand
GCCCGGGACCCCCGCCTCGCCCGGGACCCCCGCCTCGCCCGGGACCCCCGCCTCGCCCGGAACCCCCGCCTCCACGCAACACTCCTAGGCGGTTCCGATTCCGTCCCGACCCCACCCCGCGCACCCAGCTGCCCCAAAATGGCCCCGAAATGTCCGAATTGCCCCGGTTTTCGGGGCCTTTTTGGGGCAGATAGATAGAGGGGTGCGGTCAGCCGGATAGGGCGGTCATCCGGATAGGGCGGTCAGCCGGATAGGAAGGACAGGCGAACGTGGCGGTCTGGGTTGTCGCTGTTGGGATCGACCAGCACGACGCTCTGCCAGGTGCCCAGGGCAAGCCGTCCCGCGAGCACCGGGATGGACACCGACGGGGAGATGAAGGCCGGCATCACGTGGTCCCGGCCGTGACCCGGGCGGCCGTGCCGGTGACGGTAGAGGTCTGCGTTCGGCAGCATCCGTTCCAGCGCGTCGGCCAAGTCCGATTCGCTGCCCGAACCCGTCTCGATGAGCGCCACTCCCGCAGTTGCGTGGGGCACGAAGACGTTCACCAGGCCGTCGCCGCGCCCCGACGCGAAAGAGGCGACGTCGCGGGTGAGGTCGGTGACCAGCCGATCACCGGTGCGGAGTTGAAGCACGGTGGTGTCCATGGGCCAAGAGCCTAGTCCGATACCCTCGAAACCCCGATACGAGGAAGATCCGTGACCACAGATCAGCGGCCGGTGTTGGTGCTCGACTTCGGCGCCCAGTACGCCCAACTGATAGCCCGGCGGGTGCGAGAAGCCGGCCGCTACTCCGAGATCGTGCCCGGCACGGATTCTGCTGCCAGCATCGCGGCCCGCCAGCCGGCGGCACTGGTGCTGTCCGGCGGCCCGGCGAGTGTCTACGAGACCGCGGCGCCGCAGCTCGACCCCGGCATCTTCGACCTCGACGTTCCGGTTTTCGGCATCTGCTACGGATTCCAGGCCATGGCTCAGGCGCTCGGCGGCCGGGTCGCGCAGACCGGGGGTCGCGAGTACGGGGCCACCGACCTCCACATCAGCGCCCCGGCGTCCGCGCTGATGGGGGGTTTGCCGGCCGAGCAGCGGGTGTGGATGTCCCACGGCGACGCCGTCACCGCTGCTCCGGACGGGTTCGACGTCGTCGGCCAGACCGCGGGAGCCCAGGTCGCGGCCTTCGAGGACCGACAGCGCGCGTTTGCCGGAGTGCAGTTCCACCCAGAAGTGGCGCACACCCCCTACGGCCAGGACATGCTGCGACGGTTCCTCATCGACATCGCCGGATTGGTGCCCAACTGGACCACCGCCGGAATAATCGATGCGCAGCTGGCCGCGATCGCCGACCAGATCGGCGATGGGCGGGCTATCTGCGGACTGTCCGGCGGGGTTGACTCCGCCGTGGCGGCCGCTCTGGTCCAGCGTGCCATCGGCGAGCGGCTCACCTGCGTGTTCGTCGACCACGGCCTGCTCCGGGCGGGGGAGCGGGAGCAGGTCGAGCGGGACTACGTCGCCGCGACCGGTGTGCGGCTGGTGACCGTCGACGCGGCCGATCGCTTCCTCGCCGCCTTGGCGGGAGTTGATGATCCGGAGCAGAAGCGCAAGATCATCGGTCGGGAGTTCATCCGCGTATTCGAGGCCGCCGAGGCCGATTTGGTGGCCGAATCCGGCGATCGGGGGGAGCGGATCGGTTTCCTGGTGCAGGGGACGCTGTATCCGGACGTCGTGGAGTCCGGCGGCGGCAGCGGAGCCGCGAACATCAAGAGCCACCACAACGTCGGTGGACTGCCGGAGGACCTGGATTTCCAGCTCGTCGAGCCGCTGCGCACCCTGTTCAAAGATGAAGTACGGCATGTGGGCGAGCAGTTGGGACTGCCCGCCGAGATGGTCTGGCGCCACCCGTTCCCCGGACCGGGCCTGGCCATCCGCATCGTGGGATCTGTGGACGGCGACCGCCTGGAAATCCTGCGCGCAGCCGACCTCATCGTCCGCCAGGAGATCACCGCCGCGGGGCTGGACCGCAGCATCTGGCAACTTCCCGTCGTCCTGCTGGCCGACGTGCGTTCGGTCGGGGTCCAGGGCGACGGCCGCACGTACGGCCACCCGATAGTCCTGCGGCCCGTGACCAGCGAGGACGCCATGACGGCCGACTGGGCCCGTCTGCCCCACGAGGTGCTGGGCCGGGTCTCCACCCGCATCACCAACGAGGTCCCGCAGGTGAACCGGGTGGTGCTGGACATCACCAGCAAACCCCCGGGCACGATCGAGTGGGAGTAGTCGACGGGCGGTTGGCCTAGCTCACCTGCCCCTGCGCATGTGCCTGCGCCTGCCCATGAGCTCAGCGAGTGTCAACCACGCGGAACGCTTCGGCGATCGCGCCCTCGGGCAATCCGGCTGTCCGGGCGTTGCTCTGCCCCCAGGTGCGCATGCGTTCCGCGAGATCGTCCATGTGGGCGGTTTGGCTCGCGTGCGCCCGGAGTGCCGCAATCTTTCGATCGAAGACCGGCGAGATGTCCATCCAGTAGTTGGGCTCGGGATATCCGACGATCCATGTCTGCGGAACTTTCCATTCCTG
>JAQAZZ010000095.1:0-8478 GCA_032127075.1 Micrococcales bacterium | reverse complement strand
ACAACGACGCCGTGGTCGACCAGTCGATCATCGGCTGGGACGCAATCGTCGGGGAGCGCAGTCGGGTTCTCGACCTCACGGTGTTGGGTCATGAAGCGCAGGTCGAAGCCGACGAGATCCTGGAGGGGGCACGCCGCCCCGAACCCGACTCGGCCTGACCGGACCGGCAGGTCCGGAAACCAACCCGACTCACGGCCAGCATGCCGTGGCAGCCGTCACTCGTACAGGATGTACTCCGGGCGCGGCTTCAGCCGCATCACCTCCGCGGGCGTCATCAGCCGGCTGCCCCACGGCGGATTCGTGTCCTCTTTGTAGAACAGCTTGAACCCGGGATGGATGTACTTGGGCTGGCCCTTCTTCAGGGTGTTGTACTCATCGATCTTGAGCTGCGGCCCGCCTAGACCGTCGATAGAGCGCACCAGGGCCACACCCTCGTGCGGCTTCAACCCCTTGAGGTTCTCCACCGCGGCGAGGTTGAACTGGTGGAACACCATCACCTTCTCCGGAAGGTTCTCCTCCGCCACGATGTTCGCCAGGTACTTCGCGGCCCGGTTGAGCTCGGGGCCGTCGGACCGGCCGAGGTTCACCCCGGGGACTTCACCGGGGTCCATGGCCCACTCGGGGTCCAGCGCGACGCCGACGTCGGGCATACGCAGGAAGTTCTCGTAGTACTTCATCTCCGGCATGAACTCCGAGCGGCCCGGCTGGATGTTGAGCAGCAGCAGCCCATCGCACTTGCGGGCGGCTTTCAAGTATTCGCGGACTTCTGATTTCGGGCGGCGGCTGCGGTAGGTGCCGTCCGCCTGCGGCGTTCCGTGCACCACGACGGTGATCATCTCGAAGATGGGCATGACCTTGCGGCCCCGGGCGTAGTCCTTCCCGACCCGCTTGATCTCCCGACAGACAGCGTCGAGGTCGCCGGTCAGTCGCCCCAAGTCGCGGTTCACATCGCCCTTGATCCCGGAGTAGCCCACCAGCCGGTAGTCGGGGAAGATCTCTCGACCGCCGCCAGGCAGTTCCGGCGGGGGTTCCGGTGTCGGGGTGGGGCTCGCCGCGGTGCCGGGAGACTCGGCGGTCGCGGCGTCGGAGGTGGCGCCGGAGTCCGAAGACTCCCCCGCCGTCGAGGTCGAACAGGCTGTCAGGGCCAATCCCACTGCTGCGAGGACTGCTGCACGACGAAACTGCACGGACGATCCATTCTTCGGGGGAAGGCGACGGATACGAGCATAGCCCGACCCGGGATCCCGCCCTATCCGACGCCCCGTGGGGCGCCGCAATCTGCCGCCGGAGGGGGCATCCCGCAACTCGTTGCGCCGAGCTGGACCCCTTGGGATCACTCCGGGTTCACGGGAACCGAGAAGCCCTGTTTCTTGAAGAACTTCAGCGCCTTGCGGACAGTGTCGAGGTAGCCGTCCTCCCCGATCATCTCGGTGACACCGTAGTAGTCCATCACGCTGCGGGTCTCGTCGGGCAACCGGGCGATCATGAACCGCGCATCGTGCCGTTGCACGTTGGCGATGACCTTGCGCAGCGCCTCAGCCGACGTCCAGTCCACCGTGTGGATCTCCGAGGCGTCCAAGACGAAGATCCGCAACGGGTCCGGGGCGCTGTTGACGAGAGTTCGGACATCCTCGACGAGGCGGGGGGCGTTGGCGTAGAAGAGGTTGGCGGCGAACCGGTAGACGATCAGCCCCGGGCGGGTCTGCAGCCCCGGCTCGATCAGGTTGTCGTGCCGCTTCTTGGCCTTGTCGACGGTGAGCACGGAGTTGCTCGGCCGGGCGGTATGGGTCAGGTTGTGGATGATCGAGGCGACGATCGCCCACAGGATTCCGCCGCCGACGCCGACGATGGCGACGAATGCAGCGGTGCTGACCGCGACGCGCCATTCGCCCCGGTGACCGGGGAGGTTGTACAGGTACTTCAGCGTGTCGAGCTTCATGAGCTGAAGGCCGATGACGAACACAACGGCTGCCAGCGTCGAGGCAGGCATGTAGTCGAAGGTCCCCGTCAGCAGCAGCAGCACCGGGATCGTGATAAGCGCAAGTACAACCATCGCAAGCTGGGAACGAGTACCCGCTCGGTCGGAGACCGCGGTCTTGCTGGGCGAGCCGTTCACCACGAAGGACGAGAAGAATCCGGCGCCGAAGTTGGCAGCCGCCAATCCGTACAGGTCCTTGTTGGCGTCGTGGCGGTCGTCGTGCTGTGCGGCGAACGCACTGGCGGTTGAGACGCTCTGGCCCACCTGGACGAGCAGGATCACCAGCGCCGTGGGCACCAGTGCCAGGACATCTCCCAGCGGAGCCGTGGGAAGGCCGAACGACGGCAGGCCCGACGGCAGGGCGCCCACCATGTCGACGTCGAAGCGCCCCTGAAAGTCCAGCGCCCAAGAGGCGAACATGCTGCCGCCGACCGCGAGCAACGGCCCCGGAACCTTGGGTGCGACCTTGCCGAGGATGAGGATCACGGCAATAACGGTGACGCCGATGATCAGGTCGGCCACGTTCGTCTCGAGCACGTTGGAGGCGGTGGTGACGAGCTTCCCCCACGTCGTATCGCCGCTACCATCCACGCCGAGAATGCCGTGGACCTGCCCGATGGCGATCTGGATGCCCACGCCGGTGAGGAAGCCCGCCAACACCGACCGGGACAGGAAATCCGACAGGAAGCCCAGTCCGAGCCGGCCAGCCACCAGGAGCATGATCCCCGTCATCACCGCGAGGATGGAGCTCAGGGCGAAGAACGTCTCCGGCGAATCAACGGCCAGAGCTCCCACGGCAGCAGCGCTGATGGCTGCCGTCGCGGAGTCGGCACCGACCACAAGGCGCCGGCTGGAGGCGATCAACGCAAAGAGCAGCACCGGCAGCAAACAGGTGTACAGCCCGGTCTCAGGGGGCAGGCCTGCGATCTTCGCGATACCGAGTCCAGCGGGGATCGCCACCGCCGCCAGCGAGAGGCCAGCCGTGACGTCCGCGGTCACCGATGAGCCCCGGTAGGGGCGGAGACCGCCGAAGAGACCGAGACGTCCGATCAGCCCGTTGGACACAGATGCCACGACCAACCTCCCAAACCGGCCTAGTGAAACCTATCGGTTACTGCAGGTAAACGGGGGCCTATCACCAACTGACACTCACATGGCCGGACGGCTCCGCGCAATGCCTGAGCCGAAGCCGGTCACATCAAGGGCGGCTAGGGTCGGCGGCATGCGTACGGAACTGCTCGTGTACGACGGCATGGACCTGATGGACTTCGGCGGCCCCTTCGAGGTGCTGCTCACCGCCGATCGGCTCCGCCAGCGCAACGGCGCCGAGCCCGTCTTCCAGCCGCGCATCGTGTCGTGCGACAGCCAACCGGTCACGTCGTACGGCGGCGCCGTGCTCACGCCGCACAGCGCACCTTCAGCGCGACCGGAGGTGCTGGTCGTCCCCGGCGCGGTCGATATCGACGCCGCGCTGGACGACACCCGTCTCCGCGATGCGATCGTGGCAGCGGCAGCGGAGGCTGAGATCGTGGCCAGCGTCTGCACCGGGGCGTTTCTGTTGTCGCAGGCTGGCCTTCTCGATGGACGACCCTGGACCACTCATTGGGAAGACCTGGCCGCCTTGTCCGCCCAGATTCCGGGCGGACGCCGCTCGCGAGTCGTCGATGCGGGCCCGGTGATCACCGGGGGCGGAATCTCATCGGGCATCGATGTGGGGCTGCATCTCGTGGCCCGTTTGGCCGACCCGGCGCTGGCCCGGCTGTGCGCGCGCCAGATGGACTACGACTGGGATGCCTTCGCCGCAGGCGACGGCGGCCGCGATCCGGTGATCACCGAGGCGGTGGTCCCAGCCGATCCGGCCACCGTCTACCGCATGTGGACCACCGAGTCGGGTGTCGAGCGGTTCCTGGGCGTTGACTCGGTGATCGATGCCCGGATCGGCGGGCGGTACGAGTTCGCATTCCGTCATGACGCGCCCGACGGGTCGCGCGGCAGCGAGGGGTGCCGGATCCTCGCGCTGGAGCCGCAGCGGATGGTGGTATTCAGCTGGAACTCCCCGCCTGGCATGGCCACCAGGGGCATCCACACCTGGGTGGTGCTGACCCTGCAGCCAGCCGACGCCGGCACAAGGGTGCGGCTGGCGCATTGGGGCCACGGCCAAGGCCCGGACTGGGACGCCAACCGGCAGTACTTCAGCAGCGCGTGGCCGCGCGTGCTCGACCGCCTCGCTGACGCGGTGACGCGGTGACGCGGTGACATTCCCGCTTCGCCACCGTTTACCGCGGGGGGTGGAGCCGGTGAAGGACCGTGCTGCCGGCTGGGAATCCCCCACTGCGCCCCACTAGCGTGAAGGGGTGCCAGAACCGCCCGATCCCATGACGGCACCCGCTATCCGGTGGGGGGTCCTGGCTCCGGGCGGCATCGCAGCGAAGTTCACCCGGGCGGTGAGCAGACACACGCGGTCGCAAGTGGTGGCCGTCGGCTCACGGTCACGGGACCGGGCGGAACGCTTCAGTCAGGAGTGGGCCGTACCCAAGGCACACGGCAGCTACGAGGCACTCGTCTCCGATCCGGCGGTGCAAGCCGTGTACGTGGCCTCGCCGCACTCCGAGCACATGCGGCACTGCCTGTTGGCGATTGAGGCCGACAAGCACGTTCTGGTGGAGAAGGCGTTCACCCGCAATGCCGCAGAAGCCCAACGGGTGTTCGCCGCCGCACGCGACAGCGGGGTGTTCGTCATGGAGGCGATGTGGACCCGATTCCTGCCCCACATGGTCGCCATCGGGGACGTTGTGGCCCGGGGCGAGATCGGCGAGGTTCTGGGGCTCATCGCCGACCACGGGCAGGACATGCGCCACCACCCACCCGACCACCGCCTCCACGACCTCGCCCTCGCCGGCGGCGCACTGCTGGATCTTGGCGTCTACCCGATCTCGTTCGCGCATGACCTTCTGGGCGAGCCTGATCGGATCCGGGCACTCGGCTCGCTGACGACGACGGGGGTGGACGGCCAGGTGAGCGTCGCCCTGGGCTTCGGAGGCGACGTCCAGGCCAGTCTGCACACAACACTGTGGGCGAGAACGGCGACCACGGCCGTGGTGTTCGGCACCCGGGGCCGCATACAGCTCCCCGACAAGTTCTACCGGCCTCCGGGCTTCGAGGTGGTCCGCGATGATGGCGCCAGATGGGAATACCGCAACGAGATCGATGGCGGCATGCAGTACGAAGCGGCCGAAGCGGCCCGGTGCGTGTCGGCTGGCCTGCAGGAGAGCCCGCGGATGACATGGGAGTCGACGATGTCGGTCATGCGCACGATGGATGAGGTTCGCCGCCAAGTGGGTGTCGGCTACCCGGGCGAGTGACACGCCCACCCCCGGACAGGGCCGCAGAGCCTTTGCCCAGCTGCGGTCCCCCGGTGGGTGTCGGCAGCGGTGCGTGTCGCGTCGGGCAATGTCGGGGGCCCGGACTAGAATCGAACACATGTTCGATACAGCCCTTCCGCAAGTGCGCGTTGTCGAAGCGGTCGCCGCGATCAAGGTACTGGCCGCCGATGCACCCCGGCGTGACGAGGGAGGGTTCCCCACGATCTCCGCGGGTGAAGCCGCCGCCCCCACGTTGGAGGCGCTGGCTCGCGCCCGGCACTCGCTGGAGTCGGCCACCGCAACCCACATGGTGGCGGCTGAGCAGAGCGGAGCCACCCCCTTTGACCCGGTGACCATGCTGCAATCGTGCGGCTGGTCGGCCGCGGAGGCGAAGCGACTGCTGATCGCGGGCAGGTTCGTCGACCGTGTCGGGCGCTTCTTCCCCGATCTGCGGCGGATGTGGGAGTCGGGCCGGCTGTCCACGGCGCAGGTGCGGGCGCTGGCAGCCGACACCGACAAGCGCTGCATGGCGCAGACCTGCGACATGGTGGCGGCGTTGCTGCCCGAGGTGGAGTCGATGTCCGCGGCGCAGGTGGCCCGCGCCGCGGAAGCGGCGTTGGTGGCAGCCCGGCCCGAAGACGCCGACAGCCGGGAACAGGATGCCTACCAGCGGCGCCGGCTGACGATCACCGATACCGACGACGGAATCCGCATCAGCGGGGTCCTGCCCCGGCTGGAGGGCGAGGCGCTGGCCGCAGTTGTCAATGCCATGGCCGAGCGGCAGCGCACCGTCGGGGACCACCTCACCGCCGCCCAGCGCAGGGCCGACGGCCTGACCGCAGTTGTGGCCGCAGCCGCCGACACCAGGGCACCGAGCCAGGGCGGGTTGCCGGCGTCGGTGGTCATGACGCTTCCCGCCGCCGAGGCGGAACGTATAGCCAGCCGGCAGGCCCGGGAGCCGCAGCCGTTGTTCGGCGCGGGCTGCGCCGGCACTCAAGCACCCGGCAGCCTCGGCCAGCGGCACCTGCTGGGTGACGGTGAGGCGCGCTTCGGCCTGTGCTGCGCTGACATCACCCCGATCGCTGCGGATGAGCCGCGTTCGCTGGTCGCCAGACTGGCCGGAGGGGGAGTCGAACCGCTCGCCGTCGGCAGGGCGCAGCGTTTGGCCACCCCCGCCCAGCGCAAAGCCCTGCGCCTTCGTGACGGTGGCTGCGCCATCGGAGGGTGCACCATGCCCGCGCAACAGTGCCAGCCACACCACGTGCGCGAGTGGTCACTCGGCGGGGCCACCGACCTGGGCAACATGGTCTTGCTCTGCTGGGCCCATCATCGGCAGGTGGATCTGAACAGGTGGACCATCACCCGCCGAGACCGACGATGGCGCGCAACCCCCACGCCGCGGCATCAATGGCGCACCCGTCCCCCTGCCGACAGCCACGCCGCAGCCTGAACTCGACGGTCACAGGATCGACCACGCCTCGGTGAGCACCCCCCGCAGGATCGATTCGACCTCGTCGAATTCCTTCTGGCCGATGATCAGCGGTGGCGCCAGTTGGATCACCGGGTCACCCCGGTCGTCTGCTCGGCAGTACAGCCCAGCGTCGAAGAGCGCCTTGGACAGGAAACCTCGCAGCAGCCGCTCCGACTCGTCGGCGGTGAAGGTCTCCCTCGTGGTCTTGTCTTTGACCAGTTCGATGCCGTAGAAGTATCCCTCGCCGCGGACGTCACCGACGATCGGCAGATCCTTGAGTTGCTCGAGTGTGCTGCGGAAGGCGCCCTCGTTGTCCCGTACGTGCTGCAGGATCCCCTCTTTCTCGAACAGGTCGAGGTTGGCCATCGCGACAGCCGCCGAGACCGGGTGGCCGCCAAAGGTGTAGCCGTGCAGGAAAGCGTTGGCGCCGTGGCGGAAGGGCTCGAACAACCGGTCGGAGGCGATCATCGCGCCCAGCGGTGAGTATCCCGACGTCAGACCCTTCGCCGACGTGATGATGTCCGGGGTGACGCCGAAGCGGTTCATGGCGAACATGTCGCCGATGCGGCCGTAGGCGGTGATCGTCTCGTCCGCCACCAACAGCACGTCGTGGCGGTCGCAGATCTCGCGGACCCGCTGCAGGTAGCCGGGAGGGGGCGGGAAGCAGCCACCGGAGTTCTGCACCGGCTCGAGGAAGACCGCGGCCACCGTGGTCGGCCCCTCCAACACGATGGCCTCTTCGATCCGGTCTGCGGCATAGCGACCGAACGCCTCGATATCGTCGCCGTGCTCAGGTGCGCGGTAGAAGTTGGTGTTCACAACCTTGTGCGTCCCGGGCACAAGCGGCTCGAAGGCCTCTTTCGCCGCGGGGATACCCGTGATGGACAACGCTCCCTGCGGTGTGCCGTGGTAGGCGACCGCCCGGCTGATCACCTTGTACTTGCCGGGTTGTCCGGTCAGCCGGAAGTACTGTTTGGCCAGTTTCCAGGCCGTCTCCACCGACTCGCCGCCGCCGCTGGAGAAGAACACGCGGTTCAGATCCCCCGGCGCGAGGCTGGCGAGCCGCTCGGCGAGGTTGATCGCCTGCGGGTGCGCGTAGGACCACACCGGGAAGAACGCCAACTCCTTCGCCTGTGCGGCCGCTGCCTCGGCGAGCTCGGTGCGACCGTGTCCGAGCTGCACGGTGAACAGCCCCGCGAGGCCGTCGAAGTACCTCTTGCCCTGGTCGTCCCAGATGTAGGCGCCCTCGCCACGGACGATGACCGGCACGTGGCCACCATGCTCGTACACCGAGTGGCGGGTGAAGTGCATCCACAAGTGGCGTCGGGCAATGTCAGCCAGAGGGTCCGGACCCGGTTCGGTCACATATTGCGGCGTGCTGCTCATCGGGAGCCCCATTGGTAGGTTTGCTTGTGGATCTTGAAGTAGACGTAGGTTTCGGTCTGCATCACGCCGGCAATCGAGCGGATGCGCCCCACGACGTCGTACAGCCCAGCATCGTCGACGGCCACGACCTCCGCCATCAAGTCGATACCGCCGGCGGTGGCGACCAGATAGTCCACCTCGCCGATGAGGGCCATTTCCTCCGCCACCATGTCGACGTCCCCCGACACGGTGATCGTGATCATCGCCGCCCGGGAGTAGCCCATCTGAAGCTGGTCGGTGAT
>JAQAZZ010000094.1:0-4540 GCA_032127075.1 Micrococcales bacterium | reverse complement strand
GCTGCCGAGGAAGCCCCGCAGCGCTACAACTGCCCCACGGGATTCGTGTGGGATCCCAACTCGGGCACGGCGTGCGTCCAGGAGCAGTACCCGCCGCACGGCCACATCGGCTACGACGGCCACCCCGTCTGCGACGAGGGCTACGTCGGCATCTACGAGCAGCGGCCCACCACCGACGGCAAGGGTGTGCCGGGCAACCCGGCCACCGCCTTCGCCTACCTGCTGGAATGTGTCACCCCCCAGGAGTTCGCCGACCGACAGGCCCGGGTCGAGGGCGGTCGCCAGTTGGGCGACGCCGCCAGCCTGCTGGCAGAGAGCGGGACGCCGCTGCCGCCCGGCCAGTTGATCCTGCTGGGTGCGCTGGGCAGCGGCGCGCTCATCTTTGCCGCCGTGCCGCAGATCCGGGGGCGTGCACCGCGAAAGGGGATCCCGGCCGAGCCGCAGCAGCCGTCGGCGGGTCCGGGAGCCGACGAGGCGGAACCGCCCAGCGATGTGGAGTCGAACGTCGCGGAACTGCGCGAACGGATCGCGACCCTGGACCGGATCGACAAGGAACTCGCCCAGAAGATCGACCAGTACCGCAGCGCCGCCGAGGCCGGACGGCTCACGCCCCAGGACGTCGTCACTTGGGCGGGGATCATCGCCGACGTCGCCTCGTTGATCCCCGTCGCGCAACTGCCGGCCGGCATCGCCTCGCTGGGGGCCAACGTGGCGGGACAGATCGGCGAGCATTACAGCACCCGCGACCTCGACCGGGCCATCAGGGAGGGGCTCGGGGCCATGGCCCAGCTGCGCGGGATCATCGAGGTTGAGCGCGCCGGTTCCCAGGCGGCGCTCGAGGCGGCGGAACAGGTCGGCGAGGCGCCCGTGCCGCAGGTGCCCCCGCAAGTGCTGCCCGACGACACGCTGCGCACAGAGCGGGACCGTGCCCACCAGGCCGCCGTGGATGCCGCGCGGCGCCACGTCGAGGCGACGGATGCCTTGATCGACGCCAGCGAGCGGCTGCGCGAGCAGCAACAGCGCGTGCGGAACCTTCTGGAGCATCTGCCGGACCTCGACAACCCGGTCAGCGCCGATCAGGCCAAGACCGCCAACGCCATGCTGGATCTGGCCGCCGGGATCGACGCGTTGACCCGCTACCACCAGAGCCTGCCACAGTCGGAGTCGGCGGCCCGCGCGGCGGCGGAGGTGCTGCGGGTCTTCCGCGGCGAGGCGCGCGGGTCGTTCGGCAAGGCCTTGGACTACGCGGTCGACCTCGGCACCGAGGCGAACAAGACGAAACGTGCCGGGAAATGGGCCGGGGGAGTGTCGGCGGCATCCGCTGGGCTGTCCGCCTACCAGTGGTTCGCATCCCGCTCCCTGGAACAGCGCCGGGTCATCGTGGAGCAGGCCCTCGAGGGGCTGCGCTACGACCAGGGCCGTCTCGTGGGTCGGGTCCAGCAGGCCGAAGCGGCGATGAAGCGCACCCAGGCGGCCGCCGATGCCGCCGAGGTACGACGCCGTTCGCTGTCCAAGGAACTGGACCTGCGGGCGGCGCGGAAGGGCAGGCTGCTGTGGGGGGAGTAGGAGTGGTCGGCGTGATCCCCATCCTGCTGGGGCTGGCGGGGGTGGGCGCCTCCGCTGTGGCCCTCTTGCGCGCGCCTGCCGAGCACAGTCTCGCGATGTGGTCGGCCATCGTCGGGGTGACCGGGGTGGCTGCCACCGCTGTGCTGGCGGTCGTGCTTCCGCCGATCTCGTTCCATCCGGCGGTGCTGTGGGGGCTCGTCGGTGTCGGGGTGTTCCTCGGCCTGCTCGCGGGGAGCGCGGTGGGTGTCCGCCGCGGCCCCGGCGGCGTGGCAGTCCGCGGCGGTGCGTGGCATCTGATGCCCGCGGCCGTCGCGCTGCTGGCGCTGCAGGGCGCGGGCGTGGCGGAATCGGCCGACGGCGCCGTATTCGCGACTGCGGCCATCGTGGTCTGCACCGCTTTCGCAGGTGGTGCGGTGCTGGTTGTAGCCGCCAGGGGAGCGGGCGCGCGCCCGCGGTCAGATGGCGCGGCCGCCACTGCCACCGCCACCGCCACCGCCACCGCCACCGCCACCGCCACCGCCACCGCCACCGACGCCGCCACTGCCGGTGAGCCGGCGGCGGGCAGCCGGCCGTCCGCTCCTGGCCGGGAGGACCCTGCGAGGACGGTGCCACAGGGCGAAGCAGCAGATGCCGCACCAGCGCGGAGGTGGCTCCATCCCGGAGCGGCCGCTGGCCTCGGTGCTGTCGTGGTTCTGGCAGGAGTTGCTGCGCTCGTGGTGGCCGACGGCGGCAACACACCCCCATCGGTGCAGACCCCCGCAGCCGATTCGGCGTCCTCGCCGACCCCCTCGACGCCCGAATCCGCCGCGCCGGCCACCCCGGACGCCGCGCCCGCGGGGTCCGGCGCCCGCTACATCGGCCTGACCTATCCCAGCGGGGATCCGCCGGCGGGCGTGGGGGAGCTCGGTGGGGGACCGCTGGTCGATACCGAGTACGCCACCGCCTGGATGTCCGGACCCGAGGGCGACATGTTCTGGCTGCTGCGGGAGGCGGGCACCGACCCCGACGGTTCGGTGACGGCGTGGCAGGTCGGCGATGTCGTGGCGTGGCCACAAGTGGAAGACAGAAGGTCCGCCCAGGTCGTCTCCGGCGCCGTGCTCTGCGAGATCGATGGTGAGACGGCTGACGGGGTCGTCGCCGTGTTCCCCGCGGCTGAGGGTGAGTGGTTCACCGACCCGTACGCAGCGTGGCAGGCCGACACTCGGTCGGGCAAGCTCCGGCCCGTCTCGGGTAGCCTCCGTTGCCTGAACGAGGGGTACGGCGTGTGACCGGGACGCAGGATGGGGGCGTGGGCCGGCGGCTGTGGGGTCGCCCCGAGATCGCCTATGTCCTGCTGGCCTACGCCTGGTCGTGGGCGTGGTGGCTGCCCCTTGCCGCGACAGGCACGGTCACGCGCGCCGGCCAGGGCTGGCCGACCCACCTGCCCGGCCTGATGGGGCCGGCGCTCGCCGCGGTCGTCGTCACCGTCGTCACAGGCGGTCGGGCCGGTGGGCGCGATCTCCTGGAGCGCGTCGTGCGGTTCCGGGTGGGATGGCGCTGGTACGCGATCATCGCCGGGACGCTGGGGCTCGGCGGGGCCGCCGTCGCGGTGCAGCGGCTGGTGGGCGGTGCGGCGCCGACGGTGGGGGAGTTCTCGACATATTCCGGGGCCGCCGTGATGCCCTGGGCGCTACTCGTGGGCCTGGTGCTGGTCGTCAACGGGTACGGCGAGGAGATCGGCTGGCGCGGGTTCCTCGTGCAGCGGTGGGTCGGCGCGCTGGGTGTGGTGCGCACCTCGCTGCTCGTGGCCGCGGTGTGGGTGCCGTGGCATCTGCCGCTGTTCTGGGTGTCGGAGTCGTTCCGCGGCTTCGGGGCGATCGGCATCGTCACGTGGGTGGTGTCCATCACGGCTGGCTCCGTGGTGCTCACCTGGATGTATGTCGGCTCCGGGCACAGCATCGCGGTCGTCGCGTTGTGGCACACGTCGTTCAACATGGTCACGGCCACCGCGGCCGGCGCCGACGCGGCCGCCCCGGCAGTCAGCGCCGCGGTGATCGCCGCCGCCGTCGTCCTGGTCCGCCATCCGGGCATCGGTCCGGGGCCCCGGCCGCAAGCCTCCGAAGGCGCTCAGCGGACCGGGCGGCCGGAATCAGATCCACCATGACCCGGGCCAGACCTCCCGCTGGGCCGGTTCCGCGCTACTCAGGAGAGCCGGTCGACCCAGCGGCTTTCCGCGCCCGCTTCGACCGGTTCTACGGTCGCACCGCGCCGGTGTACGACGCGCTGGTCAGGGCGGTGCCGCTGTGGCGGCGCTGGATCGGCAGCGCTGTGCCCTACCTGCGGGGGCCGCGGGTGCTGGAAGTGGGCTTCGGGACGGGTTGGCTGCTGACCCGCTACGCGGGCCGGGTGGAGGCGCACGGGATCGACCTGAACGCCAGGATGGTCGCCCTCGCCGCCAAGAACCTGGGCCGCGCCGGGCTGCGCGCCGACCTGCGCCGGGCGGCGGTGGAGGCGATCCCCTTCCCCGACGCCCACTTCGACACGGTGGTGTGCACCGCCGCGTTCTCCGGCTTCCCCGACGGCGGCGCGGCTCTTGACGAGATGATCCGGGTAACCCGCCGCGGCGGTCGAATCGTCATCGTGGATGTCGGCTACCCGCGCGACGGGAACCGCCCCGGGACCGCCGCGATCCGGTTGTGGATGATCGCGGGGGATCTGGTGCGCGCAACCGCCACCAGTGTGGTCGTGGTCGTCGGGGCCCTCAGAACCGATGCCGCAGCCGCATCCACTTCGGCTGCATCCGCCGCATCGGGAAGTCCATCCCGCCGGTGTCGGCATCGTCGACGCTGAGCAGGTTCCAGCCGGGGAAGGCCGCCTGCACGTCGTCGGGGGAGACGCCCTTGACGAAGGACCCGATCGGTGTGGACCGCGAGAAGGCCATCATCAGCAGCGTGGCACCAGGGTTGGCCACCGCGGTGATGCCGCGCCCGGCGCC
>JAQAZZ010000093.1:0-45158 GCA_032127075.1 Micrococcales bacterium | reverse complement strand
ACACCACCAGTCGCTGGGCGCTCGACTCATCGATCGTGCCCGGGGGGGAGTACGAGATCATCACCATGCTCAGGGCGGCCCAGACCAGGAAAGCCAGCCAGAAGCCGAAGCCGGGCGGAGTGCTGATCGATGCGCGGCGCCGCACCAGGTAGACCAGCATCGGTAGGGCGATGATCTGGAAGATCAGCACCGACAGTCCCAGCGCCCACCACAGCGGGTACAGCACGATCAGGGCTGCGAGTGGCCACTCGGGCCCGCGTCCGAAGGGCGGTTCGCCCGTCCGCTCACCAGCGATCGGCTGGGTTCGCTCAACGACTGCCGACACCGACTACCCCCACGCTGATTCGATCACTCCACGTAGTGTAGAGGGCGGCTCCCTTGATCTTGCCCGCTGACTGACGTTGCCGTTGACGGACCAGCGAACCCTCAGCCCTACACTTGCCATGGCCTTCGGAGTGTGATGCATTGTCCCGGCTTGGGATTCGGCGACCGATAGACGCCGGCGCGCGGCATGTTGTGGCCCCCACCGGGGCATTCACCCCCGCTGTGGCGGAGTTGGCCGGGGGCGGGGCAACCCTCGTCATCACCGCGACCGGCCGTGAGGCTGAGGAAGTCGCCGCGGAGCTGCGGTTCTGGGCGCCCGAGGCTTCGGCGGCCGTGTTCCCCGCCTGGGAGACGCTGCCCCATGAGCGGCTGTCACCGTCCGCCGACATCGTGGGACAGCGACTGGCGGTCATCCGCCGGCTGACCAGTCCGGATCCCGGCATCCCCGGCGCGGAACCGCTCGACATCGTCGTGGCGCCGGTGCGGGCCGCGATGCAGCCGATCGCCGCCGAAACGCTCGCAGCCGCCCCGGTGGAATTGCGTCCGGGCGGCGACCTCGAACTGCGTCGGCTGGCCGAGGAACTCGTGGGATTCGGGTATGAGCGCTGCGACTTGGTGGAGCGCCGTGGGCAGTTCGCCGTCCGGGGCGGCATCGTCGACGTGTTCCCGGCGACCGCGGAGCATCCCGTCCGGGTGGAACTGTGGGGCGACTCGGTGGAGGAGATCAGATGGTTCGCCGTGGCCGACCAGCGTTCGCTCGGCACCGTGGACCATCCGCTGCTGTTGCCGCCGTGCCGGGAACTGCTGCTGACCGAGGACGTGCGCGCCCGGGCCGGGCGGCTGGCGGGTTCCCACCCCGAGTCCCGCGCTGACCTGCTGCAGATATCCGACGGTTTGGCGATCCCCGGCATGGAGGCGTTCGCTCCCATGCTCTCGCGCGAGATGCGCAGCCTCGCCGACCTCATGCCCGCGGACTCTCGCGCCGTGGTTGTCGAGCCGCAACGTGTGGTCGCGCGCAGCGAGGACGCCTTGCGCACGTCCCAGGAGTTCGCAGCCGCCGCATGGGCGGCCGCGGGCGGTGGCGGCGAAGCGCCGGTGGTCGCGCGGGAGGGTGTGCTGCTGCCCTGGGATGAGCTGTCCGATCGGCTGCCGTCGCCGCGCACCCTCACATCGCTTCGGTCGCGGGACGGCGACGACGTGGTAGACACCGGGCTGGCCCCCGTGGGGCCGTTCGGTGGATCAGCCGAGGCCTTGGCCGAGATCAAGGACAAGGCGGCCACCGGCTGGCGTGTGCTGGTTGTTGCGGCGGGGCGCGGCACCGCGGACCGGTTGGCGGAAGTGCTGGCCGACGAGGATGTCCCCAGCAGCCGAGAGCCCGACGACGCACCGCCGGGCGTCGTCCAGGTGCTCGTCGGGCACCAAGGAACCGGCTTCCAGGATCCCGCGGCCAAATGGGCCGTCTACGCGGATGCGGATCTCACCCGCAAACCGTCCCGCCGGAGCACGCCCAAATCCCGGCTCCCGGCGCGGCGGCGCCAACAAGTCGATCCGTTGTCGCTGCGGACCGGCGATTTCATCGTGCACGACAAGCACGGCATCGGCCGCTACATAGAGTTGATCCACCGTGACGTCCGCGGCGCGGACCGCGAGTTCCTCGTCGTGGAATATGCACCCAGCAAGCGGGGCTACCCACCCGACCGGCTCTTCATCCCCACCGACCAGCTGCAGTCCGTCACCCGCTACGTCGGCGGCGAAGAGCCGAAGGTCAACAAACTCGGCGGCGCGGAGTGGGCCAAGGCCAAGGGCAGGGCGCGCAAAGCCGTCCGCGAGATAGCGGCTGAACTCGTGCGGCTGTATGCGGCGCGCCAAGCCGCCCCGGGTTTCGCCTACAGCCCCGACACCCCGTGGCAGCGGGAGTTGGAGGACGCCTTCGAATACGTGGAGACCGCCGATCAGATGGCGGGCATCGACGAGGTGAAGTCCGACATGGAGAAGCCGACCCCGATGGACCGGCTGATCTGCGGTGATGTCGGGTACGGCAAGACTGAGATCGCGGTGCGCGCGGCGTTCAAGGCGGTGCAGGACGGCAAGCAGGTGGCCGTCCTGGTGCCGACGACGTTGCTGGTGCAGCAGCACCTGCAGACCTTCACGGAACGTTTCGCCGGGTTCCCCGTTTCGGTCGCCGCACTGAGCCGGTTCCAGTCCGATGCCGAGGCGAGGCAAGTCGTCGAGCGGTTGGCCGACGGCAAGATCGACGTCGTGATCGGGACCCACCGGCTGCTGACCCCGCAGGTGCGGTACAAGGATCTGGGCCTGGTGATCGTGGACGAGGAGCAGCGGTTCGGCGTCGAGCACAAGGAACACCTCAAGGCGCTGCGGGCGAACGTGGACATGCTCGCCATGTCGGCCACCCCGATACCGCGCACCCTGGAGATGGCGATCACCGGGATCCGCGAGATGTCCACCATCGCGACGCCACCCGAGGATCGGCTCCCGGTGCTCACCTACGTGGGCCCCTACGACGAACGCCAGGTCGCGGCAGCCATTCACCGGGAACTGCTGCGGGACGGACAGGTGTTCTTCGTCCACAACCGCGTCGATTCCATCGACAAAGTCGCCCGGCGCCTTTCCGAGACCGTGCCGGAGGCCAGCATCGGCGTCGCCCACGGCCGGATGAATGAGGCGCAGCTGGAGCAGGTCGTCGTGGACTTCTGGGAGGGGCGCATCGATGTGCTGGTCTGCACCACGATCGTCGAATCGGGTATCGACATCGCGAACGCCAACACACTCATCGTCGACCGCGCCGAGAACATGGGGCTGAGCCAGCTGCACCAGCTGCGCGGCCGCGTGGGCCGTTCCCGCAGCCGGGCGTATTCGTATTTCCTCCATTCCCCGGACCGGACCCTCGGCGAGACCGCCCACGAACGGCTGGCGACCGTCGCGCAGAACACCGACCTCGGGTCCGGGATGCAGGTCGCGTTGAAGGACCTGGAGATCCGCGGCGCGGGAAACCTCCTCGGCGGGGAACAGTCCGGCCATATCGCCGATGTCGGATTCGACCTCTACGTGCGGCTGGTCGGCGATGCGCTGGCCGACTTCAAAGGAGAGGCGAAGCCGTCGGACACCGAGGTGCGCATCGACCTTCCCGTGGACGCGCACATCCCCCAGGAATATGTCGGGGAAGAGCGGCTCCGGCTCGAGGCCTACCGCCGCCTCGCCGGGGCAACACAAGACGCGCAGATCGACGACCTGGCGGCCGAGTTGGCGGACCGGTACGGTCCGGCGCCCGAGCCGGTGATCAACATGATCGGCGTGGCTCGGCTGCGCATCCTAGCGCGCCGTGCGGGGCTCGACGAGATCATCTTGACCGCCAGCCGGGTGAAACTGCACCCGGTGGAACTGCCGGAGTCGCGGCGTGTCCGGCTGACGAGGCTGTACCCGGGGGCGCTGGTGAAACCCGCTACCCGGCAGATGCTCGTGCCCGCCCCGAAGGAGGGGCGCGAGATCGTCGGCGGCCCGAGAGCGCTGGACTGGGCCGCCCGCGTAGTCAAGACTGTGATCCTGGACGAGTCCAGTCCCCGACCGAAAGGCAGCACATGATCCTGCCGCGTTCTTGGCGCCGCATGATGGTCGCCGTGGTAGCCGTCGGTGTGGCGGCGACCGCCGCCGGCTGTTCCACGGCCAACCCCGGCAGCGCCGCGGTCGTGGGTGATGCGGAGATCCCGGAGTCCCGGATCGCCGAACAGGTTCGGGAGTTGAACGAAGCGGCGGGCCAGCCGGAGACGCAGCCCGACGCCGCGGTTGCGCGGTCGCTGGTGAACTACGGCATCGTGTACGAACTGGTGGAACAGGCTGCCGCCGAAGCAGGGGTGTCCATACGCCCGGGTGCTGTTGACAAGGCCTACGCCGACATCGTCCGCAACGCCGGTGGCGAGGAGCAGCTGATCCAGCTGGCGATCCAGCAGGGGATCCCCGTCAGCGGGATCAGACGCGACATCGAGGTGCAGCTCATCGCAGCGGAATTGGCGGCCGTACTCGTCCCCGGGCAACAGCAGCAACTGCAGCAGCAGGTACTCGTGGAGGCTCTTGGCGACTACTCCGACAGTGTCGGTGTCGAAGTGGCGCCCAAATACGGCCAGTGGGATACCGCGGCGCTGCAGATCGGTCCTCCGGCGGATCCGGTCAGTCGCCCCGCGGCTACCGCCGCCCCCGAGATTCCTGTCGGACTCCCCCCGCAGTGACCCAGGACGCGGGCGAGGAGCTGCACCCGGTGCTGCAGCTCGTGGCCGTCATGGATCGCCTCCGGTCCCCGGGTGGTTGCCCGTGGGACGCGGAACAGACGCATCAGTCGCTGGTGGAGTATCTGCTCGAGGAGTGCTTCGAGACGATCGAGGCCATCGAAACCGGTGACGAGAGTCATCTGCGCGAAGAGTTGGGCGATCTTCTCCTGCAAGTGGTGTTCCACAGCAGGATCGGTGAAGAGTCCGCCGACCCGTGGGGGATCGGCGATGTGGCCAGCGGGATCGTGGCCAAACTCGTCAGCCGCCACCCGCATGTCTTCGGCGGCGAATCAGTCGCCGGCGCCGCTGAAGTGGCGGCCAACTGGACCGAACTGAAGCGGGCCGAGAAGTCGAGATCGTCGGCGTTGGACGGCATCCCGCTTGCCCTGCCCGCACTGGCCCTGGTCCAGAAGTCCTGGCGCCGCGCCGGTGAGAGCGGGGTGCCGCTGGTCGCCCCTGACCCCGCATCCGCCCCGGACGACGAAGACGCCCTGGGCGAAGAGTTGCTCGCGCTGGCCGTGCTGGCGGAACGGCGGGGCTGGGATGCCGAGTCGCTGCTGCGGCGCGGTGCCCGTCAGCTGCACCAAGCCATCCGAGAGGCCGAGAGCGGGACAACACCCGGCGAGGGCTAAGGTCGGTACGTGTTCGGCGTCGGTGTCCATTCCCCCGAGGATCGGCGGTTCGTCGGTCTGGCTGCCGCGGTGGTGGACGATCTGCTGGCCAGGGATCCAGTCCGGGCCACCCGTGTCGGCGACCACCGCTTCGATTCCCGGCTGCCCGACCTCACCCAGGACGGTGTCGACGAGTTCGCCCGCGTGCTGCAGCGCCATGCTGCGTTCCTGGCTTCGGTCGATGCCCGGGCGCTGAGTCGGGTCACCGCGGCCGACCTGGAGATCTTGCGCTCCGGGGTGGCTGCTCGGCTGTTCGACCTGACGCAGATCCGGGCCCACCGGTGGAATCCGCTGCTGTGGAACCCCGGCGAGTCCCTGCACTCGATCATCGCCCGCGAGTTCGCGCCGCCCGACCAGCGGGCCCGTGCGCTGCGTGGTCGGCTCGCCGACATCCCGGAGTTCCTCGAGAATGCGCGGCACACTCTCGCCGAGATGCCGTCGGTGCATGTGGTCACCGCCATCGAGCAGCTGGGGCAGATCGGACCCATGCTCGCCGACATGCCTGCCGATGTGGCGGCGGGTCCCGGCGTTGCGGACGCGACCGCCGTCGCGGTCAGGGCGGTCGAGAGCCATGTGGATTGGCTGCGTGCCCGACTGCCGGAATCCCGCCGGAATCCCGCACTGGGGCCGGAGCTGTATTCAGGTGTCCTGCGGCACCACCTCGATTCCCCGGGCGACCCCGACATCGTGCTGGCCCGCGCCGAGGACTCGTTGGAGGCGGTGCTCGACGAGTTGGCGAGCATCTGTGCCAAGTACCTGCGCGGAAGCATGGCCGACCGCAGTGTCATTCCCAAAGCCCTCGACCGGCTCGCTGCCACCAGCGACATCGACGATGGCAACGTCCTCGATGTGTGTGCTGCCGCCCTCGAGGCCGCGGCGGCGTTCGCCGCCGACCGGCGGCTCGTGAGCGTGCCGGACATCGACGTGAGGCTGGAGGTGATGCCAGCCGTCCGCCGCGGAGTTGCCGTGGCCTATTGCGATGCACCCGGCTTGCTGGAGAGTGTCGAACTCCCCACCGTCATCGCCGTCTCACCTACTCCTCACACCTGGTCGGCCGAGCGCAGGGCATCGTACTACCGGGAGTACAACCGGCACCTGTTGTACAACCTCATGGTCCATGAAGGGGTGCCCGGGCATGTGCTGCAGCAGTCGTTGGCCCGCAAGGCTGCCGCACCCACGCCCGCCAGAGCGGCGCTGCCGAGCGGGCTCTTCGTCGAAGGATGGGCCGTCTATGCCGAGGAGATGATGGCCCACCGCGGGTTCGCCGTCAGCGACGACCAACGGCCGTCGCTTCGCATCCAGCAACTGAAGATGCAGCTGCGCACGATCATCAACACCATCTTGGACATCCGGGTGCATACGCGGGGGATGACCGAGGCGGAAGCCCGTCGCCTCATGGCTACCCGCGGCTTCCAGCAGGAGGGCGAGATCGTCGGCAAATGGCGCCGGGCCCAGTTGACCTACGGCCAACTGCCCACCTACTACCTGGGCTACCTGCAGGTGGCCCAGGTGGTCAACGATCTGGACGACAAGATGCGGGACTGGTCGTTGCGGCAGGTCCATGATTCCGTTTTGTCCCATGGATCGGTTCCCCCGAAAGTGCTTCCGTCTCTAGTAGGGCTCGAATAGTCGCTAGGGTGTTGCCGCACCATCTCGGCCGGCGCAGCGTCTGGCCAGCGAAGCCCGTTATCGGAGGAACCCCCTATGGCAAGCATCGATGCAGTCGTCGCCCGCGAGATCCTTGATTCCCGCGGCAATCCCACAGTCGAGGTGGAGGTGGGGCTCGACGACGGGACCGTTGCACGGGCTGCAGTCCCTTCCGGCGCCTCGACGGGCGCTTTCGAAGCCTCGGAGCGGCGCGACGACGATAGTGCGCGCTACGGCGGCAAGGGGGTTCAGGACGCTTGCACCGCGGTCGAGGACGAGATCGGTCCGGAGGTCCTCGGCATGGACGCGTCCGATCAGCGGTTGGTGGATCAGGCAATGATCGACCTCGACGGGACACCCAACAAGAGCAGGCTGGGTGCCAATGCCATCCTGGGCGTGTCCCTGGCCACGGCGCGTGCCGCTGCGGACTCCGCCGATCTGCCGCTGTTCCGCTACGTCGGCGGCCCGGGCGCCCGACTGCTTCCGGTGCCGATGATGAACATCCTCAACGGTGGTGCGCACGCCGACTCCAACGTGGACATCCAGGAGTTCATGATCGCCCCCATCGGTGCCGCAACGTTCTCCGACGCGGTGAGATGGGGCGCCGAGGTGTACCAGGCGCTCAAGGCGGTGCTGAAGGGGCGCGGTCTTGCGACCGGGCTCGGCGATGAGGGCGGTTTCGCCCCGAACCTGCCGACCAACCGGGAAGCGCTGGAGATAATTGTCGCTGCGATCGGCGACGCGGGTCTGACTGCCGGCCGTGATGTGGCATTGGCGTTGGACGTTGCAGCGTCGGAGTTCCACAACGATGAGGGCTACATGTTCGAGGGTGCGAACCGGAGCGCGGAGTGGATGACGGGCTACTTCGAGTCCCTCGTCGCCGACTTCCCGTTGGTGAGCATCGAAGACCCGCTGGACGAAGAGGACTGGGACGGCTGGGTCCACATCACCGACGCGCTCGGTGACAGGGTCCAGATCGTGGGCGACGACCTGTTCGTCACCAATCCGGAACGGTTGCAGCGCGGCATCGACCTGGGCGCGGCCAACTCGCTGTTGGTGAAGGTCAACCAGATCGGCAGCCTGTCGGAGACGCTGGACGCGGTAGATCTGGCGCACCGGAACGGCTGCACCACCATGATGAGCCACCGCTCGGGGGAGACCGAGGACACCACGATCGCCGACCTGGCTGTTGCGTGCGGCAGCGGTCAGATCAAGTCCGGCGCCCCCGCGCGCTCGGAGCGGGTGGCGAAGTACAACCAGCTGTTGCGCATCGAGGAGGAGTTGGCCAACGCCGCGAGGTACGCCGGCGGACGTGCCTTCCCCCGCTTCGCCCCCTGACCGCCGACACCCGGGTCAATGCTGGTGGGGCCAATGCCGCGCCAGCATTGAGAGCCGTGCGAGGATCGAGCGGTGAGCATCGGCTTGGACGACCGCCCCAAGGGTGCGTCGTCGACCGCGCAGTCGCAGCGCACATCGGGCCGCACGCTGGTGCTGGTGGGTTCGCTGGTGGCGGTGGCCGTGATGCTTGCGCTGCCGGTGCGCTCCTGGCTGGCGCAGAAGGCGCAGCTGGCTGAACTTGAAGGTCAGATCCAGGCGGCGCAGCTGCGGGTCGCCGACCTCGACCAGCAGCGCGAGCGCTGGCAGGACCCGGTCTACGTCGCGGAACAAGCTCGGCTGCGACTGAACCTCGTCCAGCCCGGGGAGATGGGTCTGATCGTGCTCGATCCCCACCGGGAACCCGATGTGGCGCAACCGGACGACGGCGCCACGGAGACCTGGTACGAGCGATTGTGGGAGTCGGCCCAGCGCCCGGCCCGCCAGGAGGCGCCCGGGCCCGGCGAGAGCACAGATGTCTCGGGCACCCCCACCGATGAGCCGTGACGGCGTCGATCCCGACGATGGACGGGCGGTGGCCCAGCAACTCGGTCGGACCCCGCGGGGACTCGCGGCTGTGGCCCACCGCTGTCCCTGTGGACAGCCTGATGTGGTCGTGACGTCGCCCCGGCTGCCCGACGGGACGCCGTTCCCCACCCTGTACTACTTGACATGTCCGCGGGCTGCCGCCGCGATTGGCACCCTGGAGGCTGAGGGCTGGATGTTCCGGATGCAGCAGCGCCTCGCCGAAGACCCGGAATTGGCCCGGGCCTACGCCGCGGCTCATGACTCGTACCTCGCCGAGCGGGAGGCAATCGGCGACGTGCCGGAGATCGCTGGTGTGTCGGCTGGCGGGATGCCTGACCGGGTGAAGTGCCTGCATGTGCTGGCCGCCCACTCGCTGGCCGCTGGTCCGGGGGTGAATCCGCTCGGCGACGAGGTGGTGTCGGCCATCGCGGGATGGTGGCGCGGCCGGTCGTGCTCCGCGAGGTTCGCCCCATGACAAGGGTCGCGGCTGTGGACTGCGGCACCAATTCGATCCGGCTGCTCGTGGCTGATGTCGGGGACACCCTGGTGGAGTTGGATCGGCGGATGCAGATCGTGCGCCTCGGCGAAGGTGTGGACCGCACCGGCGAACTGGCCGAGCCAGCCCTCGCCCGCACGTTCGCCGCCTGCCGCGAGTACCAGAAGGTTGTTGCTGAGCTGGGTGCCGAGCAGATCAGGTTCGTGGCCACGTCTGCCTCACGCGACGCCCGCAACTCGGCGGTCTTCGTTGCCGGGGTGGAACGGATCCTGGGGGTCCGCCCGGAAGTGGTGTCCGGCGAGGAGGAAGCAGCACTGTCCTTCACCGGTGCGATGCGCGGCAGCGGCATCGAGCGGCCGGCGGTTGTGTTCGACATCGGCGGCGGTTCCACGGAGTTCATCTATGGCTCGCGGCGGCCCGCCGCTGCGGTGAGCGTGGACATGGGGTGTGTGCGCTTCACCGAGCGGTTCGCCGCCGAGGATCCCATGACCCCCGCGGAGGTCACGGCCATCCGCTCGGCTGCGGGTGAGCTTCTCGACCGGGTCGAGCAGCAGGTGCCGCTGCACGACGCCCGCGCGCTTGTCGGCCTGGCCGGCACGGTGACCACCGTGACCGCGCTCGCCCTGGGGTTGCGCGAGTACGACTCCCGACGCATCCATCTGGCCACGGTCCCGCGCGAAGCCGTCAGACGCGTTGCTGACGAGCTTGTTGCGATGTCGGCAGGGCAACGTGGCGCCCTCGGTGTGATGCACCCTGGCCGCGCCGACGTGATCGCCGCCGGATCGCTGATCCTCGACGAGATCATGCAACGGACCGGCGCGAGGTCGCTCACCGCCAGCGAGCACGACATCCTCGACGGCATCGCATGGTCGATCTCCCCGATGGCCGGATCCGGCTGACCGTCGCGAAACGACCCGCCCGCGCGTCCGCGGCGGAGGCAGCCCACCCGATAGAGTCCGAGGCATGCCCGCGCTAGCAGTGACGGTGGTCGGCCATGACCGGCCGGGGATTGTTGCCGGGGTGACCGGCGCCATCGCGCAGCTCGGCGGGAACCTGGAGGACTCCAGCATGACTCTCCTGCGGGGCCATTTCGCCATGACGCTCATCGCCGCCGTCCCCGCGCCGGCGGCGGAGTTGTCGCGTCGGCTGGAACCGCTGGCGGAGCAAGGCCTGTTCGTCTCGGTGGTGGAGGTGCCAGCCGAGCAGCCGGTATCGACGGGTGTGGCCGCGCTGCTGAGCGTCCACGGCGCCGATCGGCCCGGAATCGTCAGTTCCGCAACAACAGCGATCGCGCGCCGGGGCGGGAACATCACCGATCTGGCCACCAGACTCGGCCCGAGCATGTACGTGCTGACGGCCGACGTCACGTTCCCCCCGGGCACCGATGTGGAGCAGGTCGCCGATGAGTTGGCCGCCGCGGTGGCCCCGCTGGGCGTCCACGCAACGCTGCTGCCCGCGGACGAGGATGTGCTCTAGCGGGTCATGCATCAGTGGACGCTGCCCGAACTGGGTCCCGGTACCGTGCGCCCAGTCGTCACCGCACCGGACCCGGTGCTGAGCACCCGTTGCCGGGAGGTTCCGCCGCAAGACCCCGCCACGGTATCGCTGGCAGCCGACCTGATGGCCACGATGCGGGTCTCCCCGGGCTGTGTCGGCCTCGCGGCGAATCAGATCGGAGTTGGTGCCCGGGTCTTCTGCGTGGACGTGACCGGCCACCCCAAGACCCGGATCTGCCACGGCGCCTTCGTGCTGGTCAACCCCCAGTTGGTCAGTGCCAGCCGCAAGGAGCGCGCCCGGGAGGGGTGTATGTCGGTGCCCGACTTCACCGGAGACGTCCGCCGCGCCACGAGGGTGGTGATGGCGGGATACCTGCCGGGCACAAGCCAAGAGGTGCAGATCACCACGGATGCCTTCGAGGCCCGGGCCCTGCAGCACGAATTCGACCACATCGCGGGCATGCTCTTCCTCGACCGGGTGGCCGGCGCCCATGCGATCCACCCTCGGCAGACCTACCAGTAGGCTGGCCACTGCAGCCCGGATGGCGGAATCGGCAGACGCACGAGGCTTAAACCCTCGGGCCGGCAACGGCGTGTGGGTTCAAGTCCCACTCCGGGCACCCATCCGGCCCCCGGTTGCTGCGCACCAACCGGGGAGCGGCGGCAAATCGCAACAGATTTGTTTCGAATATGCCCCTGCTGGGAATAGCGCAACCGGGGGAATGTGTCGATACTGATGGCAGTCCCCGTGAACCCACCTAAGGAGTGAGCAAAGGGTGCAGACTCGCAATCCCGTACTGAACCGGATCGGCCAACGCGAATCCGGCGGATCCGGCTTCGCCTACGACGAAGGCCGTTCGGCCTATTCGCAAGCCAGCACCGGCCTGGCGACCATGGACGCCGCCACCGCCGCCGGAGCGCCGTACGCCCCGACCGGTAGGACCGGATCGGCGGTGACGATCACCGATGTGATCACCAAGACTGCCGTCAACCTGGGAATCCTGGTGGCGTTTGCGGTCGTCGGCTGGCAGTTGACCCCGTCCATCCCCTGGCTGGTGTGGGTGGCGATGTTCGTGGGCCTCGGACTCGGCCTCGCCAACAGCTTCATGAAGAAGGTCCGTCCCGCGATGGTGCTCGCCTACGCGGCGGTGCAAGGTGTGTTCCTCGGCGGGATCTCGTTCTGGTACGACCAGATGGTCCAATCGGTCAATCCGGAGTACACCGGTTTGATCAGCCAGGCCATCATCGGCACGCTCGTGGCGTTCGGCGTGATGCTGGCCCTCTACAGCAGTCGGATCATCAAAGTCAACGGAACGTTCATGAAGGTCATGACCGTGGCCATCGTGTCCTACCTGGTCATCGCCGTGGTGTCCTTCATCGCCGCGTTGTTCGGCGTCGGCGGCGGCTGGGGCTTCTACGGTGTGGGGACGCTGGGCCTGCTGCTGTGTGCATTCGGCGTGCTCCTGGCAGCCTTCACCCTCAACCTGGACTTCGCCGCCATCGAGCAGGGCGTGAAGATGGGGCTGCCAGAGCGGGAGTCGTGGCGGATGTCCTTCGGGCTGCTGGTCACCCTGATCTGGCTGTACCTGGAGATCCTGCGCATGCTGGCCATCGTCGCGATGAGCCGCGACTAGACGAGTTGTTGTCAGCGGCAGCTGACAATCAACCTGCTCGGGCGGTCAGGACAGTTTCCTGGCCGCCCGAGTCTTGTCGTACTCATGCACGATCGCAGTGGCCTGACCATGGGACAGGTCGTATTCCCCGCGCAGCCAGTTGACCCGCTCGTCGAAGCGGGACAGCGCCGGCCCGGCCTCGAGCACTGCGAACCAGTCGGTCATCTGCTTGCCGGTGGCTGCCGGGATCCGTTCGACCAGCTGTCGGTGCGTGTCCTCGGAATGGTGCAGTGTCATCGGGCCTCCAGGTGGCATGCGGGGAACGGTTACAGGCTACTCTGCACCGGTCGCCGAATTCTGATCGGCTTGCGACTCCGGGCCATCCCGGATCGGCGTGCCGCGGTGCAGCCCTCGGGCCCATCGGCCGCGTGGTGATACCGCGGCGTCCGGGGCCCGCACCAACAGCAACTCGGTGCCCGGCCGTTGCGCCGCACTCGTCGCCGCCTGCGTCAGCGGAGCCACTGTGCTGGGTTTCACCTGATCCGGCAGCAGTTCGCCCGATTCACCGCGGGCCAGCGCGGCGAGGACCGAGGACGCCAACACTTGGGCGACCGCGCGGTAACCGTCGCTGGACGGGTGGAACCTGTCGGCGCTGAACAACTGGTCGGGGTGGATGCTGAACTCCGGTCCGAGCAGGTCGCCCATGGACACGGCTCGGCCGCCGGCGGTCACCACCGCAACCGCCTGCGCCGCGGCGAGGGTCCGCGACAGCCGCCGGGCAACCCATCGCAGCGGGGGCCGGATGGGCTGCACAGTCCCCAGGTCGGGACACGTGCCCACGACAACCTGCACCTCGGCGGCTCGCAGCCGCTGGACCGCCTCGGCGAGCAGCCGCACTGAGACCTGGGGCCGCACCGCATGTGTGACATCGTTGCCGCCGATGAGGATCACTGCCACATGGGGCCGATAATGCAGGGCGCGGGTCACCTGGTTCGACAGGTCGCTGGAGCGGGCACCGACGGCAGCCACGGTGTTCAGCACCACTTCCCTGCCCCCGTATTCCGCAACCAGGGAGGCGAGTACGGCACCGACGGTGTCCTGGGGCCCGTCGGCGCCCAGGCCGGCGGCCACGGAGTCGCCGAGCACCACCAGACGCAGCGAGGTCCCCTTCGTACGGCCGTAGCGGCCGTCGGCGTAGGGGGCAGAACTGCGGCGCGGACCTATCGTGCGACGGGCGTGACGGGTCTGCGCCGCCAGCACCCCGGCTGTCGCCGCCCCGAGGCCGACGGCTCCGCCTCCGCCCAGCATCGCCGCCTTCACGATCCGGCGGATGTGCCTCGCGTTTCCCGAGGTCACTCGGAGAACCGCGGTGTGCGGCGCTCTAGGAAGGCGGCAGTCCCCTCGGCGTGGTCGGCATGCCGCAGTGCTGCCGCCAGCAGCGACCGTGTCTCATCGGTTTCGACGCGGACCCCGCGCAACGCCATCGCGACTGTCTGCTTCATGGCCCGGATCGACACCGGTGCCCCTGACCCGACCTGAGCCACCAGTTGGTCCACGGCGGCGTCAAGATCTTCCAGGTGGACGGTTTCATCGACCAGCCCCACCCGAAGCGCCCAGCGGGCATCCATCCGAGCAGCGGTGAGCAGCAGGCGTTTGGTGGCGGCTGGCCCGACGAGGTCCACCAGGCGGGCGGTGTCCGGTTGGGGGTACACCAATCCCAGCCGAGCGGGCGGTACGGCGAACAGGGCGTCCTCGGAGCAGAGGCGGAAGTCACACGCGGCGATCAGACCCACTGCACCGCCGGCGCACGGACCGGCTATGCGCGCGACCGTCGCCAGGGAGCAGTCGGCCAGAGCGTCGGTCGCCCGTGTCACCCGCGCGTGGTTCGCCATCCCCCATTCGACGCTGCCGGTGTTGTCCCGATACTCCGCGACGTCGGCACCCGCGCAGAACACCGAGTCGGATGCCGAGCGCAGCACGAGTACGCGGGCGCCGGGCATCGACTCGGCGTAGGCCACCATGTCCGGGATGGCATCCCACATCTGCTGGGTCAGCGCGTTGGCCTTCTCGGTTCTGTTGAGGATGAGGTGGATCGCTCCGCCGTGGGTTTCGGTGAGGATCGCGTCGCTGGGCACGCGGCGACTCTACCGTCGCGGCGGTGGCTGTTCCTCCCAAGCCGTGGGGAGCCCTAACTCCAGGAGGCGAGCGCGGCGCGAGCCACAACCTCTCCGCTCTCCTGCACGAAGTGCCCTTGCTGCAGCAGCAACGGCTCAGGGCAGTTGTTGATCACGCGGCGCAGCCACTGCATGGCGGGCGGCCCCAGCACCTCATCCAGTTCGCCGACGGCCATGAACGCCGGGCCTTCCCACTCGTTCGCCCACCAGTCAGCCGCGGCCCGGGATACCTCTACGCCCGCGTCGTTCGGGGTGGTGGGCACGAGTTGGGGGAACCTGCGCACACCGGCCTTGTACTCGGGCCCCGGAAACGGGGCTGCGTAGGCGGCGGCTTCGGCGTCGGTCAGCCCGGCGACCGCACGCTTCATCAAAGCCGCCACATCGAGGTCGGGTGTCCTGGCCATGTAGTCCCGCCACCGCAGGAAGCCGGGACCCGGCGAGGTCCCCACGCCGAGGCCGGTGTTCATCACCAGAAGCCGGGAAACGAGCTCAGGCCGATGGACGGGCAAGGTCAAGCCCAGCAGGCCGCCCCAGTCCTGAACGACCAGGGTGACCCGGCGCAGCCCCAGGGCATCGACGAACGCCAGGAGGCTGTCGCGGTGGAAATCGAAGGTATAGGTGTCGTCCCGGATCGGCTTGTCGCTGCGGCCGAACCCGAAGAAGTCCGGGGCCACGACCCGGTGCCCGGCGTCGGTGAACACCGGGATCATCTTGCGGTACAGGTAGCCCCAGGTGGGCTCGCCGTGCAGGCACAGGACCGTGGGGCCGTCGGCGGGGCCTTCGTCGATGTAGGCCATCCGCAGGTCGCCGAATCCGGGCGGGCCGGTGAGGTAGCGGGGCTCATACGGGAAACCGGGGAGGTCGGCGAACCGGTCGTCGGGTGTGCGCAGGGCGGCTATGGTCACAGCCGAAGTCTGGCAGGTGCGCCCCGGTGTCGCCGGGGCCGCCGGTTCAGCGATAGATGATCACGGGGGTGCCCACCCGGGTGCGCCGGTAGGTCCAGTCGGCCGCCCACATGGGTTCGCGGACGCAGCCGTGGGAGGCGGGCTGCGGCGGTACGGGCACGTAGCCGTGGATGCCGAAGTTGCCGTGGAACGGCATGAACCGGTACAGGCTCCCCACCCCCTTGGCGTAGACCCGGAATCGGCCTTCCGGTGTGTTCCCGGTCTTGCCGGTGGACACATGTATGGTGCCGCGCACCTTGCCGTCGACCACCAACATGAGTATCTGCCGGGTCTTGTCCACCTCGATGTGCCTTCCGGGGGTCCGGTGGCGTGGCTTGACCGCTTCGGCCTCGGCCAGGGTCCGCCACGTGCGGCCGTCCAACTCCGCTGTCCGCGGCAAGCCGTGGACCTTCTGGAGGGCCAGGACAACATCACCGACCCGCTTGCTGTACCGGCGCGACGGTTCCGGCGTCACATAGTTGAGCTGTCGCAAACGGCGCAGCAGCGGGATGACCACGGCGTGGCGGCTGTTGCGCTCCAGCGCAACTCCCCGGCTGACTATCGTCGAGCGGGTGTGTGCCGCGGTGAAGCCGGGCAGTTCCGCCGCCGCAACGCGCACTCGAAACTTCCCCAGCCGATCTGCGGTGAGGGTCAGTTCCGCCGACCCGGATGTGGCGCTGGCCGAACCGAGGAGCCGGCCCTTCCCGTCCCTGACACTGATCCTCCCGGAGTAGTCCACCGGGGACACCCTCACAGTGACTGAGGCGCCGAGGAGGTAGTCGGCGCGGATCTTGCGGGGCACCGTCAACTCCACCGGTTGCGGCCCGACCTGCGTCGGCGCCCCTGTCGGCGGCTCGGGCGGTGCCGTAGTCGGCGTGGGCGCTGAGGTGGTCGGGGTGGTGGGCGGCGCCGGGTCCCCGGCAGCAGGCCCGCCGTCTGCGCTTGCGGGCGGTGACGCTGTCGCCGCGCCGACAATCAGCAGAAGAGCCGTCACGCCGGTGGTCCGCCCGGTGCGGAAGAGGGCCATGAGTGCAAACTATCCGTCTCGCGGACAAGAGGATGGTCTCGGCCGCAGTTGCCGGCAAACGGTCGCATAGCGGGCACAATCCATCGCTGCCAGGGGAGGTGACACAGCCTCGCGGACGGACTCCTTGTGTCTAGCTCACGCTCAACTGCGGTAGTTCGAAGCCGGTGTTGGCGTGGCAGTCGTACCCGTTCGGGTTCGTGTGGAGGTACTGCTGGTGATACGGCTCGGCGTAGTAGAAGGGGTGCGTCTCAGCCGGTTCGATTTCCGTGGAGATCGGGTCGAGGCCGGAAGCAGTCAGGACCGCTTGGTAGGTCCGACGGGTCTGCTCGGCGACGGCGCGTTGTTCCGGTGTCGTCCAGTAGACGGCGCTGCGGTACTGCGTGCCGATGTCGTTGCCCTGCCGGTACCCCTGCGTGGGGTCGTGGTTCTCCCAGAAGGTCTTGAAGATTTCGAACTCGCTCACCTGATCCGGGTCGTAGACGACCAGCACGGTTTCCGCGTGCCCGGTCTGCCCCGTGCACACCTCTTCGTACGTGGGGTTGGCGGTGAAGCCGCCCTGGTAGCCGACGGCGGTGGTGAATACGCCGGGAAGCCGCCACAGGCGTCGTTCCGCGCCCCAGAAGCACCCCATCGCCAGATAGAGCGTCGCCAGGTCGGTGGGAAACCCTTTCGGGCATTCCAACGGTGTCCCCAGAACGGCGTGGCTCGCGGGGAGTTCGAAGGGCCGTTCCGTCCGCCCCGGCAGCGCGTGATCGACTTCGACCATCGTCGGGCGGCGCAGCGCGAAGAAGTTCATCTCTCCATGTTCACGCGGATTCCCCGACGGCGCATCACGAGCGCTACTCGCCTCGGCGGAGGGTCTCCGGCATCGCGGCGGCGAGTATCAGCGCCAGGAGAGCCACGGCGGCCCCCACGGCGAAGGCGGGCCCGAAGCCGAGGGTGTCCGCCAGCAGCCCCGCCAGGAGCGGGCCCACTATCGCCCCGAAGTCGGAAACCATCTGGAAGACCGCTATGACGATGCCGCGGCCCGACCTGCCCACCACATCCCCGACGGCGGCCGCGGGAGCCGACCCCATGAATGCCGCTGCCAACCCGCTCACGGCCATGGCCAGCAGGAAGGGCCAGGTTCCGCCGGACAGTGCCAGCGCCGCCATCCCGGTCACGGTCAGACCCGCGCCGATCAGCATCGCCGGCCGCCGCCCGCGGTTGTCGGCGAGCCGACCCGCCGGCAGCAGCAGCAGCGCCTGAGTCGCGGCCGCCACCAGGAATCCGATTCCCGAAAGGCTCGGGCCGCCGCCCAACCCGGTCACCACAAAAAGCGGCACCAAGCTGGAACGCAGGCCGAAGGTGACGAAACCGTTGGTCAGATTGGCCGCGAGTGCCGCCAGATAGGCCCGGTTGCGCAGCGCTTGCCCCAGCCGGGGCGGGTCGTCGGAGGACCCGGACGCAACTGCGGCCGCAGAGTCATCGACCCGGCCGGCACCATCGGCACCCGGAGGGCTTGCGGCCGATCCTTCGGTCGCCTCGTCGCCGATATCGGCCGGCAGCTGTCGCCAGGCCACCCATGCGGCCAGTGCCAGGGCGGCCGCATAGACGAAGAACGGCGCCCGGATCGACACCGCCACGACCGCGCCACCTACCGCTGGGCCAGCCACACCGCCCAGCAGGAAACCGGCTTGGAAGGCTCCGGCGGATCGTCCCCGCTGCCCCGGTTCGACGACCTTCAACGTCAGGGCCATGGCCGACACGGTGAACATGCTGGATCCGATGCCGCCCACCCCGCGCAGCACCAGCAGCTGCGTGTAGTCCTGGGCGAGTCCGGCGAAGACGCTGGACACTCCGACGATGACCAGTCCGCTGGTCAGCACCCGGCGCTCGCCCATCCGATCCACCAGCGCGCCGGCACCAGGTGAGGAGACGAAGCGCATCAACGCGAACACGCTCACCACCGCTCCGGCCAGGAACGCGGATACGCCGAAGGAGACCGCATAGATGGGGATCGCGGGTGCAACGATGCCGAACCCGAGGGCCACGCAGAACGCTATGGCAGCGAGCACGGCCACTTCGCGGGGCAGCCCGCGCAGCAGCGGCGATGCCCGAGCCCGCCTCCAGGGCCCGCCTGCCATCAGCGGTGCAGCACGGTGCGGAAGCGTTCCGCTCGCAACTCCGCGACGTCGGGTTCGGTGAACTCCCCGATATCCCGCCCGAGCGCCCAGGTGAGCAGTTGGTCGGCGATGTCGGGGTTGCGGACCAGGCACGGCCCATGCAGGTACGTTCCCACGATGTGGCCGGACACGCTGCCCTCGGTGCCGTCGCCGTTGCCGATGCCCGACAGCACCCGTCCCAGCGGTCGCACCGAGGGTCCGCGAGAAGTTCCGCCGGCGTGGTTCTCGTAGCCGGTGAAGCGGTCCCGGGACAGCAGGGCCGCCGCCGGGTCCGCCGGCTCGACGGGTGCCGCGGCGACCTCGCCGACCGCCCGCGCGGGAAGCCGGTCAGTCCGGATGTCCAGCAGCCCGAGTCCGGCGGCCGGTTCCCCCACGGCGTCGGGAAAGTGCTCCCCGAGCAGTTGATAGCCGGCACAGACCGCAAAGACCACCGCGCCCGACTGCGCCGCGCGGATGATGCCCCCGTCCTCCCGCAGGGCGTTGCACGCCGCCACCTGGGCGGTGTCTTCGCCGCCTCCCACGAGGTAGATGTCGGCTTGGTCCGTCAGCGCGTCGCCGGGCTGCACGTCGATCACATCGACGGTGATGCCCCGCGACCTGGCGCGGCGCTGCAAGGTGATGAGGTTTCCGGCATCGCCGTACGTCCCCAGCAGGTCGGCGTAGACCGAGGCGATCGTCAGGTCTGCGCTCATGCGGGGACTCCCGTCGTCCGCAGATGGTGGAAGGCCGTATACGTGGCCGCGCAGTCGACCTGCTGCAGATCCAGCATGCCGGCGGGCAGCGGCGCCCCCGGCGCGTAGGGATCTTCGATGACCACATGGTCGACCTCGGCCTGCGACAGGCGCACGGCCAGGTCGCGCCGACGGTAGCCGGTGGCCACAACTGTGCGGCCCCGCAGCTTCTCGAAGGGGACGTCCCACAACCAGGAAGGGTCGCGACCGTCGGCGTAGTCGGAGTTGATGGTCACGATCACGGGGGTCGGCGCGGGCGGCATGATGTCGAGCAACTCCGACCAGCCGGCGGGATTCTTGGCCAGCAGCAGCCTGATCCGCAGTTCACCGACCCGGAAGGTCCCGTAGCGACCGGACACCGACCCGACTGCCGACATCCGACGCAGCCCTTCGGCTGGATCCAGTCCCAGCGCCGCCACCGCCGCCAGCACCATGGTGGCGTTCGCGGCGTTGAATCGGCCCGGCAGGCCGAGTCGGCTCAGGTCGTACTCCGCCCCGTCCGGACCGCTGGCGCGGAAGGGGTCCGTCAGGAGGGTCCATTGCGGCTGCGGTCGGGAACGGCCGCAGCCGGGGCAGGACCACTCGGTTCCGTGCCGGTGCAGCAGCGATCCGCACTGAGCGCATACTCCGGAGTCGGACGTCCACATCTGCCCAGCCGCCACCCAGACGACGTTGGCGTGCACGGCCGCGGCGAATTCGATCATGGGGTCGTCCGCGTTGGCGACCACAACCAACTCGGGGTGCTCAGCCAGCATCGTGCGCCACCTGCGGGCGATCATCGCGACCTCGTTCATCCGGTCGAGCTGGTCTCGGCTCAGATTCCCCAGCAGGAGCAGTCGGGGAGAGGTCTGCTCCACCGTCCGGGGGAGGAAGATCTCATCCACCTCCAGCACCGCGGTGGCGCTGGGATCCGCACCGGCGAGCGTGACCACGATTCCGGTCGACATGTTCGCACCGGTCGGCTGGGTGACGATGGGCCCTGATTGCTCCATCGCCGTCGCCAGCAGCTTTGTTGTCGATGTCTTGCCGTTTGTCGCAGACACCAGCGCGGCGACCCGGTCGTTGGCGAGGTCGTTGATGGCGCCGGGGGCGAGCCGCAGGATCACCTGGCCGCCGATGACCATGCCCTCGCCGCGGCCGGTGGCGCGCGAAAGTCCGGCCGCCGCCCGCCCTGCCAGCAGGGCGCCGCGGGTCCGCAGCGGCGGCTTGTGCGGCTTCGCGTGCGTGGTCACAAGGGGACTGTACGCTCCCGGCCGGCCCCGCCCGCAGCGCTGCCCCGGCCCGTCACCGGCCTGTTCGCGGCGGCGACTAGGCTTCCGGCCATGAGCAAGATCGCCTTGACCCGCAACGGGGGTGCGGCGCGGGATGCGAGCCGCCGTGGGCCGTCCGACGTGGTCGGGCCGGCTGGCGTGCCCTGCGGGTCGGCGACTGCCGAGCCGGGAGGCCCGCAGTGAGCCGCCCCGCGTACCTTGCGCTGGACATCGGCGGGACGAAGATGGCGGCAGCGGTGGTCACCACCGGTGCCAAGCCGTTGGCGACCGCGCAGGTTCCGACGCCGCCCGCTGCGGATGCCGAGGAGTTGTTCGCCACGGCAGTCTTCGCGGTCGAAGCGGCGCTGAGCCAGCAGGATGTCGCGGCGCTGGCCCTAGGCGTCGCCTGCGGCGGGCCCATGAAATGGCCCAGCGGCGACGTCTCACCGCTGAACATCCCGGGCTGGCGGGATTTCCCGCTGCGCGACCGCCTTGCCGATAGGTTCGGGCTGCCCGTGCGGATCCACAACGACGCCATCTGCCTGACGATCGGCGAGCACCTCGCCGGGTCGGGCCGCGGCTCGGACAACGTCCTCGGCATGGTGATCTCCACCGGCGTCGGCGGTGGCCTGGTGCTCGAGGGCCGGCTCATCAATGGTGCATCGGGGAACGCGGGCCACATCGGCCATGTGGTCATCGAGCCGGAGGGCCCTGCGTGCCTGTGCGGCGGCCGCGGCTGCCTGGAGGCGATAGCGCGGGGCCCGGCCCTGGTGGCCTGGGCCCAGGAGCAGGGGTGGCGGGGAGATGATCCCACCGGGAACTCGCTCGCCGAGTCCGCCAGAGCCGGTGATCCGATCGCCGTCGCGGCCTTCCAGCGCTGCGGCGCCGCGGTTGGTACCGCAGTCGCTTCTGCTGCTGCGCTGCTCGACCTGCAAGTCGCCGCAATCGGCGGCGGGCTCAGCCGGGCGGGGGATCTGCTGATGCCGGCCATCTTCGAGGCCTTCCAGCGCCATGCGGGCCTCGAGTTCGCCAGCAGGTGCCGAATCGTCCTGGCGGGGGCGGAATCGGGGTTGGTGGGCGCCGCCGCGCTCTTCGCGGCCGAGGACCGCTACTGGCCGCGGGATGACACCGGCGTCCGGTAAACGGAGCGCGCCTCCTCGTGACTTTGTGATCCGCGGCGGCGGTTCGTAGCCTTGCCGCGGCAACAAGGCCGGCCCTGGGGCGGAACCGGGCGGCTGGGCGTCTCTTGGGAGTTCATGTGGCTGACCTGGCGGGTGAGGCGGCCACGCCTGGCCCCCGCGCCATCCCGCCGGCGACCGTGGCCAGGCTCCCGATGTACCAGCGCGCGCTGGCAGCGCTGCGCGACCAGGGCACGGGCACGGTGTCGTCGCGGGAACTGGCGATACTGACCGGGGTGAACAGCGCGAAAGTCCGAAAGGACCTGTCATATCTAGGGTCCTATGGTGTTCGCGGCGTGGGATACGACGTGGCCTACCTGCTGTACCAGATCAGCCGTGGACTGGGCTTGACCAACGACTGGCGGGTGCTGATCGTCGGGGCCGGCAACCTGGGCAGGGCACTGGCCTCCTACGCCGGATTCGCAACGAGGGGGTTCGAAGTTGTGGCGATTCTGGACTCCGATCCGGATGTTGTCGGCCAGCGCCTGGGTCCGGGCGGCACCACTGTCCGTTCCGGCGCGCAGCTCGAGCAGGCCGTCGCCGAGGTGAGTCCAGATATCGCGGTGATAGCCACTCCGGCCCACGTTGCGCAGCAGGTGTGCGACCGCCTCGTCGCCTGTGGCATCACCGGGATCCTGAACTTCGCCCCCACGGTGCTGGCGGCACCCGACGGGGTGGAGATCCGAAAGGTCGACCTGGGCCTGGAACTGCAGATCCTGGCGTTCCACGAGCAGCAGCGACGATCAGGGGCCGCCGATGGCGCGGGGGTTGCCCGCAACGTGGACGTTGCCGCGATAGACCTCACCGAGGGTTCCGGGGAAAGAGGGGTTGCGCGATGACGCTGCTCGCGGTGGGAGTCAGCCACACAACAGCACCGACAGACCTGTTGGAGGCGCTCGCGGCGATAGACGCCGAAGCGCTCGCCGCAGAGTCGCTGGCGAGCCCGCACGTCGCCGAGGCGATGGTGGTCTCGACCTGCAACCGGGTCGAGGTCTACTGCGAGGTCGACCGCTTCCACGCTGCCGTCGACGATGTTGTCGCTCACTTGGCCAAGTTCAGCGGGCTGGCCCCGGAGCAGGTCACCTCGCTCGCCTATGTCCACTACGACGAGCGCGCCGTCCAGCACCTGTTCGAGGTGGCCGCGGGGCTGGACTCCATGGTCGTCGGCGAGGCGCAGATCCTCGGCCAGGTCCGGGCTGCGCTGCTGTCCGCGCAGGAACTGGGCACGGCGGGTCGCGAACTCAACGAGGTCGGCCAGGCCTCGCTGCGCGTGGGCAAGCGCATCCGTTCCCAGACCGGCATCGACAGGTCCGGGGCCAACGTCGTCTCCGTCGGGTTCGCCGAGGCGTTCGAGCGGATGGGCGCGATGGGTGGTGCAGATCTGTCCCGGTTGCGGTTGCTGGTCGTCGGCGCCGGCGCCCTGAGCAGCGTCGCCGTCGCGCAGGCGGGGCGGGCGGGAGTCGGCAAGGTCACGGTGGCATCCCGGACGAAGAGCCGGGCTGAGGCGCTGGCTGCGAATCACGGGGCGGTCGGGGTCTCCTTGGCCGCTCTGCCGGCACTGCTGGCCGACGCAGATGTGGTCGTGTGCTGCACGGGGGCCCTGGGCACTGTTGTGACGCGGCAGGACGTCAGCGAGGCAATGGGCGCCAGGCCGCAACGGCCGATGGTCCTGCTGGATCTGGCGATGCCCCACGACAGCGATCCCGAGACAGCGCTCGTGCCACACGTCGCGAGGCTTGACCTGGCGACCCTGGCCGACCGGCCGGAGGCGCGTGCTGACCGCCAGGACGTTGTCGCCGCCGAACGGATCGTCGCCGCGGAGCTGGACAGCTATGCGACGGCTCGCGCCGCCCGGGCCGTCGAGCCTGTCCTGCTGGGGCTGCGGGCCCGGGGGACGGCCGTGGCGGAAGCAGAACTGCGGCGGATCAAGGACAGGCTCTCCGGCCTCGACGCGGACCAGTGGTCGCTGATCGAGCAGGCCCTGCGTCGAACGGTCAACACCTTGATGCACACCCCCACCGTTCGCATCAAGGAACTTGCGGCCGACCCGGACGGCCAGCGCTACGCCGACGCCATCAGCTCCCTGTTCGATCTGTCGGTGGCCAAGGTCGACCAAGTGATCCTGCCGCGGGAGACCATCGCCGAGGACAGGCCGTGAGCGTCGTCAGGATCGCCACGAGACGCTCGCCGCTGGCCCTGACCCAGACCAACGCCGTGGCTGCCGCGGTCGCGGCCGCCACCGGTGACATCGTGGAAACCGTCGACATGGACAGCCTGGGGGACCGCAGTACAGCCCCGTTGCGCGATTTCGGCGGCGCCGGCGTCTTCGTCGCCGCGGTCCGAGAGGCGGTGCTGGCCGGCCGGGCAGATCTGGCGGTCCACTCGCTGAAAGACCTGCCCACCGCCCAGCATCCCGCACTGGCGCTGCTCGCCGTTCCCCGCCGCGAAGATCCCGAAGATGCCTTGGTGTCGACTGGCGGCACGCTCATGGAGCTTCCGCCCGGGGCCCGGGTGGGGACCGGCTCTCCCAGGAGGCGGGCACAGCTGCTGGCGCTGCGGCCCGACCTCGACGTGGCCGACATCCGCGGCAACGTGGACACTCGGCTGCGGCGCGTGGACAGCGGCGACTATGCAGCCGTCGTCCTGGCTCGGGCCGGACTGAACAGGCTCGGGCTCGCCCACCGGATCACCGAGCTGTTGGCCCCGGGGCAGATGCTCCCGGCGCCCGGCCAGGGGGCCTTGGCGGTCGAGTGCGCCACGGCGTCCCTGGGGAGGTTCGGCCGTCTCGTCGCCGCGTTGGACGACGCCGACACCCGTGCGGCGGTCACCCTCGAGCGAGCCGCGCTGTCGCGGCTGGAGGCCGGCTGCTCCGCTCCGATGGGCGCCCACGCCGCAATGTCGGGCGGGAAGCTGTCGGCCCGGGTGGCAGTGTTCGCCGAAGACGGCCGCACGGCGCTGCGCACCGAGGTCTGCGGGGTGCCGAGCGACGCGGCCGCATTGGGTGCGCGGGCCGCCGAGGATCTGCTGGATTTGGGCGCAGGGCGGTTCTTGGGGGAACCTGTGTCATGAGAGTCCTGCGGGGTGGCCCGGTCGTGAGTGTTGTGGGGGTGTCTGGCAGTTGAGTGCCATGGATAAGGAGCAATCGGCAATGTCGTACGTTTCCCTAATCGCCGCCGGTCCAGGTGACAAGGACCTGCTGACCGTCCGCGCGGCTGACCTGTTGGGCAGTGCCGATGTGGTGATCTCCGACGCTGACGCCGCCACGCTGGCAAGCGAGCTCGCCGATGAGTCCCGGGTGTGCCTCGCCGTCGATGACGATGGACTTCCGTTGGACCACCGGTCCCGGGCGAACCTGGTCGCCGCCAAGGCCAAGGAAGGCCAGTCGGTCGTCCGGCTGATCAGCGGCGATCCCGTGCTCGACGGTTCGCTGTTCATCGAGATCCAGGCCCTGGCCAAGGCGAAAGTGGCCTTTGAGGTGATCCCGGGTGTCAGCCCGGTCAGCGGCATACCGGCATACGCCGGATTCGGGCTGACCGGTGGCAAGTCCCGCGAGGTGGCGGTCGTGGACGCACACGACACCGACCTGGACTGGTCGATGCACGCCCGGGCCCGGGAGACCCTGGTGATCCTGCACGGCGCCGAGCGGGCCGTGGACATCGCGCAGCACTTGATCGACGCCGGCCGCAGACCGCAGACGCCGGTCGCCCTCACCCGAGACGGCACAACCATCGACCAGCGCACCATTGTGGCCACCCTCGGTACCTTGCCGACGGCGGTGAAGGCCGTCAAACATGCGGGAACCGGGATCATGGTGGTCGGCGACGTGGTGGAGCAGCGCTCGGTGATGTCGTGGTTCGAGACCAAGCCGCTGTTCGGATGGCGCGTGTTGGTGCCGCGGACCAAAGAGCAGGCGGGCTGGCTGTCTGAGCAGCTGCGCTCCTACGGGGCTGTTCCCGTCGAAGTGCCGACCATCTCCGTGGAGCCGCCGCGCACCCCGCATCAGATGGAGCGTGCTGTCCAAGGCTTGGTGACCGGCCGCTACGAGTGGGTGGTGTTCACGTCCACGAACGCCGTGCGCGCGGTGTGCGAACGCTTCACCGAGTACGGCCTGGACGCCCGGTCATTCGCGGGCCTGAAGGTGGCGGCCATCGGCGACCAGACCGCCGCCGCGCTGAAGACCTTCGGGGTCACGCCTGATCTGGTGCCCAGCGGCGAGCATTCCAGCCAGGGGCTGCTGGCCGACTGGCCCGAGTACGACTCCCTGATCGACCCGATCAACCGCGTATTCCTGCCCAGGGCGGACATCGCCACCGAAACGCTCGTGGCGGGAATGCAGGAACTCGGCTGGGAGGTGGACGATGTCACTGCCTACCGGACAGTCCGTGCCGCCCCGCCGCCGGCGCCGATCCGCGAGGCCATCAAGACGGGGGGATTCGATGCGGTCTTGTTCACATCGTCGTCCACGGTGCGCAACCTCATCGGGATCGCCGGCAAACCGCACGCGACCACAGTGATCGCCTGCATCGGCCCGCAGACCGCAAGCACGGCGGAGGAGCACGGTCTCACCGTGGACGTGCTCGCCGACGAGCCCAAGGTTGCGGTCCTGGCCGGAAACCTCGCCGAGCACGGCGAAGCGCTGCGTCGCGCGGCGGTCGATGCTGGGGCGGCCACCTGGCGCCCCAGCAGCAGGCGTGCGGCATCGCGCCGCAAGGCCACCTGACCGTGCCCGTCCAGCGGCCGCGTCGACTGCGCCGCACGCCGGCGCTACGCCGGCTGGTAGCCGAGACGACGCTCGCGGGCGCGGATCTGGTGCAGCCGCTGTTCGTCGCCGAGGGGCTGGCCGAGCCGCGGCCGGTCCCGTCCATGCCCGGCGTCGCGCAGCACACGCTCGATTCCCTGGCGGGAGCGGTAGCCGAGGCCGCGTCGGCGGGGATCGGGGGCATCATGCTCTTTGGGATCCCGGCCCGGCGAGACGCCACGGGAACGGCCGCATGCGAACCCGACGGGATCCTGAACCGGGCCATCGCCGTTGCGGCCGAAGTTGCCGCCGATCGGTTGGTGGTCATGGCCGATCTGTGTCTCGACGAGTTCACCGACCACGGTCATTGCGGTGTCGTGGGACCCGACGGGGAGATAGACAACGACGCCACGGTTGCGGTCTACGCGCGGATGGCGGTGTCACAAGCACGCGCCGGCGCCGACTTGCTGGGCCTCAGCGGGATGATGGACGGCCAGGTCGGCGGCGTGCGTGCCGCCTTGGATGAGGCTGGGTTCGCCGATACCGGGCTGCTCGCCTATACCGCCAAGTACGCCTCCGCCTGGTACGGGCCGTTCCGCGATGCAGTGGATTCCCAGTTGCGGGGGGACCGCCGCACCTACCAGCAGGACCCGGCGAATTCCCGGGAGGCGCAGCGGGAACTGCACCTGGACCTGGCCGAGGGCGCCGACATCGTCATGGTCAAGCCCGCCCTGGGCTACACGGATGTGTTGGCCGAGGTCGCGAGGACATCGGATCGACCGGTGTGGGCGTATCAGGTGTCCGGAGAGTACAGCGCGATCGAGGCGGCTGCCGCCAACGGCTGGCTCGACCGGGCCGCCCTCATGCGCGAGACGGTGCTCTGCCTGCGGCGCGCCGGTGCGGACGTTGTGATCACCTATTGGGCGGTCGAGTTGGGCCGCAGCCTCGACTAGCGACCTGATCGCTACCTTCGGCGCTGTTTCTCACTGTCAGTGAGCACTGCGTGATCGTTGCGTACGGCAACATTCGGAACTACCCGCGCAAATCGGAATTCCCGGCAGTTGTTTGTTGCATTTCGATCACGGGGCGATCGCGTAGTTGGTAAACCTTGACCGATGCCATCCGTGCCGCCGGAGTGAGGAGTTCCCATGGGCAAGGTTTTTATTCAGGGAGGGGCCTTGGCCCTCGCTGGAATCGCTGCGGTTCTGGTGGAACAGATACTCGGACTGGGGCTGGGGTACATGACCCTGGGCCTCATCATCGGCGGGATCCTCGGATTCTCCACCCAGGGCTCCCCACTGGGGCGCGTGCTGGCCTTCTTGCTCGGAATCCTGGTCGGGGCCGTGGTGTACGTCCTCCGGGTGCTGGTACTCAACGAGAGCGCCGCGGGTGAGGCCCTCGGCCCGCTCATCGGCCTGGCACTCATCACGCTGGTCTGCGGCCTGACCGCCGGCCGACTGCCGCTCATCTCAGCCTTGTTGGGCAGTGCGCTGATTGTCGGTTCCTATGAGGCGACTTTCCAGTTGGCGCCGCAGAACGTGGCCACCGACCTGTTCCCGCTGGATTCGCTCCAGAACATCCCGGCCACCGCGACCTTCGCGGCGGCCTTCGGGTATCTCGGGGCAGTCCTGGTGACCAGCCTTGTCGGCTCCGATTCAGACGAGAAAACAGAACGATCCGGTGAGCAGGGGGATTCTTCGACCGTCTCCCTGTCCAAGAGCGAAGGATGAGGCCAGAGATGACCAGGCGCAAGAACACGGCCCGAGTGGCCGCAAGCCTCGTTGGTGTGGGAGCGATCGTGGCTGCGACGGTGCTCCCCGGTTCCATCGCCAGCGCGGAGAACACCGGTGATGTCGTCACCAATGTGACCCGTGCGGTGCTCATCCAGGGTGACGCGAACGGTGAGATCAACCGCAAGACCCTGGTCACCCAGATCAACGCCGACGGCACCGGTACCGCGTCATTCACGGTGCCGGTCGGTGAAGGCGGCACGCCGAAGAACATGGACACTTTCGGCGGGCCGGAGATCGTGGACGGCGCAGCCCAGTACGACCTGGAGGTTGATGGCGCACAGTCGGTACGCACGTCCCAGAACTACGACGGCGATGTGCCGGTCACCGTGACGGTGGACGCGACACTGGACGGCACACCCGTGGAGCCGAAAGACTTGGCCGGCCAGAGCGGCTTGGTGAAGCTCACCTATACGTTCGAGAACATCAGCGGGGAACCGACCCAGTTGACCTACAAGGATGCGCTCGGCAACACCATCACCGAAGAGACTGAGATCCCGGTTCCGATGGCCGGGGCGCTGACGATTTCCTTCCCCAGCTCTTGGGGAGATGTCTCCGCGCCGACTGCGACAACGGTTTCGGGCGACGGCGCGGGCAACACCCTCGTGTCGACAACGGTTCCCTTGTTGCCCGACACGCTGCCCGGCCAGGCGACGACCGGCTCGGTGGAGATCGAGGCGCGGCTCGACGACGCCGTCATGCCACCCGTCGGCATCCAGTTCGCCGTCATCCCCCCGGATACCACCCCCGACCTGCAGGACGGGCGGGTGACCGCCGAAGACGGTGCCGATCTGGCGTCCCAGCTGACCGATGCCGGCACACAGCTGGCGGAGGGGGCGGGTGAACTCGCCGACGGATTGGCGGCCGCTGCGGAGGGCGCCAACGCCCTCTCGGACGGCGCGACCAACTCCCTCGGCCCCGGCGTGCAGGAACTGTCCGAGGGGCTCGTCGCCTTCGACGAGGTCGCCATCGGCACCCTGCGCACGTCAGCTGAGGATCTTCCGCAGTCCGTTACGAGCGACCCGTCGTTCTCGGAGTTGACGGACGGCTTCGCCGGGGTGAACTCCGCGATCGAGGGTGTTCGCGACGGCCTGGGCACGTACAAGACCAAGTCGTCTCAGAAGCCCGGTCCCTGGATCAAGAAGAACGGCGACGTCGACACCGGCCGTGCCGATGTCGCCCGGACGCTGTGGTCGCTGGTCTACGGCGCGCGGACCCAAGACATCCCCACGGACCAGCAGAACCCGAACAACATTCCGAACGAGAACAACGGTGGCCTGACCAACCCGGACTGCGACATCAACAAGCCGAAGGATCCCGAGAACCCCTGTGGCGCCTTCCAGATCATCGCGGCAGTCGCGGATGGCATCGAAGGTACGGCTATCCCCGGACTGACCTCGCTCTCCGCCGGGTTGAAGACCATCTCCGACACGCTCGCCGACACCCAGTCCGGCGGTGCCTTCGCGATCAAGTCGCTGGCCGATGCCCTCGGCTGCCAGACCAGCAAGCCGGCCGGCTACACCGGACCCGTGGTCGGCCCGGCCGTGGGCTTCGCCGGCAACCCTTGTGACAAGCCGATCACGGTGGCCGGGAGCGATCAGTGCGCGAACCCCTTCCAAGCCCAACTGCCGCTGCCGCAGCTGCCGTGCAACCTGGTCGTCAACGCGCTGCTCGGCGGAGTCGACTTGACGGCTCCGCTGCCGGAGACGAAGCTGCCAGGTCTGTCGCAGAGCCTGTTCGCCCCGCTGAAACTGACCAACACCGATCCACCGCAGCCCACTGGTGATTCGGGCCTGGTGGCGGTGCTCGGCACCTACTACCCGGGAGCGTTCGGCACCGCGGTGATCCCCGGACTGCAGGAGGCGGCCGACGGTCTGACGGAGCTCAACGGGGTCATCACGACCAAGAAGAACGGCGATCCCGATCTCGACACGAACAAGAAGACCACTGCCACCGGCATCGTCTTCCAGACCCGCAACTCGCTCGCCTTCGGCGGTGTGGGCAAGGATCTGTACCCGGGCGGGCGCTGCACCGGCTACGCCACGACCGGCGATCCGAACAGCGGTTTGAACGAGAACGCCGACGCCGACAGTGTGGAACAAACGTGCGCCGCAGCAGATGTCCTGAACATCTCGCTGTACGGCACCGAGGCCATCCAGGACGGCGTGGAGACCACGTTGCTCGAGGGCATCAGAGACACGCTGCTGGAAGGTATCGGGACCTTCAGCGAGGGTTGTGATCCGGAAGGGACCCTCGCCTGCGCCACCGGCACCCTCGCCGCCGGAGGTGTGCTGCTGAACGAGGGTGTCAACGAGGGCTCCGGCGGCAACCCGTCGCTGGTGTCCGGGATCCAGCAACTGGCCGAAGGTCTGCCTGCTGCCGTTGACGGCGCCAACCAGATCAAGACCGACGGTGGCGAGGCGCTGCAGTCGCAGGGCAACGACGGCTCCAAGGAAGCCGGGGTCGCCATCGCCACGCTGGATGCCCTGCAGGCCCAGGCCAGCGCGGGAGCGGGTATCCCCGGCGGCGCGCCGGTCGGGGTCACCAGCTACGGCGGCGTGTACTCCTTCGAACTGGCCGGTCAAGGCGGCGCGGGGACTGCCCAAGCCGCGACGCTTGCGCTGGCTGTGCTGGCCCTCATCGGGGCCGGAGCAGTGGGCGTGGCGCTCGGCGGGTCGCGGGGCGGCGCAGCCTGACGCAGTTGAATCCGAGTGGCCCCGGCGCGTGCGCCGGGGCCACTCGGCGTCCGGCTGCGGCCGCCATTTGCGACATTTGCCCCCCGGAACCGGTCTGTGGTGAGAATATGGCGCAGTCCGTTCGTTGGGGAGGCAGCAGATGCAGAAGACCATGGCGCTGGTGGGGGGGGTCCTCGGCGGTGCCGCGTTGCTCGGGGTCGGGGTTGCCGTGGGCGCTCAGGTCGGCCAAGAGCAGGCCTTGATTGCGGCCGCCGATGCGCAAGGCCCCTTGACCGCCCAGGACAAGCTGCTCTTGGGGTCCTTCACCCAGGCGTCGCAGAACTTCGACATGCTGGTTGCCCGGGCCCAGAAGGGCAAGCAGGTGGGGCCGCAGATGACCCGACAGGCTGTTTCGGTACTGAATGTGAAACGGCTGTCCGCCAGCGAACCGCTGCGCAACGCCGCGGATACGACATCCAAGGCCATGCTGCTGATCGGAGCCGGGGTCACGACCGATGACACCGGCACGGTCGAGGAGGGGATCGAAGCCTACGGGGAGGCGCGCCAAGCGCTGGTCGAGTTGGCGCGTGAAATCAACCCCGACGCCGAGATCGCCGATCCCACTACCCAGCCGGAAGAATCCAGCGCCCCGGAGGGCCAGGACAAACCCTCGGGGCAGTAGCGCCTACCCTCGAGGGGTGGCCGACCTCTCCCAGCAGTTGTTCGAACGGGCCCGCGCGGTCACCCCTGGTGGTGTGAACTCCCCGGTCAGGGCCTTTCGTGCGGTGGGAGGCACGCCCCGGTTCATGGAGCGAGCGGCAGGGCCGTACCTGTACGACGCCGACGGTGTGGAATACGTCGATCTTGTGGGCGGCTGGGGCCCGGCGATCCTGGGCCATGCCCACCCCGATGTCGTCGCCGCGGTGCAACGGGCCGCGGAAGCCGGGTTGTCCTTCGGGACGCCGACCCCCGCGGAGGTCGATTTGGCTGAGGAGATCGTCGCGCGGGTGGCACCCGTCGAGCAGGTCAGATTTGTGTCGTCGGGCACGGAGGCCACGATGTCCGCTATCCGGCTCGCACGCGGATTCACCGGCAAGACCAAGATCATCAAGTTTGCCGGCTGCTACCACGGCCACGTCGACTCCCTCCTGGCGGCGGCCGGCAGCGGCGTGGCGACGTTGTCCCTGCCGGACTCTCCGGGCGTGACCGCCCACCAGTCCGAGGACACCGTGGTGCTGCCGTACAACGATCTGGCGGCGGTGGCCGAGGTCATGAACTCCGACCCCGACATCGCCGGGGTGATCACCGAGGCCGCTGCGGCAAACATGGGAGTGGTCCCCCCCGACGAAGGCTTCAACGACGGCTTGGCGCAGTTGTGCCGCGAGCATGGGGCGCTGTTCATCAGCGATGAGGTGATGACCGGCTTCCGGGTGAGTCCCGCCGGCTGGTTCGGCCGCGAAGGTGTCGCGGCGGATCTGTTCACCTTCGGCAAGGTCATGGGCGGAGGTCTGGCCGCTGCGGGATTCGGGGGCAGGGCCGATGTGATGGCGCATCTGGCCCCGGAGGGCCCCGTCTATCAGGCAGGCACCCTGAGCGGCAATCCGGTGTCGATGGCCGCGGGGCTGGCCACACTGCGGCGCTGCACACCCGACCTCTACCCGAGGCTGGACAGCACCGCGCACACGGTCGGCGCGCTGGCGAGCGAAGCCCTGGGGCGTGCCGGGGTGGCGCACCGCTGGCAGCGAGCCGGGAACCTGTTCAGCATCTACTTCCGCGAAGACCCGGTCCGTGACTACGCTGCCGCCGTTGACCAGGACACCGCCCAGTACGCGGCCTTCTTCCACTCGATGTTGTCCGACGGGGTCTACCTGCCGCCGTCGGCTTTCGAGGCCTGGTTCGTGTCCGCGGCCCACGACGACGACGCGTTGGAGCGGATCGCGGCGGCGCTGCCACGGGCAGCCGACGCTGCGGCCGCGGCCCGCTGACGTACCCTGATCGATAGTTCGAACCCGATGTGGAGAGCACCCATGGCTGACCGGACCATCGTCCACCTGCTGAGGCACGGCGAAGTGCACAACCCCACGGGTGTGCTGTACGGGCGGCTGCCAGATTTCCACTTGTCGGATCTGGGCCGGGAGATGGCGCAGCGGGTTGCGAATGCCACCGCTGAGCGCGACATCGCCCATGTCGTTGCCTCGCCGCTGGATCGGGCCCAGGAGACTGCCGCTCCTGTGGTGGCCAAACACGGGGTGGACCTGGCCACCGACCCCGGGCTCATCGAAGCGGGCAACATCTTCGAGGGCGAGGCAGTCGGCGTCGGCGAGGGAATCCTGAAGAAGCCGGCACTGTGGCGACACCTGTGGAACCCGTTGCGGCCGTCCTGGGGGGAGCCCTACACCGAGATCGCCGAGCGGATGTCGGGTGCCATCGACCGTGCGCGTGACCGGGCCCGTGGGCACGAGGCCGTGCTGGTGTCGCACCAGCTGCCCATCTGGGTCGCCCGATTGCACAAGGAGAACCGGTCGTTCGTCCACAACCCACGGCACCGCCAGTGTTCGCTGGCGTCGCTGACCTCGCTGGTATACGACGACGACGACCTGTCGGCGATCGTGTACACCGAGCCGTGCGCCGATCTCGTCGCCCGGTCCAGCAAGGGTGTCGGAGCCTGATCGGAGCTGTGATGGGGCGATGGCTGCGAATGCCGGGGGCCACCGCCGCGGCGGTCGGCGCGCTCCTGCTCGCCGGCTGCGGCGGTTCCGCCGAAACCGATACTGAATCGGCAGCGGCACAGGCGTACGTCGCGGGCGACGGCAGCGTCGTCTCGCTCCAGGTCGATGAGCGGCCGCCCGCCCCGCCGTTGGCCGCGGAGTCGCTGGACGGGCGGCCGGTCTCACTGCAGGACTGGCGGGGCAAAGTGATCGTGCTCAACGTGTGGGCGTCTTGGTGCGCCCCGTGCCGGGCTGAGGCCGCGGGCCTGGCCGAGGTCTTCGCCGATACCCGCCGGACAGATGTGGCGTTCCTCGGGCTGGCCACCCGCGACAGCGAGGCCACGGCCTCGGCTTTCGCCGATAGGTTCGGCCTGGACTACCCGCACGTGTTGGACGTCGACGGCAGCCTGCAACTGCTGTTCCGCGACACCCTCCCGCCGCAGGCGATCCCGTCCACGATCGTCATCGACCGATCCGGGCGCGTCGCCGGCAGGGTCCTCGGCGAGGTCAGCCCGGCCACACTGCGCGGACTGATCGAACCGCTGGTCGAGGAGCGTGCGGCGTGAGTGTCGCCGATATCGTGACCGACGGCTCGCTCGTGCTCGCGCTGCCCGTGGCCATGACCGCCGGTCTGGTGTCGTTCCTCAGCCCGTGCGTGCTCCCGCTGGCCCCCGGGTACCTCGCCTATGTCGCCGGACTGACCGGCGCCGATGTGGCGCGGGTGAGCCCCCGTCGCCCGCAACCGGTCGGCACGGGTGGCGCGCCGGCTCCCACGACGGGTGACCCACAGACCTACCCTGGCGGGCCGGGGGCCGACGGCGGACCCCGGCAGGCCCGCCCGGGGGGGCGCGTGGTCGCCGGTGCGCTGCTCTTCGTGGCCGGGTTCACGGTCGTGTTCGTCTCCTTCGGACTCCTGTTCGGCGGACTGGGTTTCTGGCTGTTGGACAACCAGCGTGTGATCACGGTTGTCCTCGGCGGTGCCGTGATCGCCCTGGGACTCGGGTATCTGGGCCTGCCGATCCTGAGCCGCACCGCTTGGTGGAACGGGGAACGGCGGCTGCACTACCGTCCGCCGACGGGCCTGTGGGGGGCGCCCCTGCTCGGGGTCGTGTTCGGCCTCGGCTGGACCCCGTGCATCGGTCCGACCCTGGCGGCCGTGCAGTCGCTGGCCTTCACCGAGGCGTCGGCCGGCAGGGGAGCGGTGTTGTCGCTGGCCTACTGCGTGGGCCTCGGCGCCCCGTTCGTGCTGATCGCCCTCGGCTTCCGCTGGTCCGCGGGTGCGCTTGCGTGGACCAGGGACCACGCCGTGGCCATTCAGCGGTTCGGCGGGATCATGCTCGTCGCCGTCGGCGTGCTGCTCGTCACCGGGCTGTGGAACGACGCTGTGATCCGGCTGCAGACCTGGATCGGCGGATTCGTGACGGTGATCTGACCCGTGACCGCCGAGACCGAACTCGCCTTCAGCACCCACGCCGATCCCCTGGACCGGCAGGTCGGCGCGCCCTCGGGTCCGGGTGTCCGCGGCTGGCTGCGCTGGCTGTGGGCGCGGCTGACATCGATGCGCACCGCCCTGATCCTGCTGCTGCTGTTGGGGGTGGCGGCGATCCCCGGTTCGCTGGTGCCGCAGCGGACCTCCGACCCGATCGCGGTAGCCTCGCTCATCCGCGACAACCCCGGCCTCGCAGCCTGGTACGAGCGGCTCGGGCTGTTCGATGTCTACGGATCAGTGTGGTTCTCTGCGATCTACCTGCTGCTGTTCGTCTCCTTGGTCGGCTGTCTGGTTCCCCGGGCCCGGCAGCATTGGCGCATGTGGCGGCGCAGCCCCGGTCCGCCGCCGGCGAATCTGGCGCGGCTTCCCAGTGCGCAGTTGATTGAGCTCGATGAGGGTGCGATCGGAATCGACCGGTCCGCCGAGTTGCTTCGGCGGCAGCGGTGGCGGGTCCGCACCGGAGACGGCTGGGTAGCCGCGGAGAAAGGCTTCTTGCGGGAGAACGGCAACCAGATCTTCCACTTCGCCCTGCTGGGGGTCTTGGCGGCGGTGGGTGTCGGCGCGCTCACGGGCTGGCAGGGAAACGTGGTGATCACCGAGGGATCGGGATTCTCCAACACCTTGACCCAGTACGACACCTTCACCGGCGGTCGCTTCGCCGACGTCGACGGACTTCCCCCGTTCAGTGTGCGGTTGACGGACTTCGCCGTCGAGTTCGAAAGGGGCGAGGCGCAACGCGGTGCCCCCCGCGAGTTCCGGGCGGACGTGGAGGTGAGCGAATCGCCGGGAGCGACCCCGCAGCGGCGGACGTTCGGCGTGAACGATCCGCTGAGCCTCGACGGGGCCAAGGTGTTCCTGATCGGGCACGGCTATGCCCCCCGAGTGGTCGTGCGAGACGGTTCCGGCGGGGTTGTGTTCGACGACTCTGTGGTCTTCTTGCCGCAGGACGCCAACTTCACCTCTTCCGGGGTGGTGAAGGTGCCGGATGCGGACCCGCAACTGGGATTCCGCGGCTTGTTCCTCCCCACTGCGACCATCGATGCGGAGACCGGGCCGACCTCGCTGTTTCCCGCTCCGGACGCGCCCGGCTTGTTCATGTCGGCGTTCATCGGCGACCTCGGCCTGGATTCCGGCGAGCCGCAGAACGTCTACCGCCTCGACGATTCGCGGTTGGAGCAGATCGGACTCAAGGGGCTCCAGGTGGGTCAGACGTGGCAGTTGCCCGATGGAGCCGGGTCGGTCGAGTTCGTCGGCTTCGACCGGTGGATCTCGGTGAAAGTTGCGCGGGATCTCGGCGGGCCGTGGGCACTCGGATTTGTGGTTCTGGCCATCGCGGGGCTTTCCCTGTCGTTGTTCGTCCGGCGCCGCCGGGTGTGGGTGGCGGCCGCCGACGGGGGCGTTACGGTTGGGGGGATTGCGCGGGGAGACCACGAATCGATGGCGGATGACATCGCCATGATCGCCGACGGGATCCAGCCGCAGGCGGCCCGGGAGGAGTCGAGGCGTTGATGGAATCGCAAGGTCTGGCCGAACTGTCCAACGCACTGGTCTATTCGGCGATGTTTGTGCTCGTGCTGGCGATGTTCGCCTTTGCCGCGTCGTTCGCGGGCCGCCGGGGCGCCGCACAAGTGGTGGAACTGCCCGACCGGGTTCCCGCCGCCGTGGGCGGCGGTCCCGTGGCCGCCGGCCCGGAACAGCCGTCATCAGTCGATGAGGAGGAGCCCGGACGCCGATCTGGGAACATCGGCCTCGCGCTGTCGTGGCTCGCGTTCGCTCTGCTGTTCGGCGGGGTGGTAGCGCGCGGGTTGTGGGCGGAGCGGGTCCCCTGGGGCAACATGTACGAGTTCTCCCTCACCTCGGCCCTGGCGGTATTGGGGGTGTTCCTGGGCTTCTCGACCCGCAGGGATGTCCGCTGGTTGGGGGTATTCCTCATACCGCTGGTGTTGCTCACACTGGGGTTGGCCGTCACGGTGCTGTACACCGAGGCGGCACAGTTGGTGCCGGCGCTGCAGTCCTACTGGCTGGTCATCCATGTGTCCACCGCGATCGTCTGCGGGGGCGCCTTCACCTTCGCCGGTGTGGTCGCGGCGTTGTATCTGGTTGTCGCAGGGGCTCCCGAGGACGGCTGGCGTGCCCGTTGGGCCCAGCGACTGCCCAGCGCCGAGCGGCTGGACCGGCTGTCCTATCGCACCATCGCGTTCACCTTCCCGCTGTGGACCTTCGCCGTGGTTGCGGGTGCGATCTGGGCGGAGAGCGCGTGGGGGCGCTACTGGGGTTGGGACCCGAAAGAGACGTGGGCGTTCATCACCTGGGTGGTCTACGCGGGCTACCTGCACGCCCGGTCGACTGCGGGCTGGCGCGGCAGGCGCGCAGCATGGCTGGCGGTCGCCGGCTTGGCCGTCTACTGGTTCAACTACTTCGGGGTGAATCTGCTGTTCTCGGGTCTCCACTCGTATTCGGGGGTGTGACCGGGTCCACCGGCTCGGCGTCGACGGCTTCGACAGGTTCGACGAGTTCGTCGTCATCCTCTGCCCTGGCGGCTGCATCGATTCGGGCGTTCATCCGGTGGAAGAACCCGCCCACCTCGTCCCCGACCTGGGCCCGCGGGCGCCGCAGGGCGAAGTAGCTCACGATCCCGCTGCCGACGAAGGCCGCGATCAGGAGCAGCGGCCCCCTCATGCCTACGGCATAGGCCAATCCGCCGAAGCTGACCAGCAGGAGCAGTCGGAGCAGGCTGTAGTAGACAATCGCCACACATCTACGATACGGCGTCTGCCCGGATGCGGCGTCGGTGCGCAGGCGGCTCCGGTCCGATGTGCGTACCGTCCGACGCCCAGTAGGGCTGCTCAGAGGCGCTGTAGGGGTTACCCTGATCAATGTCGCCCACGGCGACGCTTGGAGGAACGGGAGTCGAGATGCCCAGGGCCATCCCCATCCTGGTGATCGTCGGTCTGGCGATCTACTCCTTCTTCGACGTGCTGCAAAGCAAACCTGATGACATCCGCAAGTTCTCCCGCACGACCTGGTTGGTCCTGGTGCTGGTCCCCATCGTGGGGGCGACTCTCTGGTTTGCCATCGGTCGGCCACGAAGCCGCAGCAGCCACGGTCCGCCGCGGATCATCACGCTGCGAGGCAGCCAACGGCCCAAAGCGCCCGACGATGACCCGGCCTTCCTGCGGCGGCTGGAGGAAGAAGCGTGGCGCCGCAAGCGGGACGAAGCCCGCCGCAAAGCTGCGGAGGGTGGCTCGGACGGCACCGGCGGCGCTACCGACAAGAAGGACGGGGAGGGCAGCGGCGGGACCACGCAGCCGCCCAAAGAGGGTCCCGCGCCGGGTGGCCCGGGGATCGCCCCCGCCAGCTGAGAGCATCCCAGCACCTCACCCATCGATGCCGATCCAGCCACCATTCTCGATGTCGGACCCCTTGGCTAGGTTGGGTTGCGGGGATTGCGGATAGCGGGAGAAGCGGCTCGGGCCTTGGACTGACCACTGGCACTCGGACTGCCCCCGGGGCTGACTCCTTGGGGCTGGTGGGGTGTACGCCTGGTCAACTGGTCAACTGGTCAACTGGTGGAGCCGCGGTGGTGCGGGGGTACTCGGAATCCCCCGTCGACGGGCGGGTTCGGCTGTGCGCGGCGAGCGCGGGGCCTTCCCGCGAGGTAGCGGGTGCGGCGGCGCGGCGAGCGCGGGGGCCGGCCCGTGGGGCAGCAGGGCTGTAGGCGGCGCCTGCCGGGCCGTGCGATTACGGCGCATCCCAATAGTCGGCGACCTCCGTGTCGCCGATCCGATCAATCCTCATGACATGTTCCTTGGCCGCCGTGGGCGGCGGCCTCTTCCGAGGAGGTTCCCCCTGATGAGAGGTAGATCTGTCCCCTCGCGTGATCCCGGCGGCGGGGCTGCCAGCGATCCGGCGGGCGAGCGGGATCCTGCCCCTGCCCCTGCCCCTGCCCCGGCCTCGGACCCTGGCCCGGACCCTGGCCCGGATTGCCGCGCGGAGCCGGCCCCCGCTGTCGCCGACGATCGCGACCTCGACCCCGCGGCCGCCGCGGAGGCCGGTGGCGATGGGACTCGATCTCCGCAACCGGCAGCTGCCGCTGCTGACGGCGGGGAGTCGGGGTGGGTGTCGGCGGAAGACGCGCGGACGGGGCTGTTCGCGGGGGTGTCCTGCGCATCGGCGGAGGCGGTGGCTCTGGGTGAGGCGCTGCTGGGGCTGTTGGCCGCAGGCCAGGACATCGACGGATCGCCGGGTCTGGGGGCGGCGGCCGCGGTCGCCGACGATGTGGTGCTGTTGGCGCGGGCCAGGCATCTGCTGGATGCCGAGACCGCGCGGCGTGCGGCCACGGCCGACAGGCTCGACGCTGCCCCCGCGGGGGTGGCGACCGCGCTGCGGGCGGCGGGCTGGACCGCGGGTGCGGCGGCGGGGCTACTGCGGGCGGGCCGGTTCGCCGAGCGGCACCCAGAACTGCACGCGCTGTGGCGGGCGGGCAGGACGTCGGCTACAGCGGTCGCGGTAATCAGCCGCGGCACCACGGATCTGACGGTCGGGGAGGCGAAGGCGGTGGTGGAGTGGCTGCTGCCCTTCCTGCCGCGGCTGGACGTTCCACGGGTGCGGGTCGCGGTGCAGGCGGCGGTGGACCGGCTGCGGCCGCGCGACGCCGACGCCGCGGAGCGAGACGCCTACGACAGCCGCTATCTGGCGCATTCGGTTTACGGGGGGATGGTGCTGCTGGAGGCACGGCTGCCCGCACTGGAGGGCGAGGCGTTCCTCGCCGCGATCCGCGCCTTCGCCGCCAAGTTGCGCGTCGCCGGCGACACGACCACCCCCCGGCAGCGCAACGCTGATGCGCTGGCGGCGCTGGTCGCTGCGGCCGTCGCCGCCGGCCGGGTGCCCAGCAGTGGGGGGCTTCCCGCCGCGGCGACGGTCACGGTGTCACTGTCCGAAGCCGAACGCGTCGCCCGGGGCAGGAAGCCCCGCGCCGGGGCTGAGCTGCCCGACCCCCAAGCCCTCTTCCCGCCGAAGGACCGCGCAACCCCCAGCCCGGCGGCAGGTGCCGGCGGACCCCTCGACGGTCGGTGCGGCGACAGCGAGCGCGGCGGTGGCTCGTGGGTGGAGCTGCCGGGGCGGATCGGCGGCGGGTTCACCCTCGGCGATGCCGCCGCCAGGTTCGTGCTGTGCTGCGCGCCGCTGACCGGGGTGCTGGCCGACACCCCCGGCGCCGGGTCCGCGGTCGCGGCGCTGCTGGGCGCGGCGCCGTTGGAGCCGCTTGCCGTGGGCCGGACGCGCAGGTTCGCCACCACCCACCAGCGCACAGCGCTGGCGGTGCGCGACCAGGGCTGTGTCATCCCGGGCTGCGGCATCCCGCCCGATCAGTGCCAGCCCCACCACGTCACCGACTGGGCCGACGGCGGCGCCACCGACCTCGAACGGCTCGCCCTGCTGTGCTGGACGCACCACCGTCAAGTTGATCTCCATCGATGGCGACTCGTCCGCAACCCCGACACCGGCGGACCCCACTGGACCATCACCCCCACCAAACGCAGCGCATGGCGGCCACGACGGTGAGCTGGCGACCGGGGGCTTCCTCGGCGGGGGATGTTGACCGGGGACGTCACGGCGGTGGTTGGGGCATCCCGTCAGCGGGGGGATGAGCCGCGCGGTAGGCCTGCCATATCTCGGGCCGCAGTCTGCCGCGATCTGATACCGGCAGGCCGTCACCGATGGCCCATGCCCGGACCTCAGCCGTTGTCGGCGCCCGCTGCGGGAGTTCGCCGGCTTCCGGAAGATCAACAGCCCCCCCGGCTGCCTGTAGTTCCAGTTCGGCGACGCCCGCAGCCAGGAAACGGTAGGTCCATTCCTCGGCGAGGCTGCGGTTCTCGGCGAAGACGATGGGAACTGCCGGGTACCTCACCTGAGCCTCAGCGATGGCGTCGGCTACCACGGATGGTCGCACATGCTCCAAGCCGAAGACTTTGGAGTACCGGTCCTCCACCACCACCGCGGCCCGGGGCAGAGCACTGAGCTCCGCCAAGGCGAACCGCAGTCGACCGCTCAGCAGGCTGCTGGCCAGATCTGTCAGGGACTTTCGTTCCACGGCCACCGAGAGCCGGCCGTCCACTTCCGCCGCGTAGTCCCCGGCAGGCAGCGAACGGCGGACTGTCTCGACATGTTCGCGACCGGATTGCCGCGCGAACCGATACGGGTATCGCTCATGCACATCGACCAGCACCTTGAGTCCCTGAATCCCCTGCGCCCGGCCTGCGGGCAGCGCAACTTTGGGCCTGGCTTGCTTCGTGGTCCGCGGCGACTGCCAGAAGATGGCTTCGCGACCGCCGCGGATTCGGGTGATGACGAACTGCGATCGGCTCTCCCTGCCGCGGTCCAGAACGAGGTCGATCGCCGCTCCGCGGCGCTCGCAGTGGCGCACCGGCACCCGCTCCACGATGTCGGCGTCCTCAGGCCACTGCGGTGCGCGGTGGCAGTAGACCTTGGCAGTCCGGGGCCACGTGTCGCGGACTTTCAACACGATGCCCTGATCACCGACCGGGATGCGCACCAGAAAGGGCAGCGAGGAGTCCGGGTCGGGGTTGCGCGCAATGACGAAGTCGTCGGGCACCGTGCGATTCTGGCACATCGACTCAACAGCCGCTGTGGTGACCGTCACGGCCCCGCGCCTCCCAGCCGTGTGGGGAAACTGCGGAGATGGGAACTGCCATACGTGCTGATTGGTTCAGCCGCCGAGCGCCAGACCCGAGCCCAGCAGCAGACCGCCGACGAGCAGGATCCTGCCGGTGGCGCCCAGCACGCCGATCAGGTCCCGCCCGACGGCGCCGGAGCGGACTGTGCGGATCGGAGGGAGGGCGAGTGGCAGGGCTAGCAGCACGAGCAGCGCCCAGGGGGTGAACGCGGCGAGCGCGGCACCTGCGACGAAGCCCAGCAGGGTCATGGCGGTGTACAGCGTTCGGGTCCGAGGATCGCCCAGCCGTACGGCCAGAGTGTTCTTGCCCACCTGCTCGTCGCCGGGGATGTCGCGCAGGTTGTTGACCACCAGGATGGCGCTGGCCCACAGCCCAGGCGGAACAGCGGCCACGACGGCCAACAGCGTCAGGCTCCCGATCTGCGCCCATGCCGTCCCAGCGGTGGCGACGAGTCCGAAGAAGACGAAGACGAAGACCTCACCCAGGCCGGAGTAGCCGTAGGGCCGGCTGCCGCCGGTGTAGAACCACGCTGCGGCCACGCTGGCCACGCCGATCGGCAGCAGCCACCAGACTTGGGAGACAACGACGAGCGCCATACCGGCGGCTGCCGCGACCCCGAAGAAGGTGAAGGCAGCGACCTTCACCGCAGCCGCAGGCGCCAACCGCTGCCCCACCAGCCGCAGGGGCCCCACCCGCTGTTCGTCCGTGCCCCGGATTCCGTCGCTGTAGTCGTTGGCGTAGTTGACCCCCACCTGGAGCGACAGGGCGACGATCAGCGCCAGCGCCGCCAACGGGGCTCGGAAGGAGCCTGCGTAGGCTGCCGCACCACACCCCACCAGAACGGGTGCGACGGCCGCGGGAAGGGTGCGGGGCCGTGCACCGGCGATCCATTGCCCGAGAGTGGCCATCAGTCCGTCCCTGCCATCAGTCCGCCCCTGCCGTCATTCCGTCCCCGCAGCCGGTCGGTTCCCGTCGCGGGCGGATCCTGCTGCACCTCGGTCCGCCTTGCCGCTGGCGGCCTCTGGGAGCTCGGCGACCAGTTCGATCTGCCGCGGCACACCGGCAGACCCCACCCGAAGCCGCACCGCTTGCCGCAGCTGCTCTTCCAGGAGACTGCCGGCCTCACCCGTACCGGGCTGTTCCACAACATATGCCACCGGCACCTGTCCCCACTCGGCATCTGGGGCTGGGACCACCAGCGCATCCAGCACCCCCGGACAGCCGCGCAGAGCCTGCTCGACGGCGGCCAGCGACACCTTCTGGCCGCCGGACTTGATGATGTCGTCCCCACGGCCGAGCACCATGAGGCGCCCATCAGCCCATCGGCCCAGGTCGCCGCTGCGGAACCAGCCGCCGCGGAACCTCCCGCGGGTGAGCGCGGGATTCCCCCGGTAGCCGTGAGCGAGGGTGGCCCCAGATATCTCGATCACGCCATCACCCGTTCGAATCGCGCCGTCACCGGCTGCGGCCCCGCCCGCGCCATGGCCCGCCGCATCCGCCGGCGACGGTGCCGCCGCTATTCGCACACTCACGCCCGCCAGCGGGGTCCCGTCGTAGACGACCCCGCCGCAGGTCTCCGTTGCGCCGTAGGTCTGGGTGTAGCGGACCCCGGCGTCGCCAAGGGCTTCCGCCAACTTGGGAGCAAGCGCCGCACCGCCGATCAACACGCGGTCGAACACCGTCAGGCAGGCCAGTGATCCGCTGCGCGCCAGGCGGAGGATCTGGGTGGGCACCAGCGAGGTGTAGCAGGCCGCGCCGGCAGCGTCGGCGGTCTGCCGGGCTGCCAGGCAGGACGGGGCGAAGGCACCGTCGGTGAACTTCCATGCCCCGCCCACTCCGGGCCACGCGACCGGCTGCAATCCGCAGAGGACCGAACGCACGACCGTCATCAGACCCCCGATACCCGTCACGGGTAGAGCGGTCAGCCACACCCCCGGGCCGCCGACTGCATCGCTGCCCGCGTGGGCAGCGGCCCGCAGGGCGTCAGCGCCGATTTCCACCAGCAGGGGCTCGCCGGTGGATCCGGACGTCTGCAGCACCAGGGCGGTGGCATCCCACTGGGCGACCGGATCCCTGCCCAGCCGGTCCGGCCCCGCGTCCGCCGGGAGTATGGCGGTGGCCGGTCCGCCCGCCAGTGCCGCGGTGACCGCCGCCGCGGCTGCAGCCACCCCGTGCGGACCGGAGGTCGCGGACAGGAGGGTGAGTTGCCGCGCGTCCATCGCCGTCTAGCCTAGGAGCCTGACCGGTGCGCTGCGCACCGCACCCGTAGTTGGAGGAAATCGATGGATTCCCGCACGCGTTACCCCCTGCCGCCGGTGGTGGCCCCCGACAGTCCGGCGGCTCAGGACCCGTCGCACTCCAGCATCATCCCGGCGGCGGAATGGGAATCGGCCGGCGACTACGGCGACATCCTGTACGAGATCGCCGACGGCATCGCCAAGATCACAATCAACCGCCCGCACAAGCGAAACGCGTTCCGGCCGCAGACCCTGTTCGAACTCGAGGACGCCTTCCGCCGTGCACGCGACGACGACTCCGTCGGCGCGATCATCCTCACCGGGCAGGGCGACTGGGCGTTCTGCTCCGGCGGGGACCAGGTGATCCGCGGCGACGACGGCTACATCGGCGACGATGAGGTCGCCCGCAAGGGCATCGGCCGGCTCAACGTGCTCGATCTGCAGGTGCAGATCCGCCGCACCCCCAAACCGGTCATCGCCATGGTCGCCGGATACGCCATCGGCGGCGGCCATGTGCTGCACATCGTGTGTGACCTGACGATCGCCGCCGACAACGCCCGGTTCGGCCAGACCGGTCCCAAGGTGGGGTCCTTCGACGGCGGCTACGGGTCGGGCCTGCTGGCACGGCAGATCGGCCAGAAACGCTCCCGCGAGATCTGGTTCCTGTGCCGGCAGTACGGTGCCGAGCAGGCCTACGACTGGGGCCTGGTCAACGCGGTGGTTCCCCTGCAGGACCTGGAGAACGAAACGGTTGCCTGGTGCCGGGAGATGCTGGATCTTTCGCCGCTGGCGCTGCGGATGCTCAAAGCCTCGCACAACGCCGCCGACGACGGCCTGGCTGGAGTCCAGCAGCTCGCCGGCGACGCGACCCTGCTGTTCTACATGACCGAAGAGGCCCAAGAGGGCCGTGACGCCTACAAGGAGCGGC
>JAQAZZ010000092.1:0-13772 GCA_032127075.1 Micrococcales bacterium | reverse complement strand
GGGGATGCGTGCCTTTCGGGTTCCCATCGCGGGCGGATAGGTGTTGGCGAGGTAGTAGGGCACCCCGAAGCCGGCGAGCTGCCACACAGAGGGGACATCGATGACGTGGTCGCCCCGCACGCCTGCGGCACCGAGTGCCAGCGGATCCAGATCAGCCGTGCCCTCGTACCAGTCGAACTGCCATTCGCCGTCCAGCTCCAGGCGGTTCCCGGCGTCGGCTGTGGCGGGTTGCAGCGCAGCGCTGCCGGTGATGACCGACCGACCCCGCAGCCGGTTGACGGCGAAGATGGCCGGGTCGCCCCAGGCACCGGCGAGATCTTGTGCCATGGAGGCATTCAGCTGGGATCGCGTGTGCATCCCCCACATCTACCATCCGACGAACCTGCGACGCCCTCCCCAGACGAAGACACCCCCTGCCAGGCGCTCCGGCAGGGGGTGTCGTGTGGGTTTCGTCAGCGCTCGGTGGGTTCCACCGCGTCGGCTTCGGCTCCTGCTTCCGCTTCTGCACTGTCCCGCAGGTCGATCGTGTCGTCGGCAGGTGCGGCCTTGGTCAGATCCAGGATGGCGTAGTCGGAATCGTCCGCGACCGACTCTGCGGGAGCAGTTTCCCCGCTTCGGCCGCTGCCGACGAGGCCGTGGCCGTCGAGTTGTCGCCAGATCAACGGGAACAGCCCGGCGGCGATGGCGATCTTGAATGCGTCGCCCAGCAGGAACGGCGACATGCCCTTGGCGATCGCATCGCTCCAGGTGGTGTCGATGGCGAACTTCAACCAGGTCACCCCGATGGCGTAGATCACCACGTTGCCAAGGACCATGGCGAGCGCGGTGTCGATGGCGGTTCGTGTCCAGCCGCGGTTCGCCAGCCAGCCGACGAGGCCGGTGGCGGCGATGAAGCCGATGATGTAGCCGAAGCTGGCGGAGGAGTAGCCGCTGGCGCCGCCGGCGAACCACGGCACCCCGACGAGGCCGGCGAAACTGTAGAGGAGCATCGCCAGGATGCCCCGCAGCGGGCCGATCGCCGCGCCGGCCAGCAGGACGGCGAAGGTCTGCCCGGTGACGGGCACAGGCGTGAACGGCAGCGGGATGATGATCTGGGCTGCCAGACCCACGAAGGCGGCGGCTCCGACGACGAGCAGAGCGTCGCGGGCGAACGAACGCGGAATCGCGTCGGCGAGGACGCGGGGTGCGGGTGCGGTGATGGACATATGCTCCAACCCTCCAGATGGACGACTTCGGTGCTGCCCGTGAACGGTCAGCGACTTCCCTGTAGTGATTGTGACGCTTGTGCCGGTGCGGGAAACGCAGACCACTAGTCGCGTAGGTCACATTATCGACACAGCCCGGCGGAGACGGGCGGCGAATCAGGCGTTGCCGCCGCCGTCGGAGACTCCCGAGGCTGCTGCCAGCGCCAGGGTCTCGTGCTTGATGAGCGCGGGCTGCTCCAGCGGGAGGAAGTGGGAACCGGCCACGATCCGGGCGTGGGCGTGCGGGATGGCATGTGCGGCAGCGACGACTGTGGGCGGCGGGATGATCACGTCGGAACGGCCGACGAGGAACCGAACGGGGCAGTCCACCGAGTCGGAGCCGCCCAGATCTGACTTCGCCGCCTCCTGCAACAGCTTCATGTACCACTGCGGCTCGTGTTCCAGGTAGCGGGACAGGGCGGCGGCGACGAGTCGGGGGTCGGCGTCGGCCGACACCAGGCCGGTCTTCCGCAAGAAGCCCACGGTGGCGTCGTTCACCGGGATCTGGCCGAGAAGTGCGAGCACAGGTCCTGGCAGGAGTTGAGCGGCGCGGGCAGCGCCGCCGGTCAATGAGCCGTTCAACGCAGCGAGCAGCCCGTTGATGCCCTCTCCGCCGCCCGGGACGCCAGACACCGCGAGCACGGCCGCTACCCGGTCCGGGTGGTTGTGGGTCAATTGGAAGGCGACCGGGACCCCGGTGGACCAGCCCACGACAACGGCACTCGACAGGCCGTGGGCGTCCATGACCGCCAGGGCGTCGGCCACGTGGGCGTCGATTCCGATCGCCGTCTCGTCCAGCGGCTTGCCGGATCCGGATGTGCCCCGGTGGAAGAAGCTGGTGACGGTCAGGTCGGCGTCGTCGCGGTCGTACCATCCTGGCCAGCATTCGGCGGGCGCGCCCAGACCGTTGCACAGCAGGACTGGCACCGAGCCGTGCCCGTTGCGCCACGAGCGCACGACCGCCTCGTCGCTGCTGAATACATCGCTTTCGGAATACGCCACGTTCGCATCATGGCGGATTGCGCCGGCGGGAGGCGTGGGGAAGCCAGGTTACGAGCGGATAACAGAGCGTGACAGCGCCAGGAGGGGTCTCCCGCCGGGGCCCCTGGTGGGCTACTCTCGGCTGTACACAATTCAAGATCACGTGTGGCGCTTCGGATCACAGCCTCGGTGAGGACGCAGGGGAAGGCGAACCTCGACCGAAGGAGGCTGACATGTCGAGAGCGTTGACTCCGTTGTACGTCGACACGACCCCGGCGCGGGGCGTGGCGTTCATCCATGCCTGCCCGCGCGCACTCAGCCCTCATGTCGAGTGGGCGCTGTCGCAGGTGCTGGGTGTGGAAGTTTCCCTGGAATGGTCTGCGCAACCGGTGGCCGCGGGGTCCGTCCGCAGTGAGATCTCATGGCAGGCCGAGCCCGGAACCGGAGCCAGGCTGGCCAGTGCGCTGGCCAACTTCGCGACGCTGCGCTTCGAGGTCACTGAGGAACCGACTCCATCGCGCGAGGGCGAGCGCTACGCGGTGACACCGGGGCTGGGCATGTTCCGTGCGACGATCGGCGTCCACGGCGACATGATGCTGAACGAAGACCGCGTCCGCGGCGCCATGGCCGAAGCCGCCGACGACTCCGATCTACGGGCACGGTTGCGTCTGCTGCTCGGCGCGGAATGGGACGAGGAGCTGGAGCCCTTCCGCCTGGCAGGCGAGGGGACCTCGGTGCGCTGGCTGCACCAGGTGGGCTGATCCCCCCAGGGCCACCGCTACAACAACTCCGGCCGTTTGCCCCGGCTCAGCAGCCGGTCGAGGCCCAGATACATGAACCCGAAAGTCAGCCCCAATGCCAGCACCACAGCGATGTTGATCGCCACGCCCTGGTAGCCGGGGCCTTCCAGCCCGGGGATGAGCGCGGCGGGGTCATTGGCGTCGATGAACCCGTACGGGTAGAAGTTGGTCTCCTGGCCGGGGACCACGCCGGGAGTGTCGGCCGGGGGGGACCACAAGGAACAGGCCGTGGATCAGGGTGTACACCAGCCACGTGACCGGAATGATCAGCATGAGGAACACGTGCCGCAGCGTGAACCTGGGACGCGGCCCGAAGAGGAGGAATCCCAGGACCGTGCCCCAGGGGACGATGTAGTGGGCCCCGATGTTGGTGTAGACGTAGACCCCCTGCGGGTCGGCGTCGGCTGCCAACACCAGGAAGTAGATCAGCCCGGTGGTCGTGATCATCACGAGGCTGGTCATCCGCAGCCACCGGAAGACACCGCCGTCGTTGGCGGGGTTCACCACCAGGGACCATCCCACTATGGCGGTGAACAGGTTGCTCCAGACCGTGAAGTAGCTGTAGGTGAACACCACACCGTTCAGTGCGCCGTAGTTGCCCTCGTAGGTGGCTGGCGCCCACACGTAGATGACCAGGACAGCCGTGCCCACCAGCGTGATCAACAGGTGGTAGATCCTGGCGATCGGCATTCCCACCCCACGGGGGGCGACAGTGGTGGTGTCGGTGTCGACGGGAGCGGCAGCGGCCATCTCCCGATATTCGCGTCATTGCCGGCCGGTTGCCATCCGAGCGGAGGGCTAACCCAACGACGTTCCCACCAGCAGCCCCAGCGAGTACGTCAGGGCCGCCGCCCCGCTACCCACGAGCAGCTGGCGAAGGGCGGAGCGGGTCACGCCCAGACCGGACAGCCGCCCCACCGTGCCGCCGACGGCGACCAGCGCCAGCGATGCGAACAGCATGGCCAGCAGCAGTGCAGTGCCCGGCGAGATGATCGATGTGAACAGGTAGGGGATCACCGGAACCACAGCACCGACGGCGAATGCGACGAAGCTGGATGCGGCCACCTTGTATGGCGAGCCGAGTTCGTCCGGGTCCAGCCCCAGTTCCTCGCGCACCAGCGTGTCCAGGGCGACATCGGGGTCGGACATGATCGTCTCCGCGGTGCGGCGCGCGCTCTCGGCGTCCAGCCCCTTCGCGCGGTAGATGAGTTCCAGTTCGCGCTGCTCCTCCAGGGGCTTCGTCTCCAGCTCGGACTTCTCCAGCGCTATCTCGCGGGCGAAGACGTCCCTCTGGCTGGCCACCGACACATACTCGCCCGCGGCCATGGAGAATGCTCCCGCCAGCAGCCCGGCGATGCCGGCGAACAGCACCGTTCCGCCGCTCGTGTCGCCGGTGGTGCCGGAACCGGCGAAACCCATGACCAGCGCCGTGTTCGACACCAGTCCGTCGCTGGCGCCGAAGACGGCGGCGCGCAGCGAACCGGACTTGTCGGTGCGGTGCCAGGGCTCGCTGCTGTTCAGCACCTCGCGGGCGTCGCCGATGGACCGCCGAGCCGGCTGGGCGGTTCCGGCCTGCGACAGATCGCGGAGCACCCGCTCATGCTCGCGTTCGTCGTCGGCCATCCCGGGGGCCGCGTCGGGCTCGTTGTCGTAGATGCCCTGGGCGTCTCGCTCGGCCTGCTCCAGGTCGGGTAGGACGCTGTCGAGGGAGAACTGCCGGGCGCGGCGCAGCATCTGCTCGTCGTCGGGGTCGAGGGTGTGGTCGTCCGGGGGCACGTCTGCGCCGGCGTCCTCCAGCAGCGCGACCCAATGGGCCGCATGCCGATCCTCGATGTCGGCCAGTTCCAGCAGGGCGTCACGGCGATCGCCGTCGGCCAACTCCGCCAGGGCCCGGTACATCCGGCTGGCCTTCCGCTCGTCGCCGAGGTAACGCAGGTATCGATCGGTGGCTTTCACACTGCCATTGTTGTCGCTGGGATCCCGGCTCGCCGGTCCGGGATCAGCCCGCACCCTCGGTGTTGCCGGAATCAGCCGCCGCCGGGTCGTCGAGACGGTAGCGGTGCATCGCGGAGGTCACGGTTTCCTGCGGTATCTCACCCTTGTTCGCCAGGGCCGCCAAAGCCTGCACCGTGATTGATTCGGCATCGACCAGGAAGAACCGGCGCAGGGCGCCCCGGGTGTCGGAGTGGCCCCACCCGTCGGTGCCCAGGGCGTAATAGTCCAGTGGCACCCACTGGGAGATCTGGTCCTGCACCGAGCGCATGAAGTCCGACACCGCCACCACCGGGCCCGGCCGGCCTGCGAGCCGCTGCGTGACATAGGGCACTTCCCGTTCGGCTTCCGGGTTCAGCATGTTGTGCCGGTCGCACAGGTGCCCGTCCCGGCGCAGCTCGTTCCAAGAGGTGACCGACCAGACGTCGGCGGCCACGCCCCAGTCGTCTGCCAGCAGCCGCTGGGCCTTCAGCGCCCAGGGGACAGAGATGCCGCTGGCCAAGATCTGGCAGTGCAGCCCGCCTGCGGATTCCTTCGGCGAGATCAGGTGCATGCCCTTGAGGATTCCGTCGACATCGACGCCTTGCGGCTCGGGCGGCTGCTGGATCGGCTCGTTGTAGACGGTGAGGTAGTAGAAGACGTTCTGCGGCTCGTCGCCGTACATGCGGTGCAGGCCGTCACGCACGATGTGGCCCAACTCGTAGGCGTAGGCCGGGTCGTACGCCCGCACGATCGGGTTGGTGCCCGCAATCAGGAGGGAATGGCCGTCCTGGTGCTGCAGGCCTTCGCCGTTCAACGTGGTGCGGCCCGCGGTGGCGCCGATCACGAAACCTCGGGCCATCTGGTCCATCGCCAACCAGAACTGATCGCCCGTCCGCTGGAAACCGAACATCGAGTAGAAGATGTAGATGGGGATCATCGGTTCGCCGTGGGTGGAGTACGACGTCCCCGCGGCGACGAATGAGGCGGTCGATCCGGCCTCGTTGATCCCCTCATGCAGGATCTGGCCCTGCTCGCTCTCCTTGTAGGCCAGCATCTGTTCGCGGTCCACCGACGTGTAGGCCTGGCCGTGAGGGTTGTAGATCTTGGCCGACGGGAAGAGGCTGTCCATGCCGAACGTGCGGGCCTCGTCGGGGATGATCGGCACGAACCGCGCACCCATCTCCTCGGTGCGCATCAGATCCTTGAGCAGGCGCACGAACGCCATGGTGGTCGCGACTTGCTGTTTCCCCGACCCTCGCTTCGCGATGTCGTAGACCTTGTCCGGCGGTTGCGGCAGCGTGCCGGCGCTGTGTTTGCGCGTGGGAATCGGTCCGCCCAACTCTGCCCGGCGCTGCGTCATGTAGCTGATGACCTCATCGTCCGGCCCCGGGTTGTAGTAGGGCGGAAGGTATTCGTCGAGCTGGGAGTCGGGGATGGGGATGTTGAGCCGGTCGCGGAAAACCCTGAGGTCCTCCACCGTCAGCTTCTTCATCTGGTGGGTGGCCATCCGCCCTTCGAAGTGGGAGCCGAGCGACCAGCCTTTGACGGTCTTGGCCAAGATCACGGTGGGGCGGCCCGTGTGCGCCATCGCCGCGTTGTAGGCGGCGTAGAGCTTCCTGTAGTCGTGACCGCCGCGGCGCAGCGCCCAGACCTCCTCATCGGTCATGTCCGCGACGAGTGCAGCCGTGCGGGGGTCGCGGCCGAAGAAGTTCTCGCGGATGTAGGCGCCGTCCTCGCTCTTGTAGGTCTGGTAGTCGCCGTCGGGGGTCCGGTTCATCAGCGCAACCAGCGCGCCCTCGTCGTCCTTGGCCAGCAGCGGGTCCCAGTTTCGGCCCCAGATGACCTTGATGACGTTCCACCCGGCGCCGCGGAACGTCGACTCCAGCTCCTGGATCACCTTGCCGTTGCCCCGCACCGGCCCGTCGAGGCGCTGCAGGTTGCAGTTCACGACGAACACAAGATTGTCCAGGTTCTCCCGGGCGGCCAGGGAGATGGCGCCCATCGACTCCGGCTCATCCATCTCCCCGTCGCCGCAGAATGCCCACACGCGCTGCTGGGAGGTGTCGGTGAAGCCGCGGTGCTGCAGGTAGCGGTTGAACCGCGCCTGATAGATGGCATGGAAGGGGCCCAGGCCCATGCTGACTGTGGGGAACTGCCAGAAGTCCGGCATGAGCCGGGGATGGGGGTAGGAGGGGAGGCCGCCGCCTGGATGGGACAACTCCTGCCGGAAGCCATCCATCTGGTGTTCGGACAGGCGCCCCTCCAGGAACGCGCGTGCGTAGAAGCCGGGGCTGGCGTGGCCCTGGAAGAAGATCTGATCCCCGCCGCCCGGGTGCTCCTGACCGCGGAAGAAGTGGTTGAAGCCAACCTCGTACAGGCTGGCGGACGAGGCGTAGCTCGAGATGTGACCCCCCACGCCGATTCCCGGCCGCTGCGCACGGTGGACCATCATGGCGGCGTTCCACCGGATGTACGCGCGGATGCGCTTCTCCATCAACTCGTCCCCGGGGAAGGCAGGCTCCTTCTCCGGGGCGATGGAGTTGATGTAGTCCGTTGCCCGCAAGGTGGGGATGCCGATGTTCCGCTCGGCCGCGTGCCGCAGCATGCTCAGCATCAGCACCCGTGCCCGGTGGTCACCCTGCCGTTCCACCATCGCGTCGAACGAGTCGAGCCATTCCTGAGTCTCCTCGGGATCGGTGTCCACGTACTGGCTGGGAAGGCCACCTGGCTGCAGCGGGGGGGCTTCTGGGGGCTGGGTCACTGCTGATCTCCTCGTCGCGTGCGGCTGGGACGGGCTAGGTACCACTATTGCGCGGTTGGGCAGGTCAGGGGAGTTGGGCGGCAAAGTGATTGGTCGGTTGTCGGCAAAAGGGTTGCGCTACGGCGCCTGCTCGGGTGGACTACGTCCATGACTTCCATCGGGAAGCCGGGATCCACCAGGCTGGAGCACATGACCACGGGCAGGGTTCGGTGACTGCAACCCGCACCGGCGGCGCTCTTGGCATCAAGCAGGGCAGCATCGTGCAGATCGTGGGCTGGGACGACGACTGTGATGACGATCTGCGGACCGCGATCTCCGAGGCCTCCGGCGGGGCACCGGTAGGCGACGACTACGACGATGTCGTGGATGTGGTGCTGCTGTGGTGGCGGGACGACGACGGTGACCTCGTGGACGGACTGCTCGACTCCACCGCTCTGCTGGCCGACCGCGGCGAGATCTGGGTCCTGACCCCCAAACCCGGCCGGGACGGCCATGTCGAGCCCGCAGACATCTCCGAAGCCGGACCCACGACCGGCCTGCGCAGCACCGGCACCATCAGCGCCGGTGCGGACTGGAACGCCACCCGCTTCATCGGCCGGGGTTGAGCTGTCGGCACAATACCGCCATGGCACTCACCATCGGCGAACCTGCTCCGGACTTCGACCTGACGGCCACCATCGGCGGCCGGGTGCGGCTCAGCGATCACCGCGGCAGCAAGGTCGTGGTGGTCTTCTACCCCTTCGCATTCAGCGGCATCTGCACCGGGGAACTGTGCCAGACGCGTGACATAACTTCCGACCTGGCGGCACTGGACGCCGTCGTCCTCGGGGTGTCGTGCGACCCGCTGGAAAGCCTGTGGGCGTTTGCCGGCCGGGAGTCACTGAGCTTCCCGCTCCTGTCGGATTTCTGGCCCCATGGGGAGGTAGCCAAGGAGTACGGCGTGTTCGTGGACAAGATCGGGGCCGCGGACAGGGGGACATTCATCATCGACCGGCAGGGAGCGGTCGCCGGTGCCATCGTGACCGAACTCGGCAGGCCTCGGGATCCGCAGGCCTACCGGGAGGTCTTGGCCGGGATCGACTGACCGGGGCAGCCATAGTTGCGTGGGGCGTCGCCTAGACTGCCGCGAGAGTGCGATTCGCACACGGGTGAAGGGGAAGCCATGGGGAGATCGAAGGCAGTCCAGCTCACGTTGGCGGCGGCAGCGGCAGCGGCGATGGCGGTCGCAGTTGCGCCGCAGGCGGCGTTGGGCGGTGAGACGGCCAAGAAGGACACAACCGGCGGGGACTGGAAGCTGGTCAAGAAGAAGGCGCCGTGGGAAGCCCGGGCCGGTCTGCAGGCGGTCACCCTCGGCGGCAAGATGTACGTCCTGGGCGGGCGAGTTCCCAACCCGCCCGCCACGCCGCCGATCCCCGGGGACAGCCGACTGCTCAACGATGTCTGGCGCACCGACAACGGCGGCCGCGGCTGGAAGAAGGTTGCGGCCACATCGCCGGGCAAGCGCTGGGCCCCGCGGGCCTACTTCGCTGCCGTCACCAAGGGCCGGCGGATGTTCGTGCTCGGCGGTCAGGACTACACAGTCACGCCGAATGCCTGTCCGCCGGCATTCATTGCGCCTGACTGCCCCCCATTCGTATCCCAGTCGCAGTTCTTCAACGACGTCTGGAGCAGCAAGGACGGCAAGTCCTGGAAGCGGCTGACGGCCGCTGCCCCGTGGGAGGGACGGGCCGGCTTGTCCGCCGCAGTGCTCGGCAAGTCCATCTACGTCTTCGGCGGATCCAGCAATGACGACGCATCGATCATCGGCGGCCCGCCGCAACGTGTGTACTTCAACGATGTGTGGAAGTCCCGAGACGGCCGAACCTGGCGGAAGGTCGCCGACGCCCCCTGGTCGAAGCGAGCAGGGGCTGCCACGGCGGTCAAGGATGGTTCGCTGTACGTGCTCGGCGGCGAGGTCGGCTTCACATGTGAACCGCAGCCGGACTGCACCCCGCCCTACTTCAACGATGTGTGGCGCACGGACAACGGCAAGAAGTGGAAACGGGTGACGAAGTCGGCGGGATGGTCGCCTCGTCCCGGACACAAGTGCGAGGTCCTGGCAGGGCGGATCGTCTGTTTCGGCGGGTTCGGTCAGCCGAAGAACCCCACGGATGTGTGGAGCAGCCGAAATGGGAAGTCGTGGAAGAAGATTCCGGGCGCCCCCTGGAACGCCAAGTCTGACACCGAGATCAAGTACGACTTCGACAGCGCGGTGTGGTCCAACCGCAAGGGTGTGGAACGGATCTACACCTTCGGCGGTGACCGGGAGACCTTCGACTTCGCCGATCCGCAGAACTACCTTCGGGTGGACAATGACGTGTGGCGGTTCGGGTTGACGGGTGCCTCGAGCGGCTCGAGCGGCTCGGGCGGCTCGGGCGGAAGCAAACGGCACTAGCGGGTACTCGGGGATCGGCGCCGTCCAAACCCGGATGGTGGTTGCCGGTACTCGCCGGAACGACGGCACCGGAAGCTCCGCTGCTGCTGCCATACTTGCCTGTGCGGGCGCATAGCTCAGTTGGTTAGAGCACCTGCCTTACAAGCAGGGAGTCGCAGGTTCGAGTCCTGCTGTGCCCACCGTGCGGCGCAGCGGATGGTGTTCCCCCCTCTCCACATGGGGTGGACGTCACTCACCTGTTCGCGGCGTCTCCGGATGGCGGGTCCACGTGGACGCATTCGGTGTGGATCGGACTCTGCACCTCGTGGGCGTCAGCCCCGCCGATCCCGGGCGAGTTGCTCCTGGGCGACGGCCTGCGCCAGTTCGGCGCCGTCGGGGCTGGCTGTGATCGCAGCCAGGAACTGGGCGGCGTCGATCCGCAGCAGTTCACACGGTGCGATCGCGGTGATCGTGGCGCTGCGGCGAGCACGGAACATCAGAGCGATCTCACCGAAGGCTTCACCTGGCCCGAGACGATGATCACGCAGGGTGCCGTCGACGGTCACGGAAAGTTCACCCGACTCCACCAGATAGAAGGCATCACCTGCCTCGCCTTGCCGCACCACCGCGGTGCCGGGGGCCGCGCTCATCCAGGAGGCCGACTGAGCCAGGTGGTCAAGTGCAGGCAGGGACAGCGCCGCCATGAACGGCACCCGGGTCAGCAGTCGGATCTCCCGCTCACGGACCTGGGCCGAGCGATCCAGGGCCAACAGCCGCCGGCGTGCCAGTCCCGCCACCGCGAGGACGGTGAGTCCAAGTGGGATGAAGGCGAGCCGCGGTCCGAGAGTCTGGATCGCGATCGGCCCGAGCAAAGCACCGATCGACAAGCCCGCCAACTGAACGCCCTCCTGCACGGCGAAGACCCGGGCGAGCACGACGTTGTCCGTACTGCGCTGCAGGAGCGTCCGGGAAGCCACTATGACGACGGAAGCACCTGCCCCGGCGATACCGGCGAGCAGGAACGCCGGCAGCAGGTTGTTCGCCAGACCGACTGCCCCGAACGCCGCCGCGAGAAGTGCGGACCCCCAAAGCGCCAGAGAGGCAGTGCGGCGCCTCGGCAGTCCCGCCTGGAAGCCGGCGCCAACGGCCAAACCGGCACCATAGGCCCCGGCCAGGAAGCCCGCCGTGCCGTCGCCGAGGCCGAGCACCTCAGCGTTGTAGGTCAGCATGAGCGGCTCAGTGGAGCCGTCCACGATGAAGGTGCAGCCGAGCATGCCGAGAAGGGCCAACGCGCCCCAGTTACCCCGCAGGGAAGTCAGGCCCCGCACTGCGGCGGCGAGTGCACCCGGACCGGACCCGACCAGATGCTGCCGCGTGGCCGAAATCCCCAGACCTGAAGTCATGAGGCTTGCGGCGAGGGCGACGAGCGCACAGCCGAGCATGACCTGGTACGGCTCGAAAGCACCGATCAGCGCACCAGCCGCCGTGAAACCGATGAACAGGCTCACCCCCTCGATCAGAGCCGACAATCCGTTGGCTGCGACGAGCTCGCCTGGATGCAGGGCGACGAAGGGGAGAGCCGCGTGATGCATCGGGCCCACAAGGCTCAACGCCAATGTCTGCGCTGCGCCCCCGAGAAGGAGCAGCCACAGCGGTGCTCCCAGCGCGAGGAGCAGTGCAAGTGCCAACGTCAGCAGCCCGACGGCTGCCTGGGCGATCGACAGTGCGCGTCCGCGCGGCAGCCTGTCACCGAATGCCGCGGCAAACGGCATGATCACGATGGCTGGTAGAAGCATGCTCGCCGACGCGACGCCGACCATGACCGCCCCGCCCCGATCGAAAGCCACGAGGATGATGACCATCCACGAACTGAACTCGGCCAGGCAGATGAGAAGGTAGGCGCCCAGCATGCGGAGCAGCGACCGGTTGGAGGCGACGGTCGCTTCCGTGGCAAGTCGCGAACCGAGCATGGGGTAACCATAGGAGTCACCTGCGCCGCTCAGCGCGCTGGCTGGTGGCTGACCGTGCGGGTACTGGCGAATGCATCTTCGCCAGCCTGCGGAGCACCCCAAGTCGTACTAGTCAGGCAGGCCACGGACCGATACGAGACTGCGAGGCGTGTCGATTCCCTGGGAGGTGGGCTCGGGCTCCCGGCTCCCCAACCGAACTGCAGACGCCGAAAGTCGTGCGGGAGCATCTGCGCGACGCCCTCCGCCGCCGCCCGCTGCAGCGGGGCGGACTCAGCCCTTGGTCAGCTTGCCAGAGCGCGCAATGACGAAGCACTGACCTGCGTCGGAGGGCAGCTCCCCCTCCACGCTCCAGGACTCGGTCTCGCCCGCCGGAACGTCCTTCTTGGTCACTGACAGCTGCAGCAGTGGGTTGGTCGAGTCCGCGGGGTTCCAGGTCACCAGCAAGGTGATGTCGCGGCTTCCCTTGGCGGAATTGACCACCTCTCCGCTAGCGGTCACCTCCCCAGCCTCAGTGGGACACTCATCGACCTTCACGTCGTTGAGCACGCCCTTCCAGCCATCGTTGAGATCCGGGGCGGACTCAACTTTGCCGGACTGCGACTGCGCTTGTGTCGCCTCGGCGCCGGTGTCGTCACCGCCGCACGCGGCAAGTGTGAGGCACAGTGCGGTTGCTGACACGGCGACCGCGACGTCACGAATGCTCACTGCCATTACCCCTCCTCGGGTGATTCCTGTGCAACATACCCTTTTGTGTGCCCTGCCACGGCTAGTCCGATCGAGAAGCCAGTCGCCGCCTTACCACGAGCAGGGTTCCGCCGATCCCCATGAGCGCCATGGCGATGGCCGCATGCAGCCACAGCGGGGCTCCCGTCGGAGCGGGCTGAAGGCTCGGCGCGCTGCTGGTCGGAGGTGGCGTACCTCCCGACGGGGCGGTGGGGGACTCGCTTGGGCTCGCTGTCGGTGGGTCCGTCGGTGGCTCCGTCGGTGGGTCCGTCGGTGGGTCCGTCGGTGTTTCTGTCGGCGTGGGCGTGGGCGTGATGGTCACGAGCGGGGGGTCGCTTCTTCCAGTTGTGACTTGGACGTTGACGCTGCTCGTGTCCGTCACGGGCTCGCCGATCGGGGGCTGCCCAGAGGTTGTGGCGGTATTGGTCACCGTGCCCGAAAGGACATCGTCGGGCGTCACGGGGTAGCTGCCGGTGCAGGTCACCGTGCCGCCCGGCGGGACCGTAGCGGGCTGTTGCGGCGTGCAGTCCAGGTCAGGCAGCAGCGGGTCGGCCACGGTGACCGGGTCCAGGGTGGTGTTGCCGGTGTTGGTGGCGGTGAGCGTGTAGCCGATGATCTCTCCTGGAGCCGTCACCTCAGACCGGTCCGCAACCTTCACCAGGGTGATGGCCGGGGCTTGGTCGGCGGGGACGGTGGCGGTGGCGGTGGCGGTGACGGGGTCGCCGGTCGGGGGCTGGCCGGTGGCGGTGGCGGTGTTGTCGATCTGGCCGTTGTCGATGTCGGCCTGGGTGGCGGTGTAGCTGCCGGTGCAGGTGAGGGTGTCGCCGGGGGCCAGGGTGGCCGGGGCGGCCGGGGTGCAGGCGGTCAGCCTGCCGCCGAGCAGCGGGTCGGAGATGCTGGCGCTGT
>JAQAZZ010000091.1:0-2917 GCA_032127075.1 Micrococcales bacterium | reverse complement strand
CGCCTTGACCCGTTCCGTGCTGCCCCGACGCTCCTGTGCCGCCGACAGGGGCGACGCGTCCATGATGTCTCCTCTCGGCGCGTTGCGACGGAGCCATCGCCGTTCTACCCAGCGGTGGCCTCGATACGTCCGCGGTGTCGGCGGGGCAGTCCCCGCCCGCCGCGAGCATCACCGCCAGATCCAGCACCACCTTGCCCGGGTCGTGCTCCGCCGAGGCCTGCGGTGCCCGGCCAGCCCGGTCGACAGGGCGCGGTCCAGGCCCGTCGCGCGGGCCGCCCGTTACAACAGGTCGATCCCGGCGTGCGACACGACGCCCGCCGCGCCGCCGCGCAGATGGACACGATTCCTGAACCGATTACGCTTCACCTTGGAAGCGCCTTCCCGCTCGGCCGATCTGAGTCGTCGACAAACCTAGATCCCAAGCAGGACAGGCACTTCCGCTCATCTATCGCCCGCGCCGCACAGCAAGATCACGAAATCACGAGGCTAGGTGTAGTTCCCAGGGGCCGTCCACGACCTCCCGCACTACCCCGCGCGGTGCGGGCTTCCCGCGGGTCGGCTGGCCCGGCGGGGCGTGCTCGGCTTGGTCGCAGCCCCAGGGGCCTGCTGGGTGGCCGGACGAGGGATCCTCGGCGGCTTCGCGGCCCCGCTGTGCTTCGGTGAGCCGGCGTGCTGGGAAGAAGTGCGGGACCCGCCAGCGAGTGCGCCCTGCCGCGTGCCCGACTTCCGGCGCCGGGGCTTGCCGCGGCCGCCGCCGGGCTGCTGCAGGGGTTGGGCTGCCGGCGCTGCCACGACCACGCGCAGGGCGCTGGGCCCGACGAGCTCGGTGATCGCCGTATCGCCGCTGCGCACCTGCAGCTTGGTCGGCTTGATCGCGGCCATGTGCATCAGGTCGGACACGTCGCGGCGCCGCTCGGGCGTCGCCAACGTCACCACGACGCCGTCGGCGCCGGCCCGCGCGGTCCGGCCGGAGCGGTATCCAACTCAGCGTCGCCTGCGCCACCCTGACGAGGGAGCCATGGTCCGGGGCCCGAACCGCCAGGGACACCCACCGCGGACCGATCGCCCAGTCTCCGGATCGAGCGCAACACGCCTCGACCCCCCCGGGGGTTCCGGTGCCCCTCGGTACTCTCTCCCCCGTGAACGCACTCGGCCGTAGCCTGACCACATCACGCCGCACCGGGCAGATCCTCGGGGCGGTCGGCCTGACCGCCGCCCTCCTGCTGGCCGGCTGCTCATCGAGCGACCAGGACGAAGCCGGTGAGTCGGGGACCGCCTCGCCGGCTGTCGACGTGCCGGCGGAGCCCATGGGCGAGGAGCGGGCAGCGGAGATCGAGGCGCTGGCAGCGGCCATCGTGGAGCAATCCGGCGAGGAGGTCCCGGCACTGCTGGTCGGCGTGTGGGATCCCACGGACGGGTTCTACACCACCGCCCTCGGCACGGCCGACCTCGAATCCGGCGAAGCGGCGCAGGTCGAGGACGCGTTCCGGATCGGGAGCGTGACCAAGACGTTCATCGCCACCTTGGTGCTGCAGCAGGTCGACGAGGGGTCGGTGGACCTGGACACCCCGGTCGCCGAGTACCTGCCGGATCTGTCCGAGACCTATCCCGACATCGGCAAGGTCACGGTCCGACAGTTGCTGGCCATGCAGAGCGGGCTGCCGGACTTCGAGGCTGTCGTCACCGGCTCGGCCGCGCTGGACGACACCGTCACCACGAAGACCTGGACCGCCGAGGAACTCATCAACACCGCGATGCAGTCCGGCGAAGTGCAGCCCGCCGGCCAGACGCCCGCCGAGTACAGCAACACCAACTACATCGTGCTCGGTGAACTGCTCGAGGCAGTCACGGAGGAGGAACTGCCCGACCTGGTGGCGTCCGGACTGCTCGATCCCTTCGGCCTCTCCCGCACCGACTACCCCCCGGCCGACGACACCACGCTTGCCGCACCGTTCCTGCGCGGCTACGTCGCCCCATCGGGGGTGGAACCGCTGACGACCGCCGGTGGCACGCTGGAGCCGAACACCGATGTGACGGACTGGACTGCCTCGTGGGGCGGAGCCGCGGGCAACATGTCCTCGACCCTGGAAGACCTGGCCACCTGGGCCGGGGCCGACTTCGGCTCGGCGCTGCTGCCGGAATCGCTGCAGCAGGAGCGGACCGAGTTCGAGCCGGTGGACAAGCTGGCGCCGCTCGTGGACTACGGGCTGGGGCTCATGCAGATCGGTTCGTGGTTGGGGCACCAAGGTGGTATCCCCGGTTGGACCACGCTGGCCGTGCGCGACAGCGAGAGCGGCGCCATCGTGGTGCTGGCCACCAACTCCTCCGGGGAGGTGGCTCCGGTGGACCAGTTCGTGCTGCTCGATCAGCTGTACCCCGACACCACCGGCCTCGCGGAGGCCTTCGACGCTGGCTGATTCCGCCAGCACGGTCGTGCCGGCCGTCAGCGCCAGGCCGACCACGGTGAGCGGGCGAGCCGGGTGGCAAGAAATCGCCCGAACCCTCGATGCCGTCGTGAACACGGCCATTGTGCCGCGGCGCCGGGGATGCTGCTCACCGCGGACCGCGGGTTCTTCTCCTACGCCCTGTGGCGCAAGGCTGTCGGCACCGGCGCGGACCTGTTGTGGCGGGTCCGCACGGATCGGGGCGGGCCTACCCCCATCCACCGTGAAGACCTTCCCGACGGGTCGTGGCTGGCGCACCTGCAGCAAACCCACTCCGCGGTAGCTCGGGCGGCACCGCCGATGCTGGTCCGCGTCATCGACTACACGATCGCCGACGGCCGCGACAACCCCCGCAGCTACCGGCTGTTCACCACCCTCACCGACCCCGCCGAGGTCACGGCGGCCGACCTTGCCGCGGCCTACACGCAACGGTGGGAGATCGAGATGGCCTTCGACGAGCTCAAGACCCACCA
>JAQAZZ010000090.1:0-2780 GCA_032127075.1 Micrococcales bacterium | reverse complement strand
CGCCGTCGACATGGCGATGTTGTGGAGGAGCACCTCGTAGCCATCGGCTTTGGCGTCGGCTACCTGCCCGGCGGCGACAGTGCCACCAGCGCCCGTGACATTCTTGACCACGATCTGCTGGCCGAGCTTCTCGCTCATGGGCTCCGCGATCAGCCGGGTGACGGTGTCGGTCGGTCCACCGGCCGAGTAGGGCACCACGAAGGTGATCTCACGATCCGGGTACGCCGCTGGTGCGGAGTCTCGCCCCCCGCATGCGGCGAGATGGGTGACTGCTAGGGCGGCAACGCCGACGAGGGCCCAGCGTGGCGTGCGAAGGCGCGACCGCCGGCTTCGACCTGAACCAGCGACAGAGGTGGTCATGGAAGCTCCTTCATCGGCGACGAGGCGGGATCGGAATGAGCCCTGGATGACACTCGTGACCGTAGGACGATCTTAGGTACGCCCTGCTCGCACATGATCCCGGAGTCTTTTGCCGAGGGCGCTTCAGTGCCCTCAGTACCGACCGCTCCACGTTCTTACCGCCCTGAAGTTCTTAACGAGTCCCTCCGTCCACACCTATGGCCGCACGGCACACCGCCACCGCGTCGGTCACGTCGGCGATGGATTCCCCCGCCCGACGCGCCGCCTGCCGATAGCCCGGATCCGATAGCACCTCGGTCACTCCGGCAATCAGTTCATGAGCGCTCAACGGCCGCACCAATCGCGCACTTCCCTGTCGCGCAACACGATTCGCTAACTCCCACTGATCGCCGCCGCCTGGAACCACGACCATAGGAACCCCGGCCAGCAGCGTCTTGGAGAGCATGCCGTGGCCGCCGCCGCACACCACTAGATCGGCGTGGCGCAACAGATCGTCCTGGCGGCCAAGACCCACCACAGCCCACGGCGGCACCTCGACGCCATCGCCGGATGACACCAACTGGGAGACCACCAGTCGGGAGCCGGCCGGCAGCGTCTCACCCGGAACCAGATGTTCCAACGCCAGTTCCGCCAATCCGGCGGTGCCGGTGCTAGCCGTCGAGGGTGCCACCACGACCACCGGGCCGGCCCCAGGCGGAACCGCCAGAACCGCGGTGGTCGGCTCGAAGTGCAGTGGGCCGACCACGACCGCCTCGTCCGGCCAGTCCGGTCGAGGAACCTCCAGGGCAGGAAGGGTGGCGATCAGCCGGCCCAGGGGGCCGGGATCATCGATTGCCAACCCGATCTCCTGGCGCACCCGGGCGCGTTCGCGCTCCCCGGTCCGCACCGATCGGGCCGTGAACGCCCGCAGGAACGAGTCGCGAACCCGGCCTCGCACCCCGGTACCCGGCGCAAGTCCGCTGCCGATCGGCGGCAGCCCCCTTGACGGCAGGTACAGCGGGTGCGGGCTGAGTTCGAACCACGGGACGCCTAGGATCTCAGCCGCCAGACCCCCACAGACCGTGATCACATCCGAGACCACCAGGTCGGGGCGCAAACATTCCATCAGCTGCAGATTGAGCATCGCCATCCTCCCGGCGCGCTGATGCAGCTTGGCTCCCTCGTCGTTGTCGTCGTCGGTATCGACGGGATCCAAACCGAGCAGTTCAACCGCTTCCAGCCCGGCGCATCGGGCGGTATCGATCCATGCGGCGCCGGTCAGCAAAACCGGGTCGGCGCCGGCCTCTGCGAGTCGCAGGCACAGGGCAATCGCTGGGAAGGCGTGCCCCGCCTCAGGTCCGGCGACAACGGCGACCCGCATCCGCCCCACCATGCCACAGCGCACCAGGAGCCACAGCGCACCAGGGGCCAAGACCTAGGAGCGTGGGTCGGTAACGGTTTGGTCGGGTTACCGGATGCTGAGTGTGCGTAGAGATCGCGTATCTGGCGGTTGCTGCGATCTGGGCGCACGTTCGGTGCGGGCTCAGGCGATTTCCCACGAGGTATCGGCTGGGGTGGCTGTGGGGCGTCTGTTCTGGTTTCAGCTGGTGGGCAGGGCTGCTAGTCCGGTAATTCCGATGTGGCCGTGCAGTTTTCGCAGGTTGTGGCAGGCGGCGAGCAGCAGCCACTCGCCGCGGGCTTGGTCGAGTCCGCGCAGCAGGAGGTGTTTAGCGTTCTGCAGGGTGGCCATCTGGCCGAAGACCGGTTCGACGATGGTCTTGCGGCGGGAATACACCTGCTGGCCTGTGATGGTGGTGAGCTTGCGGGCCATGCGTTGCTTGGCGGTGGCGTCGGCGGGGATGGGTCCTCGCGGGGCGACCGGGGGCGGGTCGTCGCGGCGGTGCCGGCCGGGGGCGATGAAGAACTCGGTGGCGTGGGTGGCGGTGAACTCCGCAGCCCACTGCAGGTTCGCGGTGCTGCTATACCCGGCGTCGGCCAGTACCTGAGCGGGGGTCGCGCCGGTGTTGGTGACAATCTGTTCGGTCATCGGCGTCAGGGTGTTCACATCGGCGGCGTTGGTGTTCACCTCGGTGGCCACGATCACCTGATGGTCGGCATCGACCACTGCCTGGGCGTTGTAGCACTGGTGAAACGCCCCGTCGCCGGTGAGCATGATCTTGGAATCCGGGTCGGTGAAGTTGCGCTGCGCTTTGGGTTTCGGGGTGGCCGCCTCGGCGGCGGCCTCGCCCTTGCCGGCGGTGGTGTCGTCGTCATCGCCACGCTCGCGGGCCCGGCGTTCGGCGTGCTCGCGGGCCGCTTCGGCGGCCTCGGCCTCCAGGGCGGCTTTGGCCGCCCGGATCTTGGCCAGCCGGGTCTGGCGGCGCGCCAGCTCCGCGGGCAGCTCATCGCCACGCCGGTTCTTGCCGAATGCCTTGTCTTCG
>JAQAZZ010000089.1:0-12209 GCA_032127075.1 Micrococcales bacterium | reverse complement strand
CGATGTCGAGCAGTACGAGGTTGGCGAGCAGGCCGTGGTTGTGTACCGACCTGTTGGGGGGGCCCATGTAGCGGTTCGGGTCGAGCAGCGCAGCCGCATGCATCCGCAGCGCGGGCTCAACCTCGGCAACGCCGACAGCGGCGGTCAGGCACAACAGTGCTTCTGCCCGCCGGAAGGCGGTGCCCTCGTCCCAGCCGACAGCGTTGGAGAAGGCCAGCAGTTCCGGCGTGCTGCTGCCCGGGTCGGGGTACCCGTTGACCGCCTTGAGCATGGCTCGGGCAGCGGTGGTGGCCTCGGCGGTCTGGCCCTTCTCCGCGAACAACGCCGCCCGCCACGACAGCCACAGCAGGGAGCGGAACCACAGGCGGCGGGACGGGTCCTCGTAGGGCCCGAGGAAGAGATCGAGGTTGTTGATGTCCACCGGGGCGGTCTCTTCGAGGATCGTCAGCGTCGCAGGCCACTCGAATTTCGAGGAGTTCCGGAACAGCTCCAACCGATTCAGCGATCGGCGGCAGTAGGCGTTGTTCGGAATGGGATCCCCGACGACCGCGGCGAGCCGCTTCTGGTCGGGGCGTGCCAGCTGGGTCCATTCGCGCTTTCCGCCCGGGCCACCGTCCTGCGCCGGCACAGCGGTCGCGGGCGCCGGCGCGAGCGGGATCAGAACTGCGGCGGCGCAGCCGATCACGATTGTGGTCAACGTGCGTCTCATGAGCCCCCCCGGACTGTGTTTGCGGAGATCAACGTGGGTGTAGCGACCAAATGTAACCCTTGGCTACTGTTCGCGAGCATCTGATCGGCGCCGGAGTGGCGACTGTCACCCCGGGCCCAGCCACACTCCGCCAACGAAGCGTGTGCGGCTCGGCTGCCGCCCCGACCGCATCACACAGCGTTGCCGACATAGGCTGACCCCATCATGATCGCGATTCAGGAGCAGCGATGAGCGGCGGGGCGCCGCAGGGCGCCGCCGCGGATTCGGTGTCCCGCGATCATCCTGACGTGCTGTCGGTGTGTCGATGGCTCCCCCAACCGTTCCCATCCGGGGCTTTCTCCGGCAGGCACGACGTGGTCCACGTCGGTGACCGGCAGGCGTTCGTGAATCTGTGGCTGTCCGAGGCCCCGGTGCATGCCGGGGACTACGTGGGGCCGCCGCGCGGCGGTCTGGTGCCGCGGCACGATGCCGACTACGACGTTGTCATGCCCGCGGGCGGCAGCCTGAACATCCGCGGTGGTGTGCTGCGCGGATGGGCGGAGTCAGACACGGGGGTGCGACAGGTGCGCGCGGATGGGGAGGAGTATCTTCCCGGCGTCTACGGACCGGCTCGGCCGTACCTGGTGGCCCACTACCGTGCCATGACCCGAGACGACCAACTCAACGCCCTGGCTGCGGTGCGCCGCCGCCGGCTATCCGTAGACGGGCAGCCGCAACCTGAGGGCGACGACTCGCCGACGCCCCCGGTGCGGCTGCAGCAGGCGGAGGCGATCGGTGAATGGGTGTCGTCGTCGCGATCGCCCAGAACATGCACCTGCCGTGTGGATGAGCCGCGCGGGTCCGGTGCGACGTCCAAGCACAACCGGGGTGTCCCCGGGGCCCTGCTCGCCCAAGGCGGCGCTATCGCCACGATGGTGGGGCAGGCGTCGCCGGAAGAGGCCTGCGAGGTGGTGTGGCGGCTCACGCGGGCGCTGACCCACCCGACACAGGCGGGCCTCATGCACGCCGCCGAAGTGGCGGCGCGCCGGGCGGCGGAGCAGGTCAGCGGTTGGCCCGACGGCCCGCTCACCGAGGACGCGGTGGCGCTGGTGGCGGCGCAGGCCCTGCGCTGGCACGGGATGTCCGTGGCCCCGCGGCTGCCCTTCTGGACGCTGGGTTGGATCTTCGTCGCCCGTCCGATAATGGACCAGCTGCTGCCGGATCCGACCCATGTCGGTCGGGAGCGACTGCGGCGTGCGGTGCTGGACCGCGCCGATCGCACCCGGATGCAGCGGGTGACCCATGCGTGGACTGCCGCCCACAACGCCGCCCAGGATCTCGACAGTCTGCGTCGGCTCCCCCCGGAAGCAGTGGTGAGCAGCGTCGAAGTCATAGATCTGCGAGAGTCGCAGGACCTGTTGCCGGACGATCTGGACGGCTACCGCCGGACCGTCGAAAGCGTGATCGGCGAACTGGCCGCACAATAGGGGCGATGAGAACGCTCGATACCGATGTGCTGGTCGTGGGCGGCGGACCCGCCGGATCCTCAGCGGCAGCGTGGGCGGCGCGCGCGGGGCTGGACACCCTCATCGTGGACGCCGCGGACTTCCCCCGCGACAAACCCTGCGGCGACGGCTTGACTCCCCGTGCGGTCGCGGAGATGCAGCGGTTGGGGATGGCCGGATGGCTACGCCATCGACCGGCCAACTGGGGGCTGCGGGCGTCCGGCTTCGGGCGCACCTGGCATCTGCCGTGGCCCGGCGGGTCCATGCCGGCAACCGGAAGCGCCGCGCCGAGGACCGAGTTGGACGCGGCCGTCCTGGCGGTGGCGCGTGCCAGCGGGGCCCGCTTCCTGCCCGACGCGAAGGTCGTCGAGGTGGATGCCCAGCAGCGCCTGCGGGGGGTGACTGCGGCCACACCCGAAGGTGAGGTGCAGATCCGCTGTCGACGGGCGGTCATCGCCGACGGCGCCCGCTCCCCGGTGGGCCGCCTCCTGGGCCGCACCTGGCACCGCGACACGGTCTACGGCGTCGCGGCACGCGGCTACGCCGACAGCGGCAGATCCGACGACCCGTGGATCTCCTCTCACCTGGAGCTCCGCAGCGCTGCGGGGGAACTGCTCAGCGGGTACGGCTGGATCTTCCCGCTGGGCGACGGGAAGGTCAACATCGGCGTGGGCACGCTCGCGACTGCCGGCCGGCCGGCCGACGTGAATCTGCGCCGACTCATCGGCGAGTACTTCCAGGCCCGCCGCGACGAATGGCAACTGTCGGACCAGCCGCGCCTGGTGCGCTCGGCGCTGCTGCCGATGGGCGGGGCCGTCAGCGGAGTCGCCGGGCCCAACTGGGTCCTGGTGGGCGACGCCGCCGGGTGCGTCAACCCGCTCAACGGCGAGGGGATCGACTACGGGCTGGAGACCGGCAGGCTCGCCGCGGCACAGTTCGGTGCCGGCGCGGGTCTGGCCGGGGACCTGTCGGGGCCCTGGTCGCAGACCCTCACCGACCACTACGGCGCGGCATTCTCCGTGGCCCGGCGGCTGGCCGGGCTGCTCACCCACCCCGATTTCCTGCGCCGGGCGGGACCGGTCGGCATGAGGTCGCGGTCGCTGATGACCATCGCGCTGCGTGTCATGGGCAATCTGGTCACTGAGGAGGACACTGACGCGGTGGCGCGGTTGTGGCGGCTCGGCGGCAACCGATCGCTCGTCCTGGATGACCGGCGGCCCTTCGCCGCCTGACCCCGCAGCGCGGTGGGCCCGGGAACGGATGACACCCTGACAAGGCGCCTGCGTGCCTCCCGGTGTGGAATCGTCCACACCGAGCGGCAAGGATGGAAGCGGCCATGATGCGGATCAGGCCGGAACCCTTACCAGCAGACGGGGATGATTCCATGTCAATGGCGAATGGGGGTCCGATGACCGTGACCGTGACCAAGGCCGGGGACAGGGACGTTGTGCCGGGTGCGACGAGTCCGGGCGGCCTGCGGTGAAACGCATCTCCCTGGAGCAGCTGCCGGCGGTGCTGGGCCGGTTGCGCCCGAACCCACGCGTGGTGGCGTCCGGCAACTTCGCAACACCCGCGGCCCTGCTCAACGCGGTGGACCAGGCACTGCCCGAGTACATCCTGCATATCCTCAACGCCCAGAAGGGCATCCCGCAGCGGTCCGGCGTCACCCCGGAAACCGCATTCGTGGGACCGGGCATGAGGCGGGCGCCCAACCTCCAGTACGTTCCCTGCCGGCTCAGCCTCGTGCCTGTCCTGCTGCACCGCAGCACACCCCCGGACGTTGTTGTGCTGCACACATCGGGAATTCACAACGACTACGTCAGCCTGGGCATCGAGGTGAACATCCTGCCCGCAGCCGTGGAGGTCGCTCGCGAGCGGGGTGGGATCGTCGTCGCGCAGGTGAACCGGCACATGCCCTACACGTACGGCGACGCGGAGATGCATCTGGACGACATCGACTACGTGGTGGAGGTCGACGAGAGAATCAGCGAGCACCGGCCCGGCAGCCCGGATGACACCTCGACCGAGATCGGCGACCGCATTGCCCGCGAGGTGCCCCACGGCGCAACCCTGCAACTGGGCATCGGCGCGGTCCCGGACGCCGTGCTGCGCGGTCTGACGCACAAGCGCAACCTGCGGATCTGGTCGGAGATGTTCAGCGACGGGGTGCTGCCGTTGGTCACCGGCGGCAACATGGATCCCGACCGGCCGCTGACGGCCTCATTCCTCTTCGGCACGCAGCGGCTCTACACGTGGGTGGACCACAACCCGGGGGTGCGCATGATGCGCACCGAGGTGACCAACGACCCCGGCCGCATCGCCCGCCAGACCATCATGACCAGCGTCAACGGCGCGTTGCAGGTGGACATCTCGGCGCAGGCGAACGCATCGCGGATCGGCGGTGAGATCTACTCGGGGTTCGGCGGATCCACCGACTTCATCGTCGGTGCGCTGCACTCGCGCGGCGGCCACGCCTACATCGCGCTGCCGTCGTGGCATCCGCGGGCGAATACGTCCACGATCGTGCCCCAGATCGAAGGGCCGGTCACGTCGTTCCAGCACTCCGCGATCGTCACCGAGCAGGGCCTGGCGGTCGTGTTCGGCAACGGCGAGGTCGAACAGACCCGACAGATCATCGACCGGTGTGCGCACCCCGACGCTCGCGCCGAACTGTGGGAAGTGGCGCGGTGGCTGGGCCGCTACTGATACCCGGCGTCATTTCAACAGCCTGCTCATCCGCCGATCGGAGAGTCGCTTGCCCCCGGTCTGACAGGTGGGGCAGTACTGGAAGGCCGAGTCAGCCAGGGCAACTTCCGCGATAGGTGTGCCGCAGGCCCGGCATGGCTGGCCGGTGCGGCCGTGCACCCGCAGCCCGTCTCGTTTCTCGGCCTTCAACGACGTCGGATCAACTCCGGCGGCGCGGTCGACAGCCTCCGCGAGCACCGACCGGATTGCTGCGTGCAGGTCCTCGAACTGATCGGCGCTGACAGAAGCAGCCGGTTGGTACGGGGACAGCCGGGCGGCGAACAGTATCTCGTCGGAGTAGGCGTTGCCGATCCCGGCGATTGTCTTCTGGTCGCGCAAGAGCGTCTTCAAGGTGGTGCCGCCCGCGGCGTCCAAGGCGTCGCGCAACTGCGCCGCCGTCAACGTCAAGGCGTCTGGGCCGAGAGCGCCCACCCCCGGGACGTCGTCGAGGCTGGGCACCACGTACAGGGCCACCCCCTTGCGGGTCCCCGCCTCGGTGACCGTCAGGCTCGCGGCCGGTTCACCGTCGTCATCGACGAAGACGGCCCGGACAGCGAGCGGGCCACCGGGCTTGGGCCGGGTCGATGCGGGCACCTTAGGGGACACCCGGATCCATCCCGCCCGGGCAAGGTGGACGACCAGGAACAGGGGTCCATCAAATCGCATCGCCAGGAACTTGCCCTTCCGCTGGACCCCGCGCACCTTTGTGCCGAGCAGATCGTCGGGGCCGGGCCGGACCGTTTTCAACGCGCTGATCGCGACGACATCCAGGGAGGCGAGCCGCAGGTCGGCGAGTTTGCCCGTGAGACTGACCGCGAGCGACTCCACCTCGGGCAACTCCGGCATTCCACCAGCCTGCATCACCACGGCGGCCTCGTCATCCGGTAGCGGCCAGCGGCGCTGAATTGCTGGTCACAGTATGCTTTCGGGGGCTACGGGATCGGCGGGTGCCTGTGTCACCATGACTCGATGGCCGAATCTCTGCAGATCCTCGTGGTGTGCACCGCGAACATCTGCCGCTCCCCCGCCGCGGCCGCGGTCCTCTCCTATGAGATGGGTCGGCGTTTCGGCGCCGAGGTGAGCGTCTGGTCTGCCGGGACCGAGGCACTGGCCGGATCGTCGGCCTGCGAACTGAGCGGGGCGCTGGTCGGCACCTACCCCCAGCGGATCGCCGAGGAAGGCGACCACATCCTGGAGTACTCCGAACATGCCTCGCGGGTGGTCTCATCAGCGGACCTGCGACGCAGCGACCTCGTCCTGACGATGGATCGGTCGCACCGTTCCCGGTTGGCCCAACTGCTGCCGGCGGCGCGCAGCCACACGTTCACGCTGCGGCAAGCCGCCGGGATCGCGGGGGCGGTCGCTGCCCATGTTGCGGACGGGGAACTGCCGGCCGGGGCCCCGCCGCTGCCGCCCGGACGGACCGACCGGCTGCGCTGGCTGATCGCAGAGCTCGACGCCGCTCGTGGTTTGACCCCGGTCCGCCCCGGGAACAACCCGCCACAACAGGACGAAGGGCTGCACTGGCATCCCGACGATGTGCCCGACCCGCACGTCGTCGGCTATCAGATACACCCCATGACGGTGGAGCTCATCGAGCAGTGTGTGAGGGATCTCACCGCGGCTGTGGACACGATCCGGGCGGCGCCGATTACCACCCCCGCCCCTACTAGCGCATAGCATCAATAGATCTACCCCAATGGAGGCATCCGTGGCTGAGCCACAACGGCCCGTGAGCGAGAACTCGGTTCTCGACGTGCTCGAGGCCGAAGCAATCCACATCTTCCGCGAGACCGCGGCAGCGTTCCGCAACCCGGTGCTGCTGTATTCGATCGGCAAGGACTCGTCGGTGCTGCTGCACCTCGCGGTCAAGGCCTTCGCCCCCGCGCCCATCCCGATGCCGGTGATGCACATCGACACCACCTGGAAGTTCCGGCAGATGATCGACTTCCGCGATCGGCGCGCTGAGGAACTGGGCTTGGACCTACGCATCGCCACCAACCACGCGGCCATCGCCGAAGGGGTCACCCCCTTCACCCACGGCACCCACGAATACACCCGCCTGATGAAGACGGTGGCGCTGCGCGAAGGGCTGGACCGCTACGGCTTCGACGCCGCCATCGGCGGAGCTCGGCGTGACGAGGAGCGCAGCCGGGCCAAGGAGCGGATCTTCAGTCTGCGCGAACCCGGCCACCGCTGGGACGCCCGCAAGCAGCGCCCCGAGTTCTGGCGGACAGCCAACACCCGGCTGTCAGAGGGTCAGACCATGCGCGCATTCCCCATCTCCAACTGGACCGAGATGGATGTGTGGCACTACATCCGCCGGGAGAACATCGACATCGTCGACCTCTACTACGCCCGGCCGCGTCCCGTGGTCGAGCGCGACGGCGTGCTGATCATGGCGGATGACGAACGGCTGCCGTTGAAGGAGGGCGAGGTACCGCAGATGCGCAACGTGCGCTTCCGTACCCTCGGCTGCTACCCGCTGTCGGGGGCAGTGGAATCCGACGCCGCCGATCTGGACACGCTCATCAAGGAGATGGGCCAGTCGAAGATGAGCGAACGTGCCGGGCGGCTGATCGACGGTGAAGGCGGCTCCTCCATGGAGGCCAAGAAGGCGGAGGGTTACTTCTGATGACTGCTGTTGTTGACGAGATCCAGGTGCTGGACTCCGCGGCCGACGCCCGCGCCGCTGTGCTGCGCATGGTCGCCTGCGGTTCGGTGGATGACGGCAAATCAACGCTCATCGGCCGACTGCTCGCCGAAACCGACTCCGTTCCCATCGACCAACTCGAGTACGCCCGACGCACCCGACGCGGCGGATCGACGATCCCTGTGGGCGAGGTCGACTACTCCCTGCTCACCGACGGCCTGGAGGCCGAGCGGGAGCAGGGCATCACCATCGACGTCGCCTACCGGCACATGGACCTGCCCAGCGGCCGCCGGGTCATCATCGCCGACGCCCCCGGCCATGAGCAGTACACCCGCAACATGGCCGTGGCGGCTTCCACGGCCGATCTGGCGATCCTGCTGGTCGATGCCGCGCGCGGCCTGCGGCCGCAGACCTACCGCCACCTGACGGTGTGCGCGCTGATGGGGGTCAAGAGCATCGTCGTGGCCATCAACAAGATGGACCTTGTCGGTTACGAGCATGCGACCTTCGAAGAACTAGCCGGCGGCGTGCGCGCCGCAGCCGCTCGACTGGGAATCGACGAAGTCACCGCCATCCCCGTGAGCGCGGTCACCGGAGCCAACGTTCTGGACGGCAGCGACGACATGCCCTGGTACCACGGCGGCTCCGTGCTCGACTCCCTGATCGCCTGGCAACCGGACGAGACCCCGGTGGACGCCCCGTTCCGGCTTCCCGTCCAACTCATCTCCCGGGCGAGCGGCAACTTCCGCGGCTATTCCGGCACCGTGGTCTCCGGGTCGGTACGCGTCGGCGATCCGATCGTCGTGGCCGACTCCGGAGTGAAGGCCCACGTCGAGCGGATCGTCACCGCCGACGGCGACCTCCCCGTTGCCGCAACCGGCCGGACGGTGACCATCACACTGGACCGCGAAGTGGACGTCACCCGCGGTGACCTCCTCTGCCATGCGAACGGCAACCAGGCCAAGCCAGCCGACAGGTTCGCCGCCGATCTGGTGTGGATCGGTGAGGAGCCCCTCGCCCACGGGCGCTCCTACCTGCTGTACGCCGGCCCTCGGGTTGTTCCCGCCACGGTGACATCGGTGCGCCATCGCCTCGACGTCGTGACGGGGAACCATGACGCGGCCCGACTGCTCAACATGAACGACATCGGCCGGGTGGAACTGGCAACGGATTCGCCGTTGCCGTTGGACACCTACGACCTGTGCCGCGACACCGGCGGGTTCCTGCTGGTGGACCGGGTCACCAGCGACACCGTCGCAGCCGGCTTGACCCGCCACGCGATGCGCCGGGCGTTCAACGTCACGCCGCACGACTACGCGGTGGACCGTGACGCGCGTTCCCTGTTGAAGGGGCACGACCCCAAGGTGGTGTGGCTGACCGGGCTGTCCGGCTCGGGCAAGTCGACGGTGGCCGACGCCGCCGCAGCCATGCTGCACTCCCACGGGGTTCACACCTTCGTGCTGGACGGTGACAACGTCCGCACGGGCCTGAACCGCGACCTCGGCTTCACGCCGGAGGACCGTGCGGAGAATGTCCGCCGGGTCGCCGAGGTTGCCAAGCTGATGGCCGACGCCGGCCTGGTGGTCATCGTGGCGCTGGTGTCGCCCTACCGGTCCGACCGGCGGGCGGCTCGGTCGATCTTCAGCGACGACGAGTTCCTGGAGGTCTTCGTCGACACTCCGCTGGCGATCGCCCAGGAGCGTGACCCCAAGGGTCTCTACGAGAAGGCCGCCGCAGGCAACCTGCCGAACATGACCGGTGTCGGCCAGGACTATGAGCCGCCGGAGAACCCGGACGTGCACCTGGACGGCACCTCCGACGTCGCCGAATCCGCCGAGAAGCTGGCGCGCGCCGTTCTGGGCGAATAGCCCGTACCCGGCTGTTTCCCCCGGCGGTGATCGTCGGGGGAAACAGCCGCGAAGCGCAAGATCGATAAGGCGGGCGAAGCCGGCACTGAATCCCTAGGGTGCACATATACCGACCTAGGGAGTTGTCCATGGCGAAAGAGCTCGACACCAGCACCATCCGCGAAGCGCTGGCCGACGAGGACTACTTGACCGTCATCGGTGAGGTGCGCGCGGCGATCGCGGCCGATCCGGTGGCCGCGATCGAGGACCCGATCATCCACGACTGGCTGTGCCGCCGATACCGCAACCTCTTCGTGCAAGAGGCCGCGCAGAGCGAGAAGGCCGTCAAGGAATCCACTGTGCCGTTCCCCCTGAGCGCGGTGGACAAGCGGACTGCGGAGACGAAGGTCGCCACCAGATACTTCAAGCGTCTCGATCCCGAAGAAATCGGGGTGGAGATGCCCGAGGCGCAGGTCACCTCGCTGGACAACACAACGTTCATCTTCGCCCCCGGGCTGATCACCGGCCTGCTGCCCTCGTTGGGGTTCCAGTCGGTGTGGCCGAGACTGGTGGAACGCTTCGGGATCAAGGTTCTGGCGGTCGACGCCCACCCGATGCGTTCCGGCGAGGCGAACACCGCCGACATGCTGAATGCACTGGAGAAGGGCATCGGCACCGCCCCTGATGAGAAGGGCTCGTTCATCACCGAGGCGGACAACCCCACACCGCCCGGGGACGTGATCATCATGGGCTACTCGAAGGGCTCAGTGGACACCCTCACCATGTTGAAGAACCGCCCCGATCTGGCGAAGCGGGTCAAGGCGTTCATCGGATGGGCCGGGGCAATCGGCGGCTCCTACGCCGCCGACGACATCTACGACAAGATCAAGGACCGCACCGAGTTCGACGTCGTCAACGACTTGCACGGCAAGATCGGCAAACTCATGCTGCAGCTGGTGCCGATCATCCAGGTGGAGCGGGTCAACCGCAGGATTCCCGAGTACGACATCAAAGGCGCCATCCACAGCCTCACGACGCCGCACCGCCAGGAGTTCAACGAAGAGCACTCCCAGTTCTTCCAGGAACTCGGCGTCCCGATGTTCTACTTCAGCGGCGCCGCGACGATCTTCGAGGTGCCCTGGTTCCAGCGGCAGGCTACGTGGGATCTGGCGAAGATCGATCCGTTGAACGACATGCAGGTCACCCAGGATCAGACCAAGCCGCCGATCGACAACCCGCCGCACCTGGCGATCTTCCGGGCGAACCACTGGGATCTGTCCTACGACACGTTCCCCTGGTACACGACCCTGGGCTCCCAACACCTGAAGAACCCCTTCCCGAGGGAAGCGGCGATGGCGGCGCTGGTGCTGTTCATGTCGGAGTTGGGACTGTTCACGTAGCCGACACGGGGCTAGGACGGCCGGTCGGTGAGCCGCGGGCGGAGGACTCTCAGCGGTATATGTGCGCCGGGATGGGCATGCGCGGCCCACGTCGGGGTCTGCTGATGCCAGCCAGTTCGATCGCGCGCACCACCCGGTAGCGCTGACCGGTGAAGGGCTGCAGCAGTTCCAGCATTCGTTCGTCGGTGCCATCCCGGGCGCCCGTGAACGCGTACACGACCTGGCCGGCGAGGTGGTAGTCGCCGACGCTGACGGCGTCCGCATCACCGAGGGCCCGCTGCGCCACCTCGGCATAGGTCCACTCGCCGACGCCCGGGACGGCGGTCAACAGCCGCCGCGCCGCCTCGGGGGGGCACTGCGGCAGCTTGGCGAGCACGTGGGGCAGGCGCGCGAGCCGCATGATCGTGTCTGAGCGGGTGCGATCCACCCCGTGGCGCCGCCACCACCACGACGGCACAGTCCTGACCACATCGGCCGGCGGGGGAACCGTCAGCGCGGCGGGCGCTGGTCCGGGCGCCGGGTCCCCATAGTCCCGCACGAGTCGCGACCAGGAGTACCGCGCCTCTTTGCCGGTTACCTTCTGCTCAAGAACTGCGGCCAGCAAGTTCTCCCAGACGTTGCCCGCCCGCGGCGTGCGCCACCCTTCGACTCTGGCGGCGGGCGATCGGGATCCGGGCTGATGCGATATCGCGGCATCGATGAGGCCGTCGATTCCCGGCGGCGGGCGGTCAGCCGCTCCCAGAAGCTGCGGGAGGTGCTCGTTCTGCCACTGCGCACCTGGACCCCAGGTCCGCGAGTGCACGACGCGGTCCACGGCCCGAAGCGCCTGGGTGACCGGTCCCGCAGGTGTGAGGGCGGCCCGCCAGAACCAGCCGTCCGAGGTGATGCGGGTGGCGGGATCCGCCCTGCCTCGGCGCAGGGGGGACAAGATCGCCATCAGGTCGGGGCGGAAGTCCAGATCCACCGCGGCAACATACGCATCTGGCACCCGCCCAGTATCACCCCACGTTCCGACCGCCCCCAGCCGTGGCCGGAACGGGGCCCGGGGGCCATCGCGATCCCGTGCCGACAGTGGCTTCCCTGCGGACCCGCGCGCACCACAACTCCACCTTCGCCGGCCGCCGCCGCCGGCCGCCGCCGCGGCTAGACCACGGGAAGCCCGGCGGACTGCCAGGCGATGATGCCGCCGGTGAGGTCATAGACCGACCCGAAGCCCTGCTGCGCCATGTAGTCGGTGGCCACGGCGGAGCGGTTGGCGGATCTGCAGTAGACCGCATATGTCTTTGCCGGATCGAGTTCCGCGATCTGCTCGGTGAAGTCGGGTGCGCTCACGTCGATGTTGACCGCACCGTCGATATGACCAGACGCGAA
>JAQAZZ010000088.1:0-7519 GCA_032127075.1 Micrococcales bacterium | reverse complement strand
ATACCGCCCAGTTGCACCCGCCTGGGCGCTGCAGCAGGCGCGGCAGTCCCTGGCGGCCCCGGTGTCGATAGGCCTCCGGGCGGTGCGTCGTCAGCGGCGTCCGGGCAGGCGGCGTCCGCATGCGCGCGGTACAGGGCGTGAGAGGACGGCCCCGCGGGCGGGCCATCGGTAGGGTGGTCGGGTGCGGGCCAAACAGATGCTGGTGATGGTTCTCCTGGGGCTGTTCACGCTCGCCGTGTGCTTCATCCTCTTCACGGTGCTCGTCAACACCGTGGACTTCCTGTGGCATGCCGAACCGGGGTCCTTGTGGCCCGACGGTCCGCCCGCCTGGTTCACCGTGGGACTCCCGCTCCTCGCGGGGGCGGCTGTCTACGGCATCCGTGCCGCCGGAGCGAACGGCCACGGTCCCCTTGCCGGACTGGAACTGGCTGCCGTGCCGCCCCGGCAGTACCCGGGGGTCGTGGGGGCGATTGCCGTGTCGATGGTGTGTGCCATCGCGTTGGGGCCGGAAGCTGCATTGCTGGCCACCGGCGGACTCATCGGCGGAGTGGCCGCCAGGCGGTTCGGCCTCCCCGAGAAGCGTGCCGTGTTGTGGGCTTCGCTATGGGCTCTGGGGGCGCTGTTCCTCGGTCCGTTCCTACGCGGCAGTGCGGACCTGTCCGCGGACTACCAGCTCGCCTGGTCGGATCTGGTGCTGGCGCCGGTCGCGGGGTTGTTGACCGCGGGTGTGCTGACGGTGGTGCGGCTGATCGCCCGTCCGCTGCAAGGGCTCCAGCCGGAAGGAAGACCGGTGCTGTGGCTGCTGTTGGTCGGCGGTGCTGCCATCGGCGCGGTGGGGGTGGTGTACCACAATGTGACCGGCCAGCCGGTGGACCTGGCGCTGACCAGCGGCGAGCAGATGATCAAGACGTTGTTGGGACTCGGTACGGTGGGGGCCATCGTGGCGGCGGTCTTGGCCAAGGCGGTTGTCTATGCCATCAGCCTGGGTGCCGGATTCCGCGGCGGGGCCTACTTCCCGGCATTGTTCGTGGGTGCCGGGTGCGGTGCTGCCCTGGCGATGCAGTTCGACGGGTCGGTGCCGGCGGGTGCCACCGCCGGCTTGGTGGCGTCGGTTACCTACCTGTCGCAGGTCCGCTGGGGCGCAGTGGCCGTTCTCGCAGTTGTTATCGGCTTGATGGCCGGCGGCTGGGCGTTGCTGCCCGTCAGCCTCGTGGCAGCAGTGGTAGGGCGCCTGGTGCCAAGGGTGGACCCCCCCGAGGCTCCCGAGGAGAACCGTCGGGAATCGGCGGCGGCTGGTGCGCCGCCAGCCTGAAATGTCAACCAGTCGCGCTGTGCCGCCTCAGCCACCGAGCTCCGACACCAATCGGGCGGTGTCGGCGTCCGACCAGCCTCGTGGTGGGATCACCCGGGCCCAAGCCTCGGCTTCCGCGGCACCGTAGACATGGCCGTGCCCCGGCGGCACGCTCTGGCTGTCGATCATGTCGCCGCTCACACCCAGGAAGGTGATGAAGGGCAGCCATGGCATTCCCGGCAGGACGTCCGATCCCCGTGGCTCGGCGAGCCAGTCGGGCCGCGACCACAGGAGGTCCGGCGCCCACCACACGACCGGATCGGAGGCGTTCTGCAGATACGCCAGCCGCGGCGGGCCCCACCGGGCTGGCAGGTCCGCCAGATCCGCGGGGTCGTCGGCCCATCGCAGGGTCGCGCCGCTGTCGTAGACCGGCAGCCGCTGCAACGAACCTTCGGCTCGGCGCGATGTGTATTCGCGCCACAGCGGGGTCGCGTTCGGCGGCCCCACGAGCAGGGCGCCGTCCACCTGAGCGCTGAACCGCTGCAGATCCGGGAACGGGGCGGTGGCCCCGAACGCACCCAGGCTTTCCCCGAAGACCACCAGCAGGGGTCTGCGTTTCGCCGGCAGCTGCGCCCAGTGGTCGTACACCGCGGCGAAGAGCGATTCGGCTTCTGCGCTGGCGGCCTCTCGGTCGAAGAGGAAGGACAGGAAACTCGGCAGGATCGAATACTGGGTGGACACCGTGGCGGTGTCGCCGTTGTACATCAGCTCCAGCGGTCGCACCGCCGACTCGTCCACCGTCCCGGTTCCGGTGCTGGTCCCCACCGCGAGCACCGCCCGGTCGAAGGCGCCGAAGCGCTTCAGCTCCGCCACGGCGATCTGCGCCCGCTGCGCCGCCGTGTCCGCGGTCTCGACGCCCGCATAGACCCTGACCGGATCCTGGGCGCCACCCCCGGAGAAGCCGTCGATCGATGCGGCGTCCGGCGTGGTGCCGATGAAGTCTCGCCCGTCGTGGCCGAGGCTGCTCCAGGACACCGACGATTGCGGACCCCCCGACAGTGAGGCGCTGGTGGCCGGGGAGACCCCTTGGGCGGTGGCGGCGTTCATCGACTGGAACAGCGGGTTCGCAACCGCGACCACGGCCTGACCCGCGGTCCCGTTCAGCACCGGCACGACGGCCAGCAGGGCCGCGGCGCCCACGGCCAAGGCCGGCACGGGTTCGGCTGTGCGGCGGGAAACGCGGGAGTGGACGGCCGTCATGACCCTGCGCAGCACCCTGCCGAAACCGACCAGCGCGGCGGTGAGCGTCAGACCGACGAGCAGGCTCACGACCGCCCAACTCCACTGCGGTGGCGGCGTTCCCAGAAGATCCGCCAAATCCTGCTGCCAACCCAGCCCGGCGATCAGCCAGCCCGAGATCCACATCACCGCGAGGCCGCCGGCAGCCGGCGTGGCGGCCCGGGGGGCCCGCCATCGCTCCTGGCGGCGGGCCCGGCGCACCAGCCATCCGATGGCTGCCCCGGCGGCGTAGCCGACGACCGCGGCAACCGCCATCAGCAGCCCCTGGATCGGCGCCGAGCGGGGGACCAGCGAGGGCGCGACGGCCAGCGGTGCCAGCGCGGCGGCGCATAGGCTTCCGGCCCAGGAGGGGAGACGCATCAGGCCCATTGTGCGCGACTGTGGATCGTGGCACGAGGCGGGAACGGCGGTAGGCGCCGGCGTGGTGCCCCCCCAGGCGCCTCCCACGCGGCATCACCCAGCTGCGGGCATTGTCCCGGGGCCGATCGGCCGCCCCTCCTAGGTCGTCACCAGCGGCGCCGATTCCGGTTGCCGCCGCGCAAGGCGTCGGCGGACCAGTTTCTCCGCCTCCACCGCCACCAGCACGCCCAGGGACAGCACGATGCACACCGTCAGTTCCTGCCACGACATCGCTGTGGTGCGGAACACGGACTGCAGCGGCGCCCAGTAGACCACGGCCATCTGGGCGGCGAACGTCGCGATCAGCGTCCACAGGAGCATGGGGTTGCTGTAGAAGCCCATCTGGAAGATGCTGCGCCGCTCGGAGCGGATCACGAACGCGTTGACGAGCTGCGACAGAACCAGTGTCGTGAAGACCATCGACTGCCAGTTGGCGGAGCCGCCGAAGTAGCCGATGGCCATCGCCGTCAGGGATAGTCCGCCGATCACCAATCCCACGATCACGATGTGCCAGCCCATTCTGTCGGCGAAGATGCTCTGCCGGGGTGGCCGCGGCGGGCGTTGCATGACGTCCGGCTCGGCCTTCTCCCGCACCAGCGCCAGACCCGGCAGACCGTCGGTGACCAGGTTGATCCACAGGATCTGCAGCGGCAGCAGCGGCAACGGAAGGCCGAGGAAGGGTGCTAGGAAGATCGTCCAGATCTCGCCGCTGTTGCTGGTCATGGTGTAGCGGACGAATCGCCGGATGTTGTCGTAGATCCGTCTTCCCTCGCGTACGGCGGTGACGATGGTGGCGAAGTTGTTGTCCAACAGGATGAGGTCCGCGGCACCCCGGGCGACATCGGTGCCGCCCGCGCCCATCGCCACCCCGATGTCCGCCTGCTTCAAGGCCGGAGCGTCGTTGACGCCGTCGCCGGTCATCGACACCACTTGGCGACGATCCTGGAGCGCCCGGACGATGCGGATCTTCTGCGCCGGATCCACCCGCGCGTAGACCCGGACGTCCGCCACTCGCCGGTGGAGTTCCTCGTCGGTGGCGCGGTCCAGGTCAACCCCCGTCATCACCTCGTGGCCTGCGACCGGGATGCCCACCCTGCGTGCGACGGCCGAGGCGGTGGCCGGATGGTCGCCGGTGATCATCACCGGAACGATCCCGGCGGAGACGCACTGGGCTACGGCCTTCTCCGCCGCGGGCCGGGGCGGATCGATCAGCCCGACGAGCCCCACCAACTCCAGATCCTCCTCGGCGTCGGCCGGGTCGGCCGGCAGTCCGTCGAGCCGGCGGCGGGCAGCAGCCAGCACCCGCAGGCCCGAGGCGGCCATCTCATGGGCGGCGTCGGCGGCGACCGCGGTCTCCGCCTCGGAGCCTCGGCATCTCGGGAGGACCTGCTCGGGCGCCCCCTTGCACAGCGCCCACAGCGCCCCGTCGGGAGAGCGGTTGACGGTGGTCATCCGCATCCGCTGCGAGTCGAACGGTGCTTCCGCTTCCCGCGGCCATTGCGGGAATCCCGCAGCGTCGGCGAAGTCGAGCAGCGCGGTCTCGGTGGGGTCGCCGACCAATTCGTCGCCGTCGGTGCGCGTGGCATCGTTCGACAGCCCCACCACGAGTGCCAGCGAGTCCGGGGCCGCCGACCCGTCAGGGGTCCACACCTGGTCCACATGCATGCGGTTCTCGGTGAGCGTGCCGGTCTTGTCCGAGCAGATGTAGGTGACCGACCCGAGGGTCTCGACCGCCGGCAAGCGCTTGGCCAGTGCGTTGTCCTTGGCCATTTCGGCCGCACCCAGCGCGAGGGTGATCGCGACCACCGCGGGCAGCGCCTCCGGGACGGCGGCCACCGCCAGGGACACCGACGTCAGCAGCATCTGGACCGCGTCCTCGCCGCGCAGGATGCCGGCGACGAACACCGCACCCGCGATTGCCACCACGGCGACGGCGATCCACAGGCTCAGGCTGGCCAGGCGCCGCTGCAGGGGCGTGCGGACATCGGCGGCCGACGCCACGAGGTGAGCGATCCCCCCGAGGACGGTCGCCCCGCCCGTGGCAACCACCACGGCACTGCCGCGGCCGGCAACGACGTCGGTGCCGCGGAAGACCATGGACGTCTGGTCGGCCACGGGGACCGCTTGATCGGACCGAGCCGCAGCCGCCGCCGACTTCAACACCGGCACCGATTCCCCGGTGAGTGCCGCCTCCGCGACCTGCAGGCCCGCGGCCGTCAGCAGCCGGGCGTCGGCGGTCACCGCCTCGCCTGCCTCCAGCAGCAGGATGTCGCCGGGGACGACCTCCACCGAGGGGATCGACCGTTGTTCGCCACCGCGAACCACCTCGGATCGAGGAGCCGCCATATGGTGCAGTGCCGCAAGGGCCTGGTCGGCGCGCACGGCCTGGGTGGTCCCGATGGCAGCGTTGACCACCAGGATCAGCACGATCACCGCTGCATCGACCGGCTCGCCGACGACCACGGAAATGACTGCTGCCACACCGAGCAGGTAGATCAGCACGTCGCGGAACTGCTCCACGATGATCGACGCGACGCTTCGCGGCTTTTCCGCGGGGAGTTCGTTGCGGCCGTACTGCTGCTGCCGCTGTGCTGCCTGTGCGGGATCCAGCCCGGCGGTGGGATCCACGCCGAATTCTGCGGCGACCGCGTCCGGGCTCTGTACCGCCCACTTGTCGTCGATCACGTCCACTCACCCGCGGGGTAGGTCCGCTCAGTCGCGCTGCACGGCTGAAGGTGGCCCGGGCTGGTCCGGCCGTAGGGCCCGCGTGACCACCGTAGCGGCGCTGACACCCCCGAGACCCGCCGATCTCCGCACTCCCCGCACCCCCGCCCCGCCCGGCCTCGCCCCGCCGCGCCGCCCCCCGCTCGAAGCGAGTGCCACCTGCCCCAAAGTGGCCCCGAATTGCCCGCGACACGCCGCTGAGGGGGGCCTTTTTGGGGCAGGTGGGTGGGCTCCAGCCCCCGTCCCGGACACGGAGCGCCGGACGGGCGGGGCTGCTCGGCTATTGCTGGCCCGGGGCGCGGAGGACGACCGTCTCCTGCGGGGTGGGCGCCTGGATCACCGGTGCGGCGTTCCAGTCCTGCAGGACCACCGGGTCGACGCTGCGTTCGGCCGGTCTGACCTGGAGCGGATACGGCTCGCCGACCGTGGCGACGGACAAGGTGCCCGTTCCGGGCTCGGTCAGGCCGACGGCCGCCACGCCCTTGACATCGTCGACCTCGACCTTCTTCAGCCGCGCGGTCAGCTGCGGTTCCAACAGGGACTCGATGTAGGCGTCCTTGTCGGTCCAGCGCAGCAGCCCCGTGGCGCGGGCGGTCCGCGGCGAGATCTGCAGCCATTTGCCCATCGCAGCCTGCGCCGCCTGCGGCCGCAACAACTGTCGGTACAGTTGCGCACCCGCCCGCAGATAGACCTTCCCCTGCAGCGCCACAAGGTCGACCGAGCCGTAGGTGGGGGAGGTCATGTAGCCGCCCACCGCCCGTTTCGTCATGTAGAAGCGGTAGTTGCGGGTGCCGTCCTCGGCGGCGAAGGAGCCGCTGACCGTGACACTTTCCGCACGCCGAGAGGCCCGGTGTGCTCGCTTCAGGATCCGCTCCGGCGACAGGTGATGCACCCCGTTGAGCCTGGCGTCGGCTTGTCCGATGATGGGTTCGGTGTTGCCGGCGTCGCCGGTGCTACTGCTGGGACCGCCGCAGGCCACCAGCGCCGCCGAGGCGGCAAACGTCACCGATGCGGCAATGACCCGCTGGGCCGACCTCTGGCGCGGACGCACCAGCCGAGGATAGCGATCTTGTCGCTGGCCGAGTCACGCACCCGGCAGGTTGCACGCCGAAGGCCGATCGGCCCTTGGCTCGATCCGAGTGCGGGATCCGCTCTTGCCGCGTGCTCCACTGGATTGTTCGACCCCCGCCCGAACAGCGGCGACGTGTGACGGCGACAACCATCATCGCCGGGCGGCTGTCGTTCGACGTGGTTGCCAGGTCGCTCGGCTATGGCCGAATCGTGCCGCCAGGGGAGTGGACCGGCGTCAGGCGCCGGGGCCGACGTGCAGTACCCGCATCATCTCGTGGTCCTCGTGGGACAGGATGTGGCAGTGCCACACATAGCGGCCGGGCTTGTCGAACGTCGCCTTGATCCGCGTGACCTGCCCCGGCAGCGCGGTGACCATGTCCTTCGGAGCGTTCTCCACGTAGCCGTCGTCGCCGTCGAGTTCGACTGGACCGCCCTTGGTCTTGTTCATGATCTTGAACCCCACTCCGTAGGTGGCTGGATCACCGGCCACGGAGTTGTGCTGCACCGTCGGCTGGGTGACCAGGTAGGTGCCGTCATTTGCGGGCGCGTTGTAGAACTCGTTGGGGATCATCCGGTCGTCTTCGGTGGTGTGGCTGTCCCAGACGATCTCCTGGCGGCCCAGGACCTCGAAGTGCACCAGGTGCAGGTGGACCGGGTGGGCGTCCCCGGTCATGTTCCAGATCTCCCACTCCTCGGGGTCCCCAAGCTGCGGGTTCTCGGTGGTGGGGCTGTGCC
>JAQAZZ010000087.1:0-2634 GCA_032127075.1 Micrococcales bacterium | reverse complement strand
GTCAGTCGAGGCCGCCTGAACCAGCGCCGATGCCAGTCACGCACCGACGGGAGGCCGAGGCACGTGGACTCAGCGGTTGACCCACGCCCAGGCCAGGGCAGACTCGATCGTCGGGTCCTCGAACGTGAAGCCCGCATCCATCAAGCGGCGCGGGATGACCCTCGTGCTTTCCAGCACCTCGGAGGAGAACCCACCCAGGGCCAGTTCGAGGGCCTTCTTCGGGACCGGTATGACCGTCGGACGCCGCAGGAGGGCGCCCATGGCTCGGATGATCTCCTGATTGGTCGCGGGGTTCGGTGCGGTCAGGTTCACCGGGCCGTCAAGTTCGTGGAGCAGGTGGTCCAACGCGCGGACCTGGTCGCGCAACGAGATGAACGACCACCACTGCTGGCCGCTTCCCAGGCGCCCGCCACCGCCGAGCCGGAAGATCGGCCACAGCATGCCCCAGGTGCCCCCACGACCGGCGACCACCAGCCCCGTACGTGGATGGACGACGCGGATGCCGGCCGCGCGGGCAGGGTCAGCGGCGGCCTCCCAGTCGACGACGACATCGGCCAGGAATCCCTCGCCCCGGGGGTCGTCCTCATCGACGGCAGTCGAGCCGGTGACGCCGTAGAAGCCGATCGCGGACCCGGAGACCAGGACCGACGGTGGGGTGTCCATCGAGGCCAGTGCGGTGGCCAACGTGCGTGTCCCGATGACGCGCGAGTCCCGGATGGTCGCCTTGTACGACTCAGTCCAGCGTTGCGCCCCGGTCAGGATGGACCGGTAGTTCTCCGGACCGACCCCGGCGCCCGCCATGTGGACCACACCCTCCACGGCACCGAGTGCGGCCATGTCCACCGTGCCCCCCATGGGGTCCCACAGGACCTCGTCCGGGGAGCCGGAGGTTCGTCGGACCAGACGCACGACGTCGTGCCCCTGAGCCCGCAGATAAGGGACCAGGGCACCTCCGATGAGTCCGGAGGCACCAGTGACGGCGACCCTCATCAGCCCAGTTCCGCCTCGAAGTCGCCTGTCTCCAGCCGGGACTTCAGCGTCGTCAGGAAGCGTGCTGCGTCGGCACCATCGACGAGTCGATGATCGTAGGTCAGCGCGAGGTACACCATCGAGCGGATCGCGATGGAGTCCGCGCCGGTGTCGTCGACCACGACGACCGGGCGTCGGACGATCGCGCCAAGGCCGAGGATCGCGACCTGGGGCTGGTTGATGATGGGCGTGTCGAACAGCGCGCCGCGGCTGCCGGTGTTTGTCAGCGTGAACGTGCCGCCGGAAAGCTCATCGGGCGAGACCTTGTTGGTCCGCGTGCGCTCAGCCACGTCGGCGATCTTGCGCCCCAGTCCACCGAGGTTCAGGTCGTCAGCGTCCCGCACGACGGGCACGAGCAGCCCGCGCTCGGTGTCGACAGCGATGCCGAGGTGGATCGCGTCGTGGTACGTGACCGTCCCGGCGGCCTGGTCCAGCGAGGCGTTCACCACCGGGTAGGCGCGCAGGGCCTCGACGATCGCCTTGGCGAAGAAGGGCATGAACGACAGCTTGACGCCCTCACGTGCCTCGAAGGCCGTCTTGTGCTTCTTGCGCAGCGCGGCGATCCGGGTGACGTCTGCCTCGACCACCGTGGTCAGCTGGGCTGACACGTGCAGCGATTCGACCATGCGCTCGGCGATCACCCTGCGCAGGCGGCTCATCTTCTGGGTGCCCGGGGCGGTGCCGGTAGTTGCCGGGGCAGCCGCTGCAGTCGCGGGTGCGGGCGCTGCAGGCTTGGCAGGGGCGGCGGCCGCGGGGCTGGCCGGAGCCGCCGCTGGGACAGCCTTGGCCGGTGCCGCGGCCGGAGTGCTACCAGCAGGGCGGTTCTTCGCGTCGAAGATGTCCTGCTTGGTGATGCGACCACCGACACCCGTCCCGGTGACCGTCGAGAGGTCCACGCCCGCCTGGGCTGCGAGCTTGCGCACCAGCGGGGTCACATACAGGTCGGATGGGGCTGCGCCCGCGTGCGCTCCTGAACTGGGTGCCTCTGCGGCCGGAGCCGCGGGCGGTGCTGGCGGAGCCGGAGCGGCGGCAGGTGCGGGCGGTGGTGTGGGCGCCGCGGCCGGCTCGGGCTGTGTCGGTTCCGGCTGTTCGGCCCCTGCCGGTGCGGGAGTGCCGATCACGCCGAGCGTCTGGCCGACCTCAGCTGTCTCATCCTCGTTGACGCGGATCTCCAGCAGGGTCCCGGAGCTCGGGGCCGGGATCTCGGTGTCCACCTTGTCCGTGGAGACCTCCAGCAGCGGCTCATCGGCCGACACCATGTCGCCCACGTTCTTCAGCCAGCGCGTGACTGTCCCCTCCGTGACTGACTCACCGAGCGCGGGCAGGAAGACCGGCGTCTCGGAGCCCGGGACGGCCGAACTGCCGGAGCGGGGCGGGTTCGGGTCCGGGGGCAGCGGGGCGGGAGCTGCGGGAGCCGGGGCTGGCGCAGGCGCGGCCGGGGGAGCCGGGGGTGCTGCCGGCTCGGGGGCGGCGGCCGGAGCGGCCGGAGCTGCTGGTGCCGCAGAGGGTGGAGCGTCATCCGGGTCCCGCCGCCGGGCTTGCCGAACACGGTGCGGCCTTCGGCGGCGTCCCGGGCGGAGGCGGTCCAGTACAGGTAGACGTACA
>JAQAZZ010000086.1:0-3021 GCA_032127075.1 Micrococcales bacterium | reverse complement strand
CGGGGGTACGTCTCGCCAGGGTGGCGGGAAAGCTCAGCCGTAGGACGCCGCCGCGCCCCCACCGACGTGCAGGGTTTGTCCGGTGATGTGCCGTGCCGCCGGGGTGGCGAGAAACAGTGCGAGCCTCGCGATCTCGGCGGGCACCGACGATTGGACGGCGGCCAGTCCGGTGTAGCCGGGCTGCGACGTTCGACCGCAGGCCACCGTGTTGATCGTGATACCTCGCGCCCCGAGTTGCTCGGACTGCCCGGCGGTCCACTCCGCTAGCGCGGCCTTGACCGCGGCACCCGGTGCGGTGTCGGCGCCACCGTGGCCGACGACGGTCACGATGGACCCGCCGGAGCGGAGATTGTCGGAGACGGATTGGACGGTCAGCACCGCGGCGACCACGGTGCGATCAAAGGCGGACCGCCACGCCGCGGCGGTCTCGGCCGGGCTGTAGGCCCGCGGATCCCCGTCGCCCCACGTGGGTCCGGGGATGGTGACGATGGTGTCCAGATGCCGGGGGAACTGCGTCCGGACGTCGGCCAGGCTGATCGGGTCGGCGGGATCGCACACGACGGCGTCGACCTCGAGTTCCTTGGCGATCAACTCGAGTTCATCTCGGGCCGCACCACTGACCACCACCTGGTGACCGGCGGCGCGGAATGTTTCCGCGACCGTCCGCCCCAACTCGCTGTCTGCTCCGGTAACCAGCACGTCCATCGCGTTGCTCCTCCATCTCGCATGGGAGATGTTACTCGACGGTAGTCACGCGCCGCGGGCCTAGGGTAGGACGCCATGAGAGCGATCGGGGCGCCGGGCGCAGCGCTGCCTCGCTGGGTCTATCCGCCCGCGGCCCTCGGCGTGGTCTTCGTGGTTGTGCCCCTGGTCGGGATGGCCGTGAAAGTCGACTGGTCGCGATTCGGTGCGCTGATCACCAGTCCGGACTCTCGGGCGGCGCTTTTGCTGAGCCTGCGAACCGCCACGATGAGCACCCTGCTGTGCCTGATTCTGGGCGTGCCACTGGCGCTGGTGCTTGCTCGCCACGGTGGCTGGCTCGCCAGGGTGATCCGCCCGCTGATCCTGGTGCCGCTGGTGCTGCCTCCGGTGGTGGGCGGCCTCGCGCTGCTGTACGTGTTCGGCAGGCTTGGTTTGCTGGGGCACTATCTGGAGGCGGCCGGGATCCGGATCGCGTTCACCACGGCCGCGGTGGTGCTGGCCCAGACATTCGTGTCGCTGCCCTTCCTCGTCATCGCACTCGAAGGAGCGGCGCGCACGGCAGGGCGGGACTATGACGTGGTGGCCGCCACCCTCGGCGCCCGCCCTGCCACCGTGTGGTGGCGGGTGAGCATGCCACTGCTGACCCCGGGCCTGATCGCGGGCGCGGTGCTCGCATTTGCCCGGGCCCTCGGCGAGTTCGGGGCCACCCTGACCTTCGCGGGATCGCGGCAGGGCGTGACCCGCACCCTGCCGCTGGAGATCTACCTGCAACGGGAATCCGACCCGCAGGCCGCGGTCGCGCTGTCGGTCCTGCTCATCGCCATTGCCGCCGTCGTCGTGATCGGACTCGGCGGAAGCCGGATCGCCGGTTGGTCCGCGGTGGGCACCGGATCGCGGTTCGGGACCCGGGCGGGCGCCGATGGCTGAGTTGCACCTGCGCGCCCGGGTACTCGCCCGAGGGCTGGACGTGCAGTTCACCGTCGCGGCCGGCGAGGTGCTGGCGATCCTCGGTCCCAATGGTGCCGGCAAGTCCACAACCGTCGAGGTGATCGCGGGGTTGCTTCGGGCCGATTACGCGGTGGTGCGGGTCGGCGAGCGGACACTGACCGACACCGACCGCGGCGTGCGCGTTCCGATCCACGACCGTCGGATCGGGGTGCTGCTGCAGAATCCGCTGCTGTTCCCGCACCTGAGCGTCATCGCGAATGTGGAATTCGGGGCGCGCCGCTACACCGACCGGGCATCGGCGCGATTGAGCGCACGGCGGTGGCTGACCGAGGTGGGTGTCGACGATCTCGCCGACCGTGCTCCCGGTCAGCTGTCGGGCGGGCAGGCCCAGCGGGTGGCACTGGCCCGGGCCATGGCCGCAGAACCAGAGGCGCTGCTTCTGGATGAACCGCTGGTCGGCCTGGACGTCGCCGGCGCCGCCGCGGCCCGGTCGGTGCTGCGCCGGGTGCTCACCGCGGATTCCCGCAGCGCGTTGCTGATCACCCACGATCTGATCGACGTCCTCACCCTCGCAGATCGGGTACTGGTTTTGGAGGCCGGGAAGGTGGCCGAGGTCGGCCGGGTCGCCGACGTCCTCGCCGCGCCCCGCAGCCAGTTCGGTGCCCGAATCGCCGGCGTCAACCTCGTGCGGGGAGTTTTGGTGGGGCCGGGCGCGTTGCGGGGTGAGACGGGACTCCCGTGGCACGGCAACCCGTCCGGGACGCTGCGATCGGGTCAAGATGTCGTCGCCGTGTTCCCGCCCGCGGCCGTAGCGGTCTACCGCGAGCAACCCCACGGCAGCCCGCGCAACAGCATTCCGGTACGGATCGCCGGCTTGGAGGTCAGCGGGGCGGCCGTGCGCGTGCGCGCTGAGGCGCAGGCCGACGGCGGCTGCGGACTGGCCGCCGACGTCACCCCCGAGGCCGTCGCCGAACTGGGCTTGCAGGTAGGTCAGCAGGTGTGGTTCTCCGTCAAGACCCAGGCGGTCGGTATTCACCCCCGGGCCCGATCGGGATGATCCTGTAGCCGGACACACCTCACCACGCACTTGCGTCACGGCCGCAACACGGTAGGTTTTTTGCCATGAAGCAGCCGGACCCCACCTCACGACGCTCGGGCCTGTGGACGGCGTTCGCCACGACCGCAGTCGCTGGCGCCAGCGCGATCACCATCGCCCTGCCTGCGACTATCGCCACCGCAGATCCGGTTCCGCCGGCCCCGCCGACCACCGCGGCACCGGCCGATCCCGCGGCCCCACCGCCGCCGGCCGATCCCGCCGCCCCGGCTGATCCCGCGGCCCCACCGCCGCCGGCCGATCCCGCCGCCCCGGCT